>JACDNU010000095.1 GCA_017656505.1 Archaeoglobus sp. | reverse complement strand
CCGCCAACGTGTCGGTGGATGTCATAGGTTACGATCCCGCTCTGAATCGTTTTCTCAACTGCCCGCTTAATCAGTTCGCTAGCATCCTTCCATCCCAGATATTCGAACATCAGAGCGCCGGTAAGGATTTCTGCGGTGGGATTAACCTTGTTCTGCCCAGCATATTTCGGAGCTGAGCCGTGGATGGGTTCAAAAACTCCCAAGCCGTCTCCGATGTTCGAGCCGGGAGCGATACCCAACCCGCCTACCATAGCTGCTGCCGCATCGCTCAAGTAATCGCCGTTGAGATTCGGAAGAGCTATTACATCGTACTCATTCGTTCTCGTGAGAATCTGCTGGAACATGTTGTCAGCTATTCTATCCTTGATGACGATCTTGCCCTTTGCCTCCCCACCATAATTCTCCCAGAGTTCAGCTTCAGTAATCGTTTTATCGCCAAATTCTTCCTTTGCAACCTCGTATCCCCAATCACGAAAGGCTCCTTCCGTATATTTCATGATGTTTCCTTTGTGCACGAGGGTTACGCTCTCCCTGTCATTCTCGATCGCATACCTTATCGCCATTCTGACAAGTCTTTTCGTTGCGAACTCGCTTATCGGCTTTATCCCAATGCCAGAATCCACCCTAATGTTCACACCAAGCTCGTCTGCAAGGAATTTTATTACCTTGAGAGCCTCATCGCTGCCTCTCTGCCACTCGATGCCCGCATAGACATCCTCGGTATTCTCCCTGAATATCACCATGTCCACCCTTTCCGGATATTTGATTGGAGATGGAACCCCTTTCAAGTAATAGATTGGTCTTACATTTGCGTATAAATCGAGGATCTGTCTTATCGTAACGTTAAGACTTCTGTAACCGCCTCCAACGGGAGTTGTCAGGGGACCTTTCAAAGCAACTCTGAACTCCTTAATTGCTTTGAGGGTGTCATCGGGGAGGTAGTTGCCATAAAGCTTGTAAGCATCCTCTCCAGCATACACTTTGAACCAAGTTATCTCCCTTCCCGTCAGTCTAGCAGCCTCTGTCAGAACCTTTATCGCAGCAGGCACGACATCCTTTCCTATTCCATCTCCTTCAAAGTAGGGTATTATCGGGTTTTCCGGCACGATTAGCTTGCCGTCCTTGTACTCGATCTTCTCTCCTTCT
>JACDNU010000094.1 GCA_017656505.1 Archaeoglobus sp. | reverse complement strand
AGATTTTCAATATTTTGGGGCAGAAAATTTATACTTTTGAGTTCAAGAATCAGAGCCCTGGATACCACAGAGTCATCTGGAATGGCCGTAACCAAAGTAACTGTCCAGTATCCAGTGGATTATATATTTATCGTATAAAAGCCGGCAATTTTATTGCCAGTAAGAAAATGTTATTAATTCGATAAAACAACATAGATAAGTAAATATTTAATGAGTTATGAAAAGAAGACTTATATTATTTTTATACTTAGGCTTTTTTGTGTCATCTCCGCTGATAATGGCACAAAATGAAATGATAATTCAGAATGTTTCCGGTCAACCCGGAGACACAATTACAGTTGTATTAGTAATTAACAACAGCGATGATTTCGTTGCCTTTCAAACTGATATTCAACTGCCGGATCAGGTTCAATTCATTCCCAACTCTGTGCAACTTACCAGTCGTGCTAATGGCCACGCTCTTTTTTCTAGCTTTTTAGATGGAAATATCTTAAGAGTGATTTCCTATTCATTGTTTCAATCGTTTTTTCAGGGTGATACGGGCGGTGTACTCAATTTTCAGGTTGTATTAGGTTCTAAACCAGGAAGCTACCCTATAACCCTTTTAAATCCAATCATAAGTGATATCAACTCAACAAACATCCTTACAGGATTTTCCAATGGCTGTATAGTGATTATGGCACCAGATATTAAGGTTTCGCCCTCAGAATTGAATTTTGGCGAGACACCTCTTCAATCCTATACAGATCGCATGTTAGAGATTAGTAATATTGGGAATCAAGATTTATATATTTCGAAAATTGTTATAGATAATGATGCTTTCAAAATTTTAGGAGATATCTCGCTTAGCGTTCCACCTGGTGGATATCGCACCATCAATGTTCGATTTCAACCTCAAGCTAAAGGTACATATTCTGAAAAACTAACTATTTATTCCAATGACCCTGATGAACCCCAAACCACCATCGATTTAAACGCTGTAGCGTTTGCCGTAAATGAGCTTCATATGAAGAGTGCATCAGGTCGTTCTGGTCATCCTATCTGGATAAATTTTTCTATTAATAATATGGAACCTTTTGTCGGATTTCAATTTGATATGGTTTTACCATCGGTGCTTACTTATTTGCCCGATTCAATTAAACTTAGCGATCG
>JACDNU010000093.1 GCA_017656505.1 Archaeoglobus sp. | reverse complement strand
ATAACCTCTTTTATCGGAAGCATGATTAATGTGGCACTTAACATGGAAATTTTGACAACATGTTGGAACCCTTTTCAGCAGACCGAGCTAAAAGCCTGCAGTTAGATGTATCTTTGCGCTATAAGCGCGAAATTTTGACTTAACAGGCGAAAAGGATGGTGGTAGTGTGATAGAAGCACGAATAGGTGAGTATCCGGTCTGCATTGGAATTGATGTGCACAAAAGGTATACCTATGTAACCGTGGTAGATGAATTGGGAGAAATAAAAGAAGAAGCCAAAATAGAGAACTCCAGAGAAAGCTTAGAGCAGTTTGCATCAAAATACAAAGGATTTAAAGCAGTAATAGAGGCAACATCCAACTACAGATTCATCTACGATATCCTGGAAAACTACATGAATGTCAAACTAGCCCATCCGTACAAAACAAGAGCAATTGCTGAAGCAAGAATAAAGAACGATCGTCTGGATGCTAAGATGCTTGCTCATCTGTTAAGAGCAAACTTAATAGCAGAATCATATGTACCGCCTAAGGAAGTGAGAGAATTAAGAGATCTTACAAGAACAAGAAAAGCCTTGATAGAAGACAGAAATAGATTGAAGAATAGAGTACATGCCATCCTTGCTAAGAACGGGATAATAGACTACCCCAGTCCTTTCACAAAGAAGGGAAGGGAATTTCTTGATGGGATTGAATTACAGGAAATTGATAGGGAAATTCTGGAATCCTATTTATCAATAATCGACAGAATAAACGAGGAAATAAAGAAAGTAGATAGAATAATTGTAGAAAAAACCAGGCAGAACGATGATGCAATCCTTCTAACGACCATCCCCGGAATAAGTTACTACTCCGCCTTACTAATTAAAGCTGAAATAGGAGATGTAAATCGTTTCCCGAACAAGTTCAAACTCATAAACTATGCCGGTTTATGTCCCTCAATAAAACAGTCAGGAAATAAGAAAATTAGAGGTCATATAACAAAGCAGGGCTCAAGGATGCTTAGATGGATTCTCATCCAATGTGCCAACGTAGCAATAAGGCACGATGAATACCTTCGCAATTTTTATCTAAGAATCAAGAGGAGGAGGGGACACAACATAGCTATTGTAGCCACAGCAAGAAAAATGCTGGTATGCATCTACTACATGCTAAAGAGAAGGGAGGCGTACAACCCAAGGTAAGCTTTATCAATCTGCTGAGCAAATACCCTAGGGGTTCCACATAGGTGAGATACT
>JACDNU010000092.1 GCA_017656505.1 Archaeoglobus sp. | reverse complement strand
AGTTTCATCATCTTTGTCTCTATTCCCTAGCATAAAAGAGTATCGGTAACCGATATGTTTATCTTGAGAACTCTTGAAGCTTAGTATGGGCACAATCTCGGGATAGATACAGCCGGAAAGGTATTGGTTTGCATTTGGAAATAAGGATGTGAAAGCTTAAAAATTTAAGATCATTGGAAATTTACCACTCCATTTTCCTTCAACCTCTCAATTTCCCCTTCCGAATAACCAATCTCCTTCAAAACCTCAAGGGTGTGCTCACCCACCCTGGGAGGTTGGATTCTAATCCCTTCTTCTATACCCATGATCTTAACCGGAAATCCCGCTGCATGAACATCCATTCCGTCGGGATGTTCAAGTTTTAAAATCATGTTCCTCGCAAGAACCTGTGGGTTGTTCAGGAGGTCTGCAACAGAAAGCATCGGACCACAGGGAACTCCAGCGTTTGATAACCTCTCGAAAACCACCTCGCAATCCATGCTTCTCAGCCGATCCTCGATGGTTTTCTCCAGCAGCTCTCTGTTTCTACATCTTCCTTCATTTGTTGAGTATTTCGGATCGCTTTTAAGATCATCAAAACCCAAAGCTTCACAAAAGCTGTTCCACGTCTTCTCGTCGTAAACACAGATATAGATCGGCTTCGTCTTTGTCTTGAAGAGTCTGTAGGGGGCATAGGCTTTGTAAGCAGTACCCATCTTCTCTGGTAGCTCTTCTGTCAGCGAGTAGTAGGTAATCCAGTACCCCATGAACGAAATAGCGGCATCAAATAGCGAGACGTCGACCCTCTGAGCTTCTCCAGTTTTGTTTCTCAGCATTAATGCTGAGACGATTGAGAAGGCCAGAAGTGCTCCCGTTCCGAAGTCTATGAACGAACCTGCAGTTCTTACTGGTTCGCCTTCTGGCTCGCCTGTTGCAGCCATTGTCCCGCACATCGCCTGGATTACAGGATCGAAGGCTCTCTTTGCGGAATATGGCCCGGTTTGCCCAAATCCCGAGAGAGAGCAGTAGATTATTCTCCCATTTAGCTTGCATACATCTTCAAAGCCAAATCCCATCCTTTCAAGCGTTCCGGGCGTGAAGCTCTCAACCAATATGTCTGCATCCCTTATCAGTCTTCTAAGTATTTCTTTACCCTCCTCTTTTCTTAGATCGAGGGCTATGGACCTCTTGTTTCTTGATAGTATCGAGAAGGCTCCGGCATAAATTCTGCGAAACATATCTCCCTCTTTGGGTTCAACCTTGATCACATCAGCTCCAAGATCT
>JACDNU010000091.1 GCA_017656505.1 Archaeoglobus sp. | reverse complement strand
TCCTTACACAACTCAACAGCCCTCTCCAAATTCTCCTTAGCATCTATACCAAGCCTAGCAAGCCCCACTCTTGCATTACCCTCACCCAATAAAGCCCTAGCATACCATTCCCCATCTACACCCTCTCTAAATTCAATAAAACAATCAATAGAAAGCAATAGAAAGTTCTTCAACCCATCTACCTGCAAACCTTTATTTAGCAACCACAACCCAACCCCGAACTTATCCCTATCAAAATCCTTAGCGGTTATCCCCAACTCCTCTATCTTCGAGTTGATGTATTGCAAGGCATCAACTTCTACTTCTGCATCTATTCCAGCTCTCTCCAACTCCATCAGATTGTAGATAAATTCCACTAACTCCCTTTTAGGCATAGGTATGCCCCCTATAAGTTTTGTCACAACCCCTCTCTATACTTTATTTATCGAATTCACTTATCTTTCATCAGCTCTCTAATCCTCTCCTTCAAGCTCTCAAACTTCTTATCCCTCTCCGGATCATCTCCGTAAAGTGCTAATTTAAGAACTTCTTCGTACTTCTCTTCATGCATGGTTAATGCACTCATTGCAACCCTTGTAAGCACATCTTCTACCTCATCCAACTTCACATCACCCAGATCTTCCTGAATTCTGTCCTTTGCTTTCTCCAACATTTCCTTTACTATGCTATGTTTCAATTTGAGCATTGGGTCTATCTCTCTTAAATCTCCCTCCCTCACAGCTATCACAGGGATAAGTGTCTCTTTTTCATAAGAAACTCTTGTAATTTCTTGTATTCTTGTCTCTAACTCCCTCAACATTTCCTCCTTGACAAGATACCCATCTACAACTCCAAACTTCTCCAAATCCAATTCATCAAGTATCTCTCTAACCACCTCAACTGTGTTCTCATCTGGCTCCCCAAAAATTAGCTCTGGATCTCCCCTAACAACAGCTACAATGTTTTCTGCTACCTCTTCATCTATGCCCTCTTCTATCAAAATTTTAATCCATCTTTCTGCGATATCGAGCGGTACTTTTTCCAGAATCATTTTTTCACACCTCTTCTAAACCTCCTCTTTTTTTTAAACTTCTCAACCCTCCTCTTGGTTCACAATCTCATCCTCCTCTTATTCCTTTTCCAAGACACCATGAGGTCTAACACTAAATTCGAACTCTAAGCAATCCTTTGTAAGTGTAAATCTACTTAGCTTCATATTTTCAACGATGTGGTTTTTAATATCGATATCCTCATATGCTCTTGCTTGGGAAAGGCTTTCAGTGAACCAAAGAATTACCAAAGCTCTCAGATCCTTTTT
>JACDNU010000090.1 GCA_017656505.1 Archaeoglobus sp. | reverse complement strand
AAAGCCTATTGAATTAACTAAACACCATAAACCTGAAACGGAGCCCAATAAGTGAAATTCATTTTCTTTTTTATGAAGTTAAGCAAGGTTTCTCTCATCGCATATACTGGATTCTTTGAGTCAAGATTTCGATAAAACTCTTCCATAATCTCGAAAGTTTTTCTGTCATCCACCGACCACAAAGTAGCAATCACAAATCTCCCTCCTCTAAGCTGGATCGCCCTAACGAGGTTATCTATCTCATCGCCTCTCGAAGCAATGCCCATAGCGGTCTCGCATGCCGAGAGAGTAATGAGTTCTGAACTCAAATTCACTGAGAGCAAATCTAAAATCGTAAGATAACCATCTTTTAGAAGCAAGCCAGACAGCCTTGGATTCTCTGAATTAAAGCGGGCATGTCCTGCAAAGTGAACAATCCTTTTTCTCTCTATCCTGCCTAAAATCTCCTTTTTAGTAGGCTCAACTTCTTTATCGGGAAGTATATCCAAATCAAATCCTCTTTTACTCAAAATTTTGAAAATCCTTTCAATTTCAGGTTTTGAAAATCTAAGGTTCGACTCATTGTAAACCAAGAGTGCTCTATTACTTAACTCAAATTCTCTCCTTTCCAGAATGTACCTTATTGAAGTTGCTGAAGGAGCAAACGATATAGAGTATTTCTCAATCAGATACTTCTCTCCATCCATAAGAGCTTGGAAGGGGATGTAGTGTAGAACTCCGTGGGGGATGATTATAATCCTGTTTTTCAGCAATTTCTCCTTTTCAAGTGGTTCTATTAGGTATCTGTATAGTTCCTCAAGAATTTCTCTAGCTCTTTCAATGTTGGAGATGCAATTTTTATGATAGCCAGCGTTAAATTTGAGGTAGTTCACTATTTTTTTTGTGATCTCGATGAGCTCTTTCACCAATCCCTCTATTCTATTCTTTATCTGTAGCCCCTCACTTAGGAGCTTCACCTGTAGCTCTCCATCGTTTATTACGAATGCTATTACTTCATCTGCTATGAAGTATTCCAAAATCGTCCCTTCAAACTTTAAATCTTCAGGAGAGGTTGGCTCCAGTTTAAATCCCGGAGGCAGAAACCTACCAATAATCTCCGAATATATCCTGTTGAGCTCATCCAAAATCTCTTTCTTGTTTATTTTGCTTTCGGTTTTAGCTTTGGTTTTACTTTTAGCTTTGTTTTTAGTTTTACTTTTAACATCAACTTCAACCATCATCATTTGCCCCTCTATCTGCCTGAGCTCTCCGAAACCATCAGACTCAAGCAGAAATTGAAGCTCTTCCAACCTCTTTCTCGTTTTTCTATCCACCTCAGCCTCCGCTTTGCTCGCTAAAAGTTCAACAAAGCTCCTGCTCTTAGCCCTCTCCGCATACTCAAAAGCCTCCCTATCTTTCCCAAGTTTTATACAGGAGTAAACCATGTTCTTGTAAGCCTCTATGTATTTCTCCTGAAACTTCCTCCTATCTTCAGGATTTCTTATCGTGTATCTTATCTCCTCCACTATCTCTATCCCTTCCTTGTAGTTTTGGTATGCACTCTGGTAATCCTTAAGGGTGTAGAACAAATATCCTAAATTTAATTTCACCGACATGAGTAAAAGCTCATTCCCCGTGTCTCTGAATATGCTCTCTGCGTTTTCATACAAAGCAATAGCCTCGTTAAGATTGCTTTCTACTTCGACACCAAGCTCAGCAAGTCTAAATCTTGCACCACCCTCATTC
>JACDNU010000089.1 GCA_017656505.1 Archaeoglobus sp. | reverse complement strand
ATTGAAGAGAAAAAAGCTTGGGGATATTTCAGCTTTATCCAAGAGCACAGATTCTCCGATATTGCTTATATAGAGCTTCAAGCGTCAAGGGATGCACCACTTGACGATGCAGATGTTTTAGCAGAGTATGATGCAATAGATGAAGACGCCTACTTTTATGAGAACTATGAACCAGAGAAAGCCTTAGACGCAATTAGAAAAGCAATTGAGCTAACTGATGAGAATTGGGAAGAAGTAAAACTGGTTTTCCATCTTGAAGATAAAGAAACGAAGAGCCATTCCTACTTCAGCCTTACAGCTCGTTCTTATTGGGGAAACAGAAAAGAAGTATCCTTTGGCATTGGTGCGACTATCAAGAAAAAGGAGCGTGATGGCCGTGATTGAGTTGATTTGCTCCATTTGTGGAACAACTGCCAAGTTTAGAACAAAAGAAGAGGCAATAGACGCTGGCTGGAATTGGCTTAGCGTTAGGATTGGCAAAAAACGTAGAGTGGCGGCATTTTGTCCGGGACATTCTTATGAAACGGTGGAAAGGTGGATTATGAAAAACATCTTTGAAAAAGAGGGACTCATCAAAAGAAAGGAGCGTGATGAGCGTGGCTGAGGATGTTAGAGACAGATTGGTAGAAACGAGCATCACAGAGCACATCAAAGAAGGGATAATAGATTATGCCAAGAAATACGGCCTCGATGGAATGAAGATAATTGACAAGTATTCCTGTGAAATCATAGACAAGGCGAAAGAGCTCTCAAAAAAGTTTCTGAATGGCCCAATGACTTTCGATGAACTAGAAGACGAGGAAATGGAATACATCTTTGAGATTCTAAAGAAGGAGCGTGAGGCCCGTGGTCTGGACGTATCGAGAGCTTGAAAAATTAATCCTCGAGGGCGGCGAAGAAGCGTTTGACGAGCTTCATGAGAAGAAGAGACAGTTATTGAGAGAGCATATCAAAGTGCTCTCCGAGCACGTTGAGCAGCTTGAGAAGAAGCGCAAGAAGCTCATGAAGCTCAAGAAAGAGATCGAAGACGAGCTGAAAAGGCTAAATGATGATCTTGGATACATTGACAGCCTTCTCCACAACCCCCAACACCGCGAGCTTAGAGTAACTGAAATCGACGACCTTCTCCTCGACAAGGCGATACTCAAAATAAAGAAAGCTGAGAAGGCTACGAAGAACGCCGCGGCAGCATTAGGCCATTTAGCGATGCATAGGCCGCACTATGTGATACACATGTACTACGAGACATGGACGCCTGGAGCTCGTGAGATCTTGAAAAAGAATGACAAGTATGCAAAAAGAACCCTAGACGCGTTCATAACCACAAAACTTTGAAGGAGCGTGAGGGCCATGGCCAAGGGCTTGACTCTTGAACAATATCGAGAATGGTTGAAGGAGCATGGGAACAATGAAGAGCATAAAGCGGCCGATGTTGCTGAGAGGATAATTGAATATCAAAGTTATCATTATACCACCACATCCTTCGGTGAAAAACCCCATGCCGTTCTCTTCCCTCGACAGATGGTTAAGGCCGATGGAAAGCGCTATGAGTGTGATTTAGTCATAGAAATCACTTGGAGAACCATGTATAGAAAATTAAGTCGCATGATGAGGATTGGAGTTGAGTTCAAGGAGTGGGACTTTCAAACAGTTGTGGCACAGGCCCTTGAGAGGAAGCCCTTCTTTGATTTCATGTATATTGCCACGAGGCCCCACGTTCTTTCGCTCACTTACGACCCAATAATGTTCAA
>JACDNU010000088.1 GCA_017656505.1 Archaeoglobus sp. | reverse complement strand
TGGGGTGATGACTGTGATCACTTCACTATCAATTGAAAACTTTAGAGGAATTAAGAGCTTGAAACTTAAGGACCTTGGACAGATTAATGTGATTGCAGGAAAGAACAATTCATGCAAGTCAAGCATTCTTGAGGCTCTTGCACTAGCGTTGGGAGCTAATGATGGTCCAAAAATATTAGAAGCTTCTTTACGAGAAATATTAATTTGGAGAGGGTGGTATGGGAAACAAGTAGCTAATGACTTATTCTATGGAAATTCTGACTCATTTGGAATTAGTATAGGAAAAGAAGGCAATATGGAAAAAGAGAGAATTGAAATTATTGGATACAATAATGCTTGTATAGCTGAACTAGAAAGATACCTAGAAAGATACAAAAAGAAATCATCGAAATCGTCTTTGTTCTTCTATTTGGAAGACGAAGAAGAGCCATTTATACATTTGAAAGGGAAGCATGTTCGTCTTAGGAAAGACTATGGCTATTTCTCGATTCGTACAAACTACAGAGATGGAGGGTATATAAGCTCAATAAAGAAGTCTTCGGTTATTTCCAAGGACACTATATCAGAAATGATGTTGTCTTCAGTTTTTTATCCAGAAACCTCTTTTGAGTTTTTAACACCATTAACTCTAAGAAAGGCCAATTACGTTGAAACCTTGTATTCATATGCGTATGAAAGGAGGATTATTAATCGAGCTATTAAAAGCTTAGAGTTAGCTTATCCAGATATTAAAAATTTTAGCCCATTGCTCAAATACAACAAGTGGATCTTGTACGTGGAGACATCCCATGGGGTATATCCATACTATGTAATGGGGGAGGGGTTTAAGAACATCCTTCTAATATCATTGTTAATAGCACTGAGAAAAAATGGTTACCTTCTTATTGACTCTGCAGAAGCCTTCCACCATCCAAAATCTCTGAGAATTATGGCGCAGTCCCTCATCAAGGGAGCAAAAGAAAACAACGTCCAGGTATTTCTAACGACTCACAGCCTTGAGCTGATAGATATACTCCTCGAAGAGGGCATCAAGGCTAAAATCGATGGCAGGGTTATTTACATGAAGCGTGAAAATGGAAAGCTAACACATAGTATTGAGACATTTGAAAACGCTAAAGAATTAAGGGAAGACCTTGGGATTGATCTAAGGGGATGAACCATGAAACTCAACCTATTACTCGTTGAAGGGCCAACAGACAAGGTCTTCTTTGAAACTTTAATCGAGAACGTTTATGGTTTTAAAAAGGAGAACGTTGAAATAGAGGGGCTTGGTGAGACTGGATTTAATTTACCTCCTATCACATTCAAAAAGGGGGACACTGTTATCGCTCTCATTAATGCCCAAGATAAAAACAGAATGAAACGAGTTCTTAAAAACATACTTTCTTGGGTAAATTTCCATAGGATAGAACTCCATAAAGTTGGTGTGGCAAGGGATATAGATACCACCCAGAATATTATGGAATGGGCAAAAAGTTCCCTTAGACAGTTCCATCCAGTTGTAAAAGGAGATTCCTTTTGGATTGGGGAGATTGAGATTATACCATTTGGCCTTGGCAATATAAACATTGAGAATCCCAACATCGAGGGAAAGAAAGAGCTCGAACTTTTACTCACGGCACTTGCAGAAAAGGAGAGCACGTTATCACAGTTTGAACGTTCCTTAAATCAGCTTAAAGAAGATGCCCAGAGAAAGCTCAAGCCCAAAGACGTTATGCATGTTCTCGCTATTGCCAAAGACTACGATGGAGACTCAATGTCTGGGCTTTATAGAAAATTTGTTGAAAAGCTGATTAATGAAAAGCCAGAACTTATAGAGGAGCTTCTCAAGGAATCGGGTCTAAAAGAATTCCTCGACAAAATAACGGGGTGATGCCATGCTTGAAGTTAAATCCATCTCAAAGAACTGGAAAGAGTTTGAGC
>JACDNU010000087.1 GCA_017656505.1 Archaeoglobus sp. | reverse complement strand
TGGTGATTTTCCAGGAAAAGACATTTGAAGCAATTTAAAAGCTTCCCGGGTAATGTGCTGATGCATAGTTTGTTTGTGTGCATTAGCACCTCCCACCAAAACCAACGATAGAACAACAGCACTAAAAAATAGTCTCTTACTCATTTTCTCCTTCCCTTTTATAAATCAACCTGAAATAAACTAACTTTTAACACAAGATCATGATAACAATCACAGCAAATTCTAACACCCCTCAATGACCATCTCAACTTACCCTGGCAATAATTGATTAAGGCTCGTCCATGAGTCATTTCTCCTGACTTACGGGACAAATTAAAACCAAGAATTGAGCCTATTGGAGGACCTAATACAAGAGCAGAACATAAAGGTCCTTTTGCATCACACTGATCAAAAATGTAAAGTCCAACAGTTGCACCAATTATTGAACCAACTAAAGTTTTAAGATATGAACTTTTATATTTAGTTTTACCTGACCAATATACTCCTATAGAATTACCTACTGTATATCCAATATACATGACACTTGCTACATAACCTGCGCCGACAATTCCATGCTTACCTTTAGGGTAAAATGGGCCAGCAATTACTGCACTTAAAAAACTGCAACCTACTCCGCAAAGTTCTCCCCTAATAAATTGTTTGCCATAATAAAAAACTTTGTCTTTTACATTGCTTTCAATTTTTTGACTATTTGTATTCATTTTTTTTCAGCAAAAGTGAATCTTATATCATAATTGTCATCATGTTTTTGGCTCAAACTCTGTTTTACCCTTAGAGTTTTAACACCGACTTTTCTTAATGGGAACAATTTTACAAATTTCAGATGAATATTCGGGATATATTGATGAATCTCAATTTGATGAGCAAACACAACCCCTGTAAGAAATAAAAATAAAGATAGTTTAGTCACTAACAACTTTTTTGCCATTCTCCATCCCCTCCTAAAAGTAAAAAAATACCCCCACCAGGTTAATCGAGAAATCACATCGAAATGGAAAATCAAATCGAGCGCTGCTACTTAAGACATTCACACCCGGATGCTCAATCCTACTGACATCTTTTGTCTTCGAGCTATAAAAACCAGCAAACGAACCTACAGTCGGAGCTATAATCAGAAGATACGGAGCAGCACAGGAAACCTTTGGATTATCGAAACGCGAAGCAAAGTGAAGCACCGCAAATCCACCTAACACTCCCAGGGACATCCCTAAAAAAGTATTCAAATAGGAACCTTTGTATTTGCTTCTCCCGCCCAGATAAACTCCCCAGGAATTACCAAGGCAATATCCTGTATAAAATCCTACTAAGGAGTGGACAAATCCCTTACTTGCAAAAGGTCCCGTCTCCCTCTCACAATGATCTTCCGGTGCCAATGAAGCAAAAACAGCCATGCTGTAAAACCCGGCTCCAACCCCTATCGCTTCAGCCAACACCAGTTGTCCCATTATAGTTTTTTAAATTATATTTACAGCTGCACTGTGTTGGGAATTTAGAATCTTCGCCCCTGCCGGAATTCAACCGGGAAACACCACCTACTGTGTCCTGTAACACTGTTCCGAATAATCCTCCAGCCTGCTCTCCCGATACTAATGACCCTCCAAAGACTACCAGAATGAAAAATACTACTTCTATCAGGTTTTTAACTCTCATACTTTTCATTCCCATCCCGGTGATTCTCTCACATACGAAATAACGATAAAATCCCCCCTTGTATCATCTTGCTTCTCTCCAAACATCCTGCTTCAATTCCCACTGTATCTTTCCCCACAGTGTTATGAAAATTGCAACCTGAAGATTATCCGAAACGACCCCTCAGTCACTCCAATCATGATTATTGACGAGACATTCCATATACAAATCCTACCTCTTAATCCTTTTTAATTTACCCCCCCCCATAATTTTTTGTCAAGTATTTTTCAGGTTCCCACGAAAGGCCACAGATACCCCACACACCAGCCTGACATCTGGACTAATACCAGCACCAGACTCCACTATAATTGTCCCACCGGAAGTCTTAACAAAATGCCTGTTAAGATCAACATTAGTAACATTTC
>JACDNU010000086.1 GCA_017656505.1 Archaeoglobus sp. | reverse complement strand
GACGCCACCCTTACGAGGTGGAGGTCCGGGGTTCGAATCCCCGCGGGCCCACCAGCAATCCAACAATCTTCTAATCACATCTTCATACGTTTCTCCCATCCTGCCAATCTTCCGCAACTCCTCCTTCAACTCCACACTCACCCAAATCGTTGTTTTCCGCCCGGTTTCATTCCCCATTGCCGTCACCTCTAACTATAGAGCCTATAACCCCTATGGCGTCTATACTACTGGCAATAGTAAGATATAAATCTAGATATAAAACCCTTTTGCCAAACCGGAAAGAAAGTCTTAAATTCATCCAATACATTTAGAAAAAAATAGGTGGGATTATGCCTAAACTGTTCTCTGAGAGAGAAGGAATCAAGAAAGAAGAAAAAGAGTTACAAGTAGGGGATATAAGTAATGAGTTACGAACCCGATTATGGAATGCTCTTGAAGTCTATTACTGGGAATATATTGCAACAGTGCGCTCAAGAATTCTCCACTATAGACCATTATTTGCGGAGCTTATGGGACCTAATACCTCGTCGGAAACATATTACATAATTAAAGGCTTTCTTTACAGAATGTGGGACAGCTACTTCCGACGTCCAGTAGATGAGTTAGGACCTGAGTGGATAGATAAATGGGATTGGGCATACAATGACATTATTAAGAAGCATTTCTCCAGCTGTGAATGGTATGAAGTCTATGATTTTCTAGAATTTGTTGTTAACAGTTGGCCTGACCAAGAAAGAAACAAAAAATTCATGGAGTACTGTAACTGGGTATTGGAGGAAGAAAACGCTGGGTACAGATTTGTTAATGGTATGATTGTGCCCATATACGAGAAAACTGAAATTGCGGAAATTGAAGATGCTTTTGAAAATGTATCACCATGGGAAGGAGTTCGTCATGACTTGTCTTCGGCTTTGAAGCACTTATCTGATAGAGAACACCCAAATTACAAAGACTCAATTGTAGCATCTATTAGAGCTGTTGAAGGAGTAGCGAAACTCATTACACATAGACATGGGACACTAGGAGAGCTCACGCACAACGTACAGCAAATCTTAGAGCTTAATGAGCATTTTGCTAAGGCTATCGGGCAGTTGTGGAGATACGCAAACACAGTTGCTAGGCACTCAGACCCAGAAGGGGAGAAAATGCCAGAATTTGAGGATGCTAAGTTCATTTTTGTAACTTCCTGTGCGATAATCAACTACCTCATAGCCAAGGCAAACAAGAAAGGAGTAGAGCTAAAACTGGAGTGAAGAGAAAATGCAATCACTATCTTTCAAGAATCATTGCAACAACAATAAGGAAAACTCCAATTGGTGGAACTTTTATAATGGTAAATCCTGCAAGAAGTCCTAGGAAGAAAGTCACAAACCCCAATCCTCCTCCTTCACTATATGCCTCAAATGCCGTAATAGCAGGTTCAGCTTTGTTCAGGATTTTAAGTAGGACAATCAAACCTATAAGGGTAGCTCCTACGCCAAATACTATATAGAAGTTTTCTAGGACTTTTTCGAGAACTTCTATCACTATCCCAGTAGGGTTTACACCAATAGCTAAGAGAAATCCTATAGTGAACCCAACTACAAACCAACTTTTCTTGCCCACTTCTACATCCTCCCTCACTCACTCCATATGACAAATCATCAGTAGTATTTTTGCTTTTGCCTCTTAAAGTCCTTTCTACTCCCAAAAACTTGCTAATCTTCCAACCCGCCAGGCCACCTAACAAAAGAGAAGAGCGAGACACAGGCATGTAGCCAGGACATAGTAAATAAATAGGTACACCCTCTCTCTAGGCCAGTGTGGTGCTCATCCTGACCTTGATTTCATACCTTGGTATGGGCGGTAAAGTATCAACTAGGGAAGTCGTGATGAGATATAGGGATATATCTCACCCCTTGCAGTTGCATTCCTCAGGATGTTTCTTACAGTAGATTATCAAGTTATCGATGACTTTGGGGATTGTTTGGTTCCATCCTCCTGTTTTTTCGTCAATTCTCACTAATTCCTCCATTTTCTGTCGGTACTTACTCTTCCTAACAAATTGTGAAAGTACATTGTGTATTGTTATGAACCGTTCTAGCTCATTCTTAGGGGTGGCTTCAAAGTGAAAATAGGGCATAGTATATTTCCAATCAATAGGCATGATAAGGTTTGGAAGGAGGAAATGCAGAAGTTTAGAACGCCCTACAATCTTTGTCTTACTCTTCTTAGGGTCTAGGGGTTCAAGACAGCTATAAATTTCCACCACAGTTTCTTCAACAGCCATAAACTCCTCTATTGAATGACCTACCAACTCTTTAAGACCTTTGAGAACTTTGGGCGTGGTTAAATTTGTACTGAACTTTTCAAACGGTTTGAGCTTAGGCCCTTTATTTTTAAAGTAGAAGTTATGCATTCCCCAGGATATTAGACTAGCATAGAGGAGGTTTCGGAACCATCTATCCTCAAGAAGTTTGATAATTCTTTGTAGTGTGGTGCATTTAGTCTGCTTAACAACTTCGAGATAGAAGTGAAGGTCTGGTCCCTTACCTAGAGTTGAGTTAATTTTCTTTCCAAGGATCACTGTCTCTTCTTCTAGGAGTTTCTCAAGTTTTATTAAACCTTCCCATACTCTATCTTCAAATTCCTTAACCATCCAAGTTCCCCATACCCTACTACAACTTTCATCCTAATACACGTTTTGCATTTTTGGTGCATTAGGATTCAATGTGTGCAGAGAGGGTTTGAGTAGGT
>JACDNU010000085.1 GCA_017656505.1 Archaeoglobus sp. | reverse complement strand
GTTGGAGAGCTTTATGGTTTTCTATAACTATTGGAGGTGTTAACTTGACAGTACCCTATTGATCTAATTTAACTAAACTTCGACCTAGAAAAATAGATCTTAAATAAATGGGGTAGGAATCATGACCATCGCAATTTGCATTAAAGTCCATGATGGGGTTGTTCTTGCAGCAGACAGTGCTGCAACTGTTTTTTTCTCGGTCGGAGAAGAAGTAAGAGAACAAGTTTACAATTACGCCAATAAAGTGTTCAATCTTTATAAAGGGTTACCAGTTGGGATGGTCACATGGGGGCATGGAGGTATAGGTTCTGCCTCAACCTCTACACTTACAAAAGATTTTAGGGAACTTATCACCAATAACCCTGAATGGAAAATCGACGAAAATAACTATACAATAGAGGAAATCGTAGACAAACTCCTGCTTTATTTCCATGATAAGAAATATACAAAAGAATTTGGAGATTCAAAAGAACCAACATCCCCTTTTATTGGGTTTATCGTTGCTGGATACTCAGCAAAGAAAGGTACCCCTGAAGTTTGGACAGTTTTAATTGGAAGAGGGTATGGAAGACAAAAAAGTGAGGTAGAAGCTCCAATCGTATGGGCGGGAGAAAAAGAAATGCTATCGAGGATCGTTTTAGGCTACTCAGAGAGTTTTCTTTACTTATTAAAAGAAGTAGGTCTCTCAGATGAAGATCTAATGAAGATTCTTGACATATTTGAGGATAGATATAATTTTTCATGGGTACATCCTGCAATGCCGATCCAAGACGCTATCGACTTAGCAGACTTCCTGGTTCAGGCCGCAATTAACTATGCAAGATTTAGACCTGGTGCACCTACAATCGGAGGACCTGTCGATATCGCTGCGATAACTAAACACGAAGGATTTAAATGGGTAAAAAGAAAACATTATTATAGTAGAGATTTAAATCCGGAGGGTTGAGGGATTATGAAGTTAGATATAAGGATAAAGGTCAATAGGAAGAAGCTTGATGAGATGCACAAAGCAATAAAAAAGCGTGAAAAGATCATCCATTTTGTGGAATCTCCAGAACAGAAATACTTTTACCAACCAATCTCTTATGAGACTAGATACTATCAGCCTAAATGAGCGTTTTATAACTTTTAAAATCATACTAATTATATATTTGCTTAGCTATGTGATCATTAAAAAAAGATGTTGGTTATAGTACCTACAAGCCAAATTTATTTCTCTACACTCTGATTTAGCTTGCTAATAGTATCTCCAAGTTTTTCAAGGTACTCGCCAAATCCGATCCAGTTACCAGCTCCCGCTTCCTCCATCGCTTTGTTGTAAAGTTCAACCAACTGCTTTACAAGATCCTGGACATCTTCTTCCTCAATGACTTCAGGCTTCTTAGCTTCCTCACCAAATACAGCTATCAAAGCCTCGTCAAGCGTTGGTCTCATCGCAAGCACGTCTTTGTAAACAACTATGACGCCCCTAAGCTCCGGAATCTGAGCGTTCACGGCTCTCAGATAGATGGGTTCAATGTACAGTATGGAGTTCTCTATTGGGATAACGAGCAAATTGCCCCTTATTACCTTCGATCCAACCTGCCCCCAGAGAGTGAATAACTGTGAGATATCAGCATTCTGATCTATCCTTGCTTCTATCTGCATAGGGCCATAGATCAGCTGACCTTTCGGAAATTCATACAGCCTTAACTCGCCGTAATTCTCATCGCATCTTGCCGCCATCCAAGCGATGATGTTATCTCTTCCCTTTGGATTAAACGGAAGCATTAACAGGAACTCTGGCTTATCGTTTCCGGGCAGGGTTAGTATAACGTAGTAGGGTTCCATTTGTATTCTCTTATCTTCTAAGATCTCCTGCGGGATTACCCATACATCCTCACGGTTGTAGAATGTTTTAGCATCATCCATGTGGAAAGTTGCGTAGATGTGAGCCTGAACTTCAAACAGATCAACCGGATACCTTATATGGGCCCACTCTTCCTTACTCATTTTATCTGCTGAGATGAAAAGATCTGGAAATGCTTTCATCAAAACCCTAATGACTGGTTCTTCCTGAATAACATAGAATTTGGGGGTTCCGTTGTATGTGTCTACAAAAACCTTAACTGGATTTCGAACGTAGTTGAATGTCGGATATTTTGCGGAATATGGAAATTTGTCAAGGGTCGTATAAGAATCGGTTATCCAGTACTGCTTTCCATCTATTACGGCTATGTAAGGATCTCTGTCATACGTGAGAAAAGGTGCTATCGTGGATAACCTATCTATTACATTTCTGTGAAACATCAGACTGCTTTCAGTTGTGATGTAATTGCTCAGCAGAAAACTAACATCGGCAAATTTTATTGAGTATATAAGTTTTTTAAAGTACGAATCGAGCTTAACTCCTCCCGAGCCATTATAGGTTGTTAGAACATTTCCCTCGCCAAGCGGATAGTCAAATTCCTTCTGTTTGGTTTTAATGATCACATAATTCGTTGTCAGCTCACCGTAGTATATCTCCGGTCTTTCGATAGCTATTTTCCCCTTTGGAGGTATGTCCTCAATTATCAGATCCGGCAACCCCACCTTGGTTACGGAATTCACCGGCGAGGCAACAACACCATAGCCGTGAGTAAATATCAGATGCTCGTTAAGCCACGTTTTTGCTCTCGGCGATAGCAAATCGATTGAAAGTTCCCTTGCAGAGACCATGATCTGTGTGTACCTGCCATCAATGTAGTAACGATCCACATCAACGTCATTTATGAAATAGTAAGTTCTT
>JACDNU010000084.1 GCA_017656505.1 Archaeoglobus sp. | reverse complement strand
GTATGAGGTAGAGAGTCCAACGGAAGAGAATTTATATTCTGTATATTTTGTGAACTCTAATGATGGTTGGGCGGTGGAAGACAGAGGAACTATTGTTCACTATGATGGTTCAAGCTGGCAGCTTGTTGACTGTCCTGTTAGATTCGACCTATGGGACGTTTATTTTATTTCATCGAACAGTGGTTGGGCAATTGGGAACTCTGATTCAATTCTACACTACAACGGGGATGTCTGGGAAGTGGTTTATAGCGACACCTTAAATCCTTATTGGTCATCCATTTTTTTCACAAGTAATACAAGCGGTTGGGTATGTTGGAGTAAGCGCTGGTATGATCCCCAGACAAAAAAATGGGAGTCGTTTGGAACGATTATGCATTATGATGGTGAGAACTGGACCACTCAATATAGAGGTAAATATGGGGGAATTTCTTTGTGGTTCTTAACTGATGACGAAGGGTGGTGTCTGGGCAATGGGATGTTACATTATAACAATGGTAGCTGGACTGTTGTTGACACCATTATAAATGTTTCTAAAGTTCACTTCTTATCTCCTACTTATGCATGGGGTATAGCTCATAATGGAGCAAAATCGGGTCCAGATACCGCCCAGACCTGGCATTATGATGGTACGGGCTGGGAGCAGGTGGAGAATCCAGCTCCTGCAGACTCCTGGGGACTTTCTGATATATACTTCGTAGATGAAAATAACGGGTGGGCAGTTGGAGGTCGCGGGTCAGAGGATGAGGAAAGGCCGAGAGGATACATTATGTATTATAACGGTACTTCATGGACTTTGGCAGAGAGCAGTATAGGTGATTGCCTGGAATCGGTATACTTTCTTTCTCGAGATGAGGGATGGGCGGTAGGAATGAACGGCACGATACTGCACTGCTGTAGGGATTGATTCATCTAGGATGAGGATAGCGTATGAAGGGTTTAAGTGCAGTTTTCACAATAGTATGGGCTGGGAAAACTAAAGGAGGATGTGGAGAGGGAAAGTAACGCAAGAGGGATTTTATCATTGCAGTCGTGGTCCGGAACTTTATCGTCGAAGCAGAATAAAGAGGGAAGAAGGAACAAATACGAGGGAGGGAATGGTAGTCATGAGATATATAATTAACTGCCATGTCTTTTTCGCTGTTATCACCATTTTGTTTGTCTTGGTAATGCTTGGTGGATGTGGAATTTTTGAAGATTCTGTGGATCATGACGGTGAGAATGTAATAGTCTGGAAAGTTGATAATAGTCCATATGTTGTAGATAGTACGTTGGTGGTTGAAAAGGGCCAAACGCTTATAATTGAACCCGGGGTAATTGTTAGGTTTGATCCTGGGGTAGCCCTGGTTGTCAGGGGCAATTTAATTGCTCAGGGAACCGCAGAAGATAGCATAGTGTTTACATCAGACGGCATGTTAGATGAGAATCACCCAAACCTATGGGGCGGGATAATATTCGAAGATTGTTCAAATGAGTCAATTTTAGAATACTGCAAAATAGAACATGGAGGTGACTTCTTGATAAAAATTATCAGCTCTTCACCTACTATTTCTCATTGTGAATTGAAATACATATTTCCCCATGCTGAGACAGGAGGAGCGATAATATTCTGTACAAAGAGTTCATTTCCCCTTATCAGGCATAATCTCATATATGAATTCTACAATTATCATGCTGCTGGAATATTTTGTGAATCGTCTAATCCTGAAATCTATGATAATGACATACTTTGCTTTGAAAGTGATTGCAAAGCTGTGATTGGAGGTGGTTTCCTTAGTGGTAATTATCTTGCTGTAGATACTCTAATTGGAGCCCCGGTTTCTTATGTGCCGGATACCTCACTTGGTGACCCTGTCGATGAGACCGGCGATGGGATTTGCAATACCACATCCACATCGCCTCTAAAGTTATTTTTAAACGTTGATGGAGTTAGAAATCCCAAAAGTAAACCGAGCCTTTTTCATATAAGCGTGAAGTAGTCTTTTAAAACCTTGGGTAGTGGAGGGAGAATAAAGGGTTGGAAGGTCATTCTGGTTTGTTCACTGATTTTATCATTAATAGGATATGAGAGAAAGAGGCTGGTGTGTTTCCCTTTTGAACGGAGAGAATGCTCCAGTCGGTAAGGGTACTGAATGTTTGCCTATTGGTTCAACAGATAGGGAGATACTGCTAATGATTCATGTAAGTTAAAGAAATAAAGGAGAATGCAGAAACCTACCAAAGGCTCACCATCCCTAACGGCGGGCATCCTGCTGAAGTAGGCAATCCAAGGCTCCCAACAGTTGCCAGGTTCATAGAGATTCCTTGTGAGGCCAGGCCAGAATTAAGTCTTGTAAGTTGCAAACATTTAGAGTTTGGAGGATTGGAGGGTTATCCTGTCCAAAAACCACTTCCAAAACTGGGGGACGGGATCAATCTGTAAGATTCAAAAAGAATCTTGAAGTCTATTCAGAGGATTGCTTCTATCCCGATAAAATCGTTATGTTGGATTAGATACATACTATTAGTTAGATACATACTATTAGAGGGATAACACTGTGTATAATTTAGATGTCCAGTCAACAGAAAACGGAGAGGAGTTAAAATGGAGAATGTAAAACTAAAAGTCAAGTTAGCAGAACCAGAGTAATGTTTCTTTATCAGTTATATTCAAATCCGAAGCTCCACCTTTAGCAGAAATTCAGATTCCGGTCCAGTTAATATGTGCCTGTCAGGCTCCTTTGGTAGAGTTTTTGTATACACTCCAAATCGATCCGCTTCCTCATCATCAATCTCCAGAATTTCATTTCTCCAGTATTTCCTTAAATTTCATAAGGGTACAATTTTTCCCGGTCGTCTCATATTTAGATAGAATTAAAGGATGTGTTATCAGTAATCAGTCTTAAACCCCGGAAAAAATCCGCAAGGTTCTCGGGAGGCTTGCATATTTTCAAACCGGGCAGTGTCGTAAATATGGTAGCAAAATTTGTGGGATATGGTTAAATTAAAATTTGTGGAATGTCAAAAGCAGGTGAGGAATAGGAAGTGAGTGGCTTAAGAC
>JACDNU010000083.1 GCA_017656505.1 Archaeoglobus sp. | reverse complement strand
AAGAACTCTGGTATGCCATCAAGATATTTTACATCCATCTGTATCATTTCAAAAGGTTTTAATCTCTCACTCCCTGAAATCGTATAATATTATCTTGGCTTTTAGTTTGCTATTTGCTGTAATACTATAAGGCCATGTCTTATCTTTTTGCCACTTCAATTTTATCCTAAATCGCTTCTCTGGAATCTTGCTAGGCCCCCCACGGGCTATTCTCCCATTACTTATCACCCTTAATTTAATCAATTCTATTGCACCACCATGTGCATGAACTTTCCCACATCTCTTCTAAAACTTCCTTGACTATTTCCCCAAGTGACTCTAAAATTACCTCGCTCTTCATAATCTCCTGTGTCTTTTCCCTCTCCTTCCAAATCTAAAATACACAGGAAGTTATCCCTATAATTTACTACCTGATCACCAAGAAAATATTTCTCAAAAACAAGTAACCGTAAAAAACAAAACGAAAACCTTTTTAAATACCCTAACACTAACTTTAATACTCTTTTGTTCAGTAGAGCTCTTTTCAACCGAATATTAACAGAAACCCTGGCGAGATGCTTCAGGCTAAATCTCCTCTGAGAGAGACACAGCACCAAAACCCCTACTAACAGATATACCCAAAAATAAAAAAGATCTGGCCACAAAAAAGCCAGCTTCCCTTATCTATCCTATAGGCGCCGAAAGAAGTTTTATTTCATCACCTTGAGATTACACAGGTTAGCATGATCATAACTTATTCCATCTCCAGCGTCACCCACATGTATCCTCAGTTCATCAACTCCAGTGATATCAACTTCAAGCTTTACCGGAGAATCATTATACCTTACCACCCCGCTGGACCACAGAAGCTTCCCATCCCCGTAAACCTCAAACGTAATAGAACCACTTTTGTTAACATAGGAGTGGTAGTCCATTCCAACCTCCCCTACAAGCCTGGAATATTGTCTTTTCAGACGATAAACAATATCTGAAACAGCATGCGTACCAATACCTTTTTCATATTTGTTATCACCAATCCTCAAAACATCACCACTAAGAGACCTGTTCATCTTCGGGACACCCCATCCTGAGGTCATCTGAACCGGTTCAACGTCCGAAAGGAAAACTTCATCTGGAAAAAGCTCATCGTAGGAAAGCTCTATTTTCAACCTCTTATCACTCTCTCTACCATCATACCATACGCAGGAAACTTCCACCTCTTTCTTCTCGATATCTATCCCCCTTATGATAACCTCATTAAGTGGAGTCACTCCCAGTTTTTCTCCACCATAATAAACACAGTACCCACAATTAGGACGATACGTTGGTTCCCAGACAATTTTAACAGCATCAAAACTGATAGGTTTAACCATAACAACCTTTCTGGGCACCCTTACTGGATAAGAATAACTTCCAGTCTCCTTAAATCTAACACTCCACTCGACCTCTCTGGTCCTGCTACTTTTTAGTCTAACCACAGACCATCCCTGGTAATTTTCTACCTCCACCTCAACTCCCTTTGCCTTTACTCTCTCAACCGCATAATTTTTGCTCAGAGGATAGACAAAATACATCTCATATGGATCACCCTTGATAACTTTACTTTCCCCCTTATACTCCAGATTACTCTTATCAAAGTCCAGACTCATCAGATCAACCCATCCCTGAGTTATATGCCTATCTGTTGAAATAAGTTGGGGATAGTCCTCCATTTTCATCAACGTCAGAACGACAGCACTTGAAGGTTGTATATGAGCAAAATAACCTTTATCCCATGCACCGAGATACTCCTTACTCCAGAAATCAAATACGTGGTATCTCACATTTTTATCCAATCCCAGACTGGCAAAATCTATGTACAAAATATCCTTCTCATTACTATCAAAGTTGAAACACCCCACAACATCATAACTCCGCCCCAGGTGATCTACCTTTAAATCTATAACCCTTTTACTTCTATGAAGTGGGAAAAGATCGAGTGAGCGAATATCCGTAGCAGGGAAGACCTTTACCTTCCAGAGGAATCCCCCAACAGCCAAGAAGATACCTCTCAGGCCCTATGGTCTCCTTTATAGTTTTTATTGCTCTTCTATACAATTCAACGGGGGTCTTCGTGGTATCGCTCATAGCTCCGTGGTACTTTTTATACTCTCTAATTACAATCGGCTGGCCATCTATCTTAAAATACTCGTATCCCCAATCACACAGAGTGGAAAAAAGATTCCTTAAATAACCAAGGCTCTTCTCTCTTGAAGGGTCAAGCAAATAGTCACCTTCCCATGTCTTGGCAATACTCCCCCGGACTCGTCCACAAGAAAAGTTCCCCACTCTTCTATCACCTTTTTATTGTTCTGCCCGTGAGGCGCAAGCCATAAGCCAGGCTTTAAACCCAGGCTTTTGTGTACCTCGCTAAACCATCCATGCCATCCGGAAATCTTCTGTCTACCGTAGCCCAGTCTCTATTCTCACCAAAACCACGCCCTACTCCCTGCCAACCATCATCAATCTGGACATACTCCGCACCATAATCCTTCAAACTCTCCGCCATCTACTTAGCATTCTTTCTAACCTCTTCATCCAATATTTCCCAATAGTAGTAATACCATGAACACCAGCCTGATGGAGGACGTGGAAAATGCTCTTTATTTATCGGCTTATAAAACTTGATCCCCAGGCTGTCCCTAATAATAATTCTCTATGACCGTGCCATCACTTAAAATCACCACATCTTTTTCAGGATCAAACACACCCTGAGCAATGTCCCCCGGGGTAGTTATCAACACCCCCTGATTGTTGCTGTTGCTTATGCAAGAGGGGTATCTCCTTGGGCCACAGTTTTCCACCACCAGCGACAACCAAACCCGTTAAGGGAGACAACACCGTTACAAGCAGAATAAGCACCGTTCACATCCCAACAGTCAACTTAAGCATAATAATCTCGCCCTCCTTTCTGGTTTTTCCCTTAATTTTCTCATCTCAAATACAACAATTCATTTACAACCTCACCCTTCTCCGTCCTTACCCTGTAGAAATAGACCCCACTGGGAAGTCTATTACCCTTCCCATCCGTACCACCCCACCTCCTGCTTCATCATCAAAGCCGCGAGTAGCAGTAAACCACTTATACTTTCCATCAATTCTATACTTCTATTCGCATGAGTTCCCAAACCCTTGGAAAACTTTTTGCCTCCTATAGAAATAACGTTACCCATCCACTGCCTCATCATGCCCGAGATTCCCCCAGTCCTGGCTCCAGTAATCGGGAATCAAATCAGAAAGATAAAAACTGGAATCTCCAATATCGACAAAGCTAAACTCCCGCATTTCTGACAGAGAAGACACGCGACTGCCTCTCTTCCACTGAACCGCCCATCGATACACTTTACCCTTTTCAAAATCTTTCCTTTTTAAGTATAAATACGAGTCAAAAATCTCATCCGCAGAGAAAACACATCTACCACCTGTATCGAACACTCTTACATTGCAAGCTTCAGCCTCACAAACGTCCCCTCAGTCAACCAACACACTATCACCCGTAATTTTCACCCCATCCCTTGGTGATAAAAGTACTGGTGACACTGTTGTACCCATTCCAAAAAGAATTAATATATCATCAATATTCATCCAGCTATACCCGGGCACAGCTATAAATACCAGCTTTTATCTTTCCCGTGGTAACCTTAAAGATCTTGCTCACTCTCTTCCAATTCGAAATAAACCTTTTAGGCAACGGGATATCAACATCTTCCCCAGAATCCCTCAATTCAATTACCGACGAGTAT
>JACDNU010000082.1 GCA_017656505.1 Archaeoglobus sp. | reverse complement strand
CTTCACAGCAAAATCATAATCACCTTCAAAAAGTATCTTTGTCCCGGGTAAAACTGTCAGAGTGCTGTTTCCATCAAATCTGACCGTCCCAAGCACATGCATATTTCCAAACCAGTACTCATCACTGGTAAACGTACCTCCTGTGACTGCAGTATATGGAATATAATTATGCTTCGTTATTGTTATGTAAAGTGGCCTAACAGTGGTTGTGAAAGTGTATTGAGATACATTATCTGCAACTAAGTAATAACTTGCCCCATTATCACCGCTTGATACACAAATAGTTGCACCACTGACTCCTGCATTAACTGTAATGCTGCTACCGTTGTCGGAGATGGTGATGTCGGTGAATTGGGAGGGTGTGTCCGTCCAAACTTCCATGGTCGGGTCACCTAGCCAAAGATATATTTTTGCATTATATTCACCACTATACCCATAATCTTCAATAATCTTACAAGCAGCGCTGTTTGATAAATCACCAATATTAAAAATACCAAAATCAAAAAGCGCTTTGTATAGTTCCTTATCATAGGTATGATTTGGAAGAGTATATGAACCTCGAGTTGCACCTAAAAACGCAGTTGCACCGTAATCAGCTTTAGTGAAAGCCTCAGCTAGACATTCTGATGGATTATCGAGTTGAGAGTTCGAGCAAGCAATGCTAAAAACAATGGGGGTTTTATAACCATTGGTTAGACCCCTCGCGTCTGAAGTAGTATAGCTTTCATTAAATATGTTCCAGCTCAACCAGGAGTCATAACTACCATGTCCTCTATAATTCACTATCCCTGTCCCCACATTAATTGAACTTGTAACATCTGCATTAGTAGCCTCATCACCTCCATTTAATACACTCGCTCCATAGGCTGTAGTAAAGGTTGGTTGCGGACTATAATTGCTATATGTACGTATCTCTTCCTTGCAGCCTTGATATTTTCCTGGTGCGCCCTCTTTATGTGCAACCAAAAGCGATTTTTTAAGCCAATTAGTTAAGGGCGGTCCAGTTCGTAGGCTAGAATTTTAGAAACAATATGTTCGACTTCGTTTAGATTGATCGCTGATATTCTTCCGATTGCAATTTCGGGCTTAATGTCACCAGATAAGTTTGAATACCAATAATCCCCAGGGCCGGTAGATGACATTGTAAGATCAGCCTCATCACCTACTAAAAGGACATAATCAATATTATTATTGTTATATTTATTTGTTATATGATTTTTTATATCCGTTTCTATGGTACCAACTACACTAAGTGAATCTATTCTAGTTCTGATACCCTTTCTTGTTTTCCAGTAAGCTAATGGTTTGATCTTTGATATGAACTCATCATTACAAATAATCAAATATTCATAATCATTTGAATCGTTGGTAGTGCCTGTTTTTTCAAAGCCTTTTGACCCCTTTCTTGAGATTTAAAAAATCGAAGTTCAGGATTTTATTTTTGTATATTCTTTCCCATGTCGGTGAAATAACTCGTTTAGGAGCGTAAAGCTCATCTCCATCACTGACTCCATAATACTCCAATTTAACAATCATTCTATGGAAGACCTTCAGCTCACCAGTTGCTGGATTAAATTTTACAGGAAAAATCTTCAAGCGAACGACCCTGATATCCCGCCATATTGTTGGCGTGCTTAATTTTACATCAAACTCAGGATAAAAAGAATCTTCGTGGTAAAAAGCATCATCAATAATAAATGCCTTTTTCTCTCCCTCGAAAACAGGTTCTTGGAAGGGGTAAACCCGATAACCCTTTAGAGTAGTTACCTCAGAATCAATGATACTAGCTTTGACATTAACAACATCGGGTATACCAACTAACTCACTTATAACTGGCAATTGCGGTTTTCCTACTTGCAGTGAGGTAAAATAGCCTGGAAATCTCAATTTTTGAAAGGTTTTGTTACCTTCAACAACATCCTCAACATCCATCCCTTTGATAACAAACTCAATTACCGTTTCTGAATCATTCGAGGTTATAACTCGGGCAGACGGTTTTTCCCGTTTTATATCCCTCCCGAAAGATACCCATCTTGTATCAGCAATGGATGCATTCGATGCAGCCAACAAGATGAGCATTAAAAATATTGATATATTTTTTAATCGTTCCATTTTCAACCTCCTCATCGCTTAGATTGAAAATCATTTAATTAATACTAACTTAATGTACTTATTAATATTTTCGGTTTTCAATCGACAAAAGTAAATACCGGATGAAACTTCATTACCTTTTTGATCTTTCCCATCCCAAGTGACATTATAAATTCCCTTATACTGATTTTTTTGAATCAATTTACAAATTTCCTTTCCCCTTAAGTCGTAAATAATTAGCTGAACTTCTTGATTTTCTCTTAAAAGTTCATAGCTTATGGTTGTAGATCGATTAAAAGGATTAGGATAGTTCTGAAAAAGACGTAGAGACTTTGGATTGAATCTATCAATCTTTTCGCCCTCATTTATCCCTGTAATGTTTCCAACATAATCTGTTTTTATAAAACATATATCATTGCCCATCCTACCAGTAATAACAAACCCCCTGTCATTAGTCTGTTGAACGGAGTTACCTTTATCCTCTCTATCGTATCCGCCGAATATTTTTGTCCAGAGGGTGTCACCAGAAGGGTTTGTTTTAACAAGATAAATATAAAACGAATTTGATGAATAACTTGGAGAAGAAAATCCAGTTATGATATACCCTCCATCGTCGGTTTGCTGTACAGAATTTCCGCCGCTATAACCTCCTTCCGGGCCTATTCTCTTTGTCCAGATTGTGTCGCCGGAAGAGGTAGTTCTAACCAAATAGACAAATTGCTCACTTTCCAATAATTGTGTGCTCCCAGTTATGATATAACCTCCATCTGCTGTTTGCCGAATACATTTTCCAACATCATACGATTCGTTTGCTCCGTAAATTCTATGCCAGATGGTATTGCCCGATGAATCAATTTTATAAACATGAATATCACCATTATCGCTACAAGCTATAATATAATTCCCATCGGATGTCTGTGATATAGAATACGCAATTAACCCTTCTAACATCTTTGTCCACACCACATCACCCATAGAATCTGTCTTAATAATGTAAGCATTACCTATGCCATCACCATAAGATTTAGTAAATCCAACGATGATATAACCGTTGTCTGTAGTTGGACAAATAGAAAACCCTATATCATATCTATCGCCTCCAAAGGTTCTTGTCCACAAAGTATCACCCTTTGAATCAATTTTAAGAAGATAAACATCACCACTGCTATCCCCATATGATTGAGTAAAACCGGTGACAATATATCCTCCATCTGTAGTCTGCTGAACACAGGTGCCAACATCGGAATCATTACCTCCATAAGTTCTCGTCCATAATGTATCCCCTACTGAGCTGGTTTTAATGAGATAAACATCGCTAGGGCCTTTACCAAAAGAGGAAGTGCCTCCGACAATGATGTAACCGCCGTCGGTGCACTGTTTTATATCGAGACCCTCGTCAACCTTAGCGCCGCCGATGAATTTAACCCATGTATTCTGAGTATATCCTGTTGAGGCGATCAGCAAAATAGAAAATACTATTGACCAAAATCTCATTATTCAAATCCTCCCCCCAGCTTATTTCTGGGTTTTTATTGGTTTATTTTCCCACAATTACTCATTTCCAATTTTGCCTATTACATTAATTTAGTTTACTTACCCCATAATCTTTTGTCAAGTCTTTTTTTTGAATTTTCTAAAATATTTTCCCCTCGAATTAAACAATTCCATCAAATA
>JACDNU010000081.1 GCA_017656505.1 Archaeoglobus sp. | reverse complement strand
TTAATTCATCAATTTCCATATTCCATGCCCTATCAAATATTTTTACATTTCGCCACGTTTAGCGGATAAGAAAAGTTGTCGAAGGCAATTTGGGTGTAGCGAAGCCTTTTATCCGCTGTTAGGCGAAGTAATGCTTTCAATTTCAATATCTCCCAAACAATTTTCTAGTAATATGTCAACTGAATGAAAACCTAAAAACCACAGTCCTGCTGCAAACTTTAATGGATCTATCTTAGATTCTTTACACTTCGTGATGAGATGATTTTTAATCTCTTCGATATCTTCACTACAACAACCTAACCTATGGGCAATTTTATTTACCCATGTATCTACGGGGAATGCCAACTTATAATCCTCATCTGCAATTTTTATTTCTGAACTCATTAATCCGATATCTCTAATAACGAACGTGGCGATTTTATCTGAGATAGCTCTCATTTCTATTAATTCTTCATACGCTACTTTTACCCCAGAATTAACAATCGTATTTGTCAGATAGTTGTAAATGTTCTTCTTATCATCACCTGAAATAAACTTTAAAACATCTAAAACCATCATTACATCTGCTTCGCTGCCCAAAGAAATTACCTTATTGTAAGTTTTATTGTCCCATTTTACTTCCACTTCCTTTGAAGTGATTAAAAGCTTTATGATTGGATTTCTTTCTGCTATTTCCTTCTTGAACTCATCCTTATATTTTTTATTAAGGCTATTTGTTCGCATATCCATACCTTTATCTTTCTTGAATCTCAAGATACATTCTTTATCAAAATATTCTTTCTGTTTTTTAAGCCGCTGGTAAGAGTTGTTCAAATTTGCACTAGTGATAAGAAAATAATCTTCTAAAGTTCTGATTGTAAAATAATAGTACTCGTTAGATAATTTATCTCGTCTTCCTCTCATAAACGAATGACTAAAAAAGAATTTTAGTGCCGCCCACCAGTTATTTTGGAGTCTTTCTTTGTTCCAAGAGTCAAGATATTTTCTACAGTATCTTTCGCCAAGACGCTCAATGTTTCTCATGATTTTATCGTAACTTTTCATGTTTCAGTCACCTGAGCAATATTTCGCCTAACGTTTCGAGCGTATCTGAAGTTCCCTGAAGGGGAATTTGGGCGGAGGTGCAAAACACCGAAGCCAGATACGCTCTGTTATATGAAGTGGTGACATCAATACTAGTTTCATATCATATGCCAACAGTAGTCTTCGGTACGGAATAGGTCTCACCCTCTTCATAACGGATTTCTACTTTTTCTATGTGGGTTGTTAGAGGTTCAATATATCTTGGCCTTTCTATTTCTTCCTCTTCCATAGGATGTTCCAATCCCTTGATTTCATATTGTATGGTGCCAAATGGTACCATTTTTAGAGACACCTTAATCTTAGGTTCCATATCGATAACCTCCTTATTTTTCTTCATGCCACTTGCCTCCATAAACTCTTCCGCCAATTCCTACTACTGGTGATTGTCTGATTATTTCTTGTTGGACTAATTGAGCTATATTTTGAGAAATCTGCGCCATCAATTGTTGTAAAATCTGTTGAGCTTGCTGAGGAAGCTGCTCAGGTCTTATATTTGGTGGGAGTTGTAAGTTTATGTTGAGATTAATTTGTGGTGATGGAGGTATTTTTCGGTTTTTTCTTAGATCAACATTTGCTTTGTGGATGTGTAATTTTTCGGTACTTTCGATTACGGCCACAGGTAAATCTTCCAAAATTTTACTCTCATCTCTAACTAATTCAATCTCAGGATAAATAGGATCGGTCAATCTTAGAAACTCTTCGTATTTTAGATACAATTGCCAGATTAAGTTCTCTATCTTATCATCAGGAATGATTACAGGGAGTCCGATATCTTTTGCTTCTTTTCTTCCGATACCATGACCATGAGAGTATATTTTCTCTGTGAGTGTCTCTATAATGGAATTAATTTTCTCTTCATCCATCTTCTCTTTGCGGGAGGTTAGAAGTTTTCTTGCTACTAATCGTATATGAGAATTCTGCCTATTTACACTGCCTAAGGTCAAAGGACTGATTTGATTTACCAAACTCCCGACAACTTCAGCTAAAGCAGACTGGTCATTAATATTTGCTCTTTCTTTAACGAATGAAAGGAAAGAGTTAACATCCTCAACAGAGATCTCTTGCTGCGGTAATGCTCCCTCCCCTATCGTAGCTTTAACTAAAGTGGGATCAATAGGCCCCAATTCTGCCTTTTTGCCCATAATTATATTATCAGCACCTAATGAGAGGAGCGTAGCCGCACTTTGTGCCTTATATGGAACCAAAACGTTAAACTCTTCGCAAAATTCTCTAATCATGCTGGTGATTCTCCAAGGTACGCTTACATCTCCTCCTCTGCTATAAAGAAATAAGTCAATAACTTTTTTCTTTTCATTGAAATCTAAATGGAGTAAGTGCTCATATAGGGGCCTAACAGCATCCTCCGCAATTCTTGAGCCAAAAGGCTGTCTATCACCTGTAAAGTAAACAATAACCTTGCTTTCTCGCTCCTTTTCCAACTCGCTTATCAGTTCCGCACCTATCTGTTTTTGGTTATTCATGCTATCTTACCCCCTGCTGTTATCACATTTCTTCTTATTAAATCTTTAGTCGCCATTTCATATAACGTTTGGCGGGTATGCGAATGCAAGGTGTAGCCGAGCATTTGGGTGAGCGAAGCGAACCGCATACGCACCTGTTAGGCGCAGTTTTCTCATTCCTTTTGCTTCCTAGCATATCTTGACCATTGTGTATGCTCTTTGGAGATTAAACTTTCAACTCTTTGAACCAATTCTTGAAAAGCATTTTCTTTGTCATAGGGTTGGGATTTAGTTTTAAATAAATAAAGTTCATGTTTCAAGGTCTCTGCTGTAGTCCTATATTCAATCCAGTTTTCGTGAAATTTATAAATGGACGAAATCCCAGAACTTACTGCTATTATTACTCCAAGAAAGCCAATGACAAATTGATAAAAAGGAACAACCGGTCCTATCCCAGCAAGAAACGGGATTATTGCAGCACAAACAATTTCCAAAATCTTTAGTCGCTTGAACCACTTTTGATTCCACTGGCTTTTTGTGCTGTACCAGTTTATTTGATCTAACAGACGTTTATTAATATATTCTTCTTCATTCATGTTAAATCCCTAACAGCTTGAATAATACTCTCTCTATTCCATCCTACAATTTTATTAGCTACATCCTGTATTTTTTGGGGCATCCGTTCTTGGCCCCAAGGCCTTACACCTATGATAGGTTTGCCCATTCTCACAGCTTCATCTATCTCATAGTCAATCCATTCACTATAAGCAACATACATACCTCCAAGAATAATAACTACGTTCGCCGGACGTATTTGCCTTGTGAGGCATTCTTTCAAGCCTTTTTTTGTTGTTTCTTCGCATGCATCATGGCTTGGAACACTGCAATTCTTCCAAGAAAAATATGGTTCTTCATCAAACCACTCAACAAGCTTCCAATAGTGTTCTTCATATCTCCATGCGTGGCTTATAAAAATCATTCTTGTTTTTAGTTCAGGCATAACAATACCTCCTTTTTGTTTTGATGAAAATTGCGCCTAACGTTTGGCGGGTATCTGAAGTTGCCGAAGGCAATTTGGGTGAGGGCTGAAAGCCCGAACCAGATACCCGCTTGTTGTGCGCAGTTAAAAATGAAATCATATCGTTCTCCTCTTAATCTCTTCACTGCTTAGTATTAAAGTAGGATCCATTTTTACTTTTTCTTTTAACTCTTTAACTTTTGGCTCTATAGATT
>JACDNU010000080.1 GCA_017656505.1 Archaeoglobus sp. | reverse complement strand
CCCTATCAATCCCTTTAATTCCCTTAACTGTATACCATGTGAATGAATTGTACACAAGATTACTTCTTGGTGGCAAGTAGCCTTAGCTATATTGCTCTTGGTGTGCATTACAATAGGTATTTACTTCTTGCTGAGGCAAATATGGCTGGGTTTTTCTCTCCTTCAAAAAGATGTTGCTGCTGCAATTGTAGCAGCATCTGGAACAGTGTTAATATCTGTTTTATCCTTGATTATTTCAAAACGTTGGGAGCGAATGAAGGAAATCCAACAAGAACATCGTCGCAAGAAGATTCCAATTTATGAAGAATTCATACAGTTTTGGTTTAAGGTGCTCTTTAGCCAACAGGCAGGGTCTCAACAAGTATCAGAAAAAGAGATCACGAAGTTTTTAAGCGATTTTACTCAGAAATTAATTCTTTGGGGGTCAGACGAAGTTCTTAGAGATTTTTCCAATTTCAGAGTACGGTTCGCTAATATAAATCCAGATAAACCTCCAATTGATATTATGTTTGAATTCGAAAAATTGCTTTATGATATTCGTGAGGATACAGGCCATAAGAACCGAAATCTCAAAAGAGGAGATATTTTAGCTTTATTCATTAACGATATACACCGTTTTGTGATTTAGAATTGAGTCGCTGCGCCTGACAGCGGATAAAAGGTTTCGCTATGCTTCACAGATTGCCTTCGGCAACTTCTTTTATTCGTAAAACCGTAAAACGTTATCGGAAATGGCGCTTAGAAAGAAGCTTAGGTTATTGAAATAATAGGAGATGTAGAAAATGAAGAAAGAAATTGTAGATATTATCCTTACAGTAGTTCAGATAGGAACGCTAATTGCTTTGATCATATATGTAATAAAAACATGGCAAATGGCTTCTGCCTCAAAGAAATCAGCGGAGATATCGGAAGAGATTCTTAAGGAAATGAAAGAGTCTCGAGACCAAGAGATTGCGCCATATGTAGTTGCCTACTTTGATATTCCTTATGGGAAGCATTGGATATATCTTGTTATAAAGAATGTAGGCAAAAGTGTTGCAAAAAATGTCAAGTTGGAATTTCAACCGCCACTTAAGAACAGTGAGGGGGAAAAAATAAATGATATACCTCTCATAAAGGAAGGAATTGGCTCAATGCCCCCAGGGTATGAAATACGAACCTTTTTTGATAGCGGAATCTCCTATTTCAAAAAAAGTGACTTACCTTTAACTTATAAGGTGAAAGTTTCCTATTCTGGAGGATTACGATCGGATACAAAAAACATAGAACAAATAATGGATTTATCTGCATTCAAAGGTTTATCTTTTCTAGATGAGAAAGGGATGCATGAACTTGTAAAGGAAATTAAAAAGTTAGTTAAACACAATGACAATATAAGGCAGGCATTGAGAAAAGTGGCAAATAACTTAGCTGATGGTGTTTGGCTCAAGAACCCAGACTTTTTGATAACTGGTTTAGAGTTAGAACCAGAGTTGTGGCATGCAGGTGCGTTGACAAAACTAATTGAATTTAAGACACTGTGGACGTCGGTTTACGGTAGGGAACACAAAAAACTTGTAAATCCATTTCTTGCAGATTTGAAAAACAAATCTGTCATCGTTGGCTCACAACTTCTGATTATTGCTTCCAGTGCTCCTTCTAACGTTCCATCTGAAATAGTGGATCGTTTAGTCGAAGTCGCGGTTAAATTGTCCGAATTAGGAAGAACACGTTTTTACAGTGATGGAGGAAAATCCGTTAATGCTTTTGATAAACTTGGAAATTGCATCATAACTCTTATAGATGAAACTATCGAACAAATCAAGATACAAAGCACCATTTCAGGTAACAACGAATGAAAGGAAAATCAAAGATCTTCCCAAATTGCTTTCGGCTAAACGCTAGAAGTGAGTCAAAGACATTTGGGGAAATTGAACTCAAATACATTTCAAACAGTGATCTAAAATTTTTCTTTCGTCTTTTGAACAGGGTCAAAGATGATAGGGAATTTGTTACTCAGGTACTTTATCACCAACTAACAACTCCAAAAGTATCATTTACAGAGTTTAACAAAATTCCAGATGATGAATTGATAGAGATTGCAAGAGATTTTATAGAACACGAACATCATACATTTCAGTACTTCAGAGAAACTACTGATACAGAATTTTTTATTAATTTTAAAAAAGCGATTAAAACATATCATCAGAAACGAATTGAACAGTTACAAATTACCTTTGGACCAGCAATTGAATCAAGTAAAAGGATTCTTGAAACCTTTGAAACCTTCAATCAGCAATACGCAGGCATTATTAACATTATTAAACAAAGTACATTTTTTACAGAATTAAAGAGATTAAATACGGCAATTTCTATGGTTGACAAATGGGATAGAGAGCATCAACATCATATTTTGGAATCCTTAAGTCCGGTAATTAAACAATATCAACTGACTGAACAATTTTTGTCTAAAACTTTAATGCCACAAATAGACTTCTGGGGAAAGTGGGTCGAGCGAAATAAGGCAATATTTAATATATATACAAGATTTTGGCAGAATTTCCAACAAAAATATAAAATCGCCAAGCAAGAAGCAGTCCAAATTCTAAGAAAGTATAAGTGGTTCATAACCCCATCATTACCCTTGAGTTTTGTTTTTGAGGTGGTAAAAATCGGCAAAAGAAAAGGCAATCAGCGTAAAGCAATAAATGGATTGTTTATTGACTACTTTTCATTAAATAACTTTGGTAATTTAGAAAAACTCGTGGATGGATGGCAGACAAATAAGATTTTTAAGCCAAGAATGAAAATCTTTAGGGACTGTGTTTCTGTAATGAGAAATGCTAAAAGCAAATATAATCCTTCGACTATCGTACTTCCAACATTAATTGCTCAAATTGATGGTATTCAAAGAGAATTTATGGAACAAAATGGATTATCTTTTGATCTGAAAAAAGGAAAATGGGTAGATAAAAAAGGGAATATTATTTACTGGAAAGCTTGGTTTAAAGGTCAAACTTCAAATCAAGAATGGTTAGACTTGGCAAATGATATTTTCCTTGGTATCTTATTCCAAGAATCGCAACCAGGAAGACCTTTGGAAACCCCTTTTACATTCAATCGCCACAAGATCATGCACGGTGAGTATTTAAGATATGGAAGAATTGATAATACAATTCGAGCATTTCTAATTTTAGATTTCTTGGCCACACTAAGTAATAGAGAGGATAAATCTTGAAATATTTTAGAAGAAAAGTTAATGATTGACTATATAAGTTTGAGAAAAGTAGTATTGCGTATAACAAAGTGTATCCGGTTTCGTACCTTCAGCGCTATGTTCAAAGCATTATCTTATATGTTGTTTAGATATAAGTGGTATTCAGGATTTTATATACCGGGTGTCTTCATCAAAGGCCGGCGTAAGCCTGAAAGGAAGAAGCTTCTTTATTCAACTTTTGTCTGATGCCCTTTTGAGGTTTTTATAGAAAAATGGAGTTATATCAGACAAGTGTGGTTTACTCCAGCGGAGGGAATGTTTTCTACTTGTTCCACGAATTCACCAACGTACTTTATCGAAAGCGGAGAGAACTTGAATACTTTACTATCAAAGCTCTCCCAGACTGAACATATAAATGTAATCTCGGTCAATGACACATCTTTTATTCGTGAAAACCACAATAGATTTGCTCAATCCCACAAATTCTACGGTGGCAACAAGATGAAGACACTTTCTGATGGTAAGATCGCTTATTCTGGAGGAGACAACCTGTTTACAGTTGGTCAATGGGATCGGATCGCTGAACCTGGTCAGGAGATTTATAAAGAGTTTGAAGACTACACGAATCATTATCCCGATTTTAGCCTTTTTCTGCACTCATTTCACCTGAGTTCCCGATACTGAGGGCAGCGTAAACTGCCGGGCCATTTTGACGGCTGTTTCGAACTCTTTGAGAGTGTCAAGTCAGAAAGTGACCCAATTAGGAAAAGGGATTGAAAGATTGTATTAGCGAATAAGCCAGCAAGCTTGCAA
>JACDNU010000079.1 GCA_017656505.1 Archaeoglobus sp. | reverse complement strand
CATAAAGGGTGTAAGAAAAGAAGATAACGTAGCGACTAATAGAGCAACTCTCTTATTTACAATATTGTTCTTATTGTTCGACATATCCTTTAACTATGGCTGACTCAGCGGACTTCTGAATTTTGGAGAATATTTAGAACGTATTTGAAGTCCAGCTTTGCTGGATTTGGGAAAAGCGCCGAAGGCACGGAGCCAGATGCCCGCTTGTTAGGCGATATCTTTATCATCATTTTCCACTTTCTTATACGCCTTACATCTGTCTTTTAATGGACAATCAAGGTTGGGTGTGAGACAGATACCTGCTTCATTATTTAAGTACTCTTTAAGGGATATACCTTTTGTACCAATAAGTCCAGAAGATGTCCTTATACAACATAACGCTATTCGGCAATTTTGGTTAATAATCTTAATAAAATGGTCTCCAAATGCTAATAGAAATTTCATCACGTTGTTATAAAGTTGTTTAATATGTTTTTCAATATTATCTTTTAAAATGTTGGCTGTGGTACTCTTTCTTTTACTTCTTGGTCTGTTAAAATAACCAAGTTCTGTGGAACTAGGAATTGTGATAAATCCAGATAAGTAATGCGTGGCCTCAGATCTTATGAGATGAACTTCATCCCACCACTTAATACTGGCGAGAATTTTAGTATAATGCGGATCAATATTTTGCTGTTTAAGAAATCTATTCCTTTGGTCATTAAAGCTCTGCGGTAAGTTCTTTTCACTATATAAATAGGCTACAATCCTACTTAAATTCTCGCATAACGAATATATTGAATTAAGGAAAACTTCATATTTTATTGCCAATTTAAGACACTCTATTCCACTACTAAATCCTTTCTCTTCTACTTCTTCCAGTTCCCTAAAACAGTTCGGAATCTGATTTAAAACCTCTTTAAATAACACATCTATTGCTCTAATTTTGGAACTTATTGATAAAGACCAACTAAAAGCATCTGGAATTCGGTTATCTCCCTTCATGAATAAAAGAAATAACTGAATTTTTGGTAATGTTGGATCTTGTTTATGTAATATGATGTAATCTTCGCTCATCTAATATTACCTCCATTAGAATGTTACCTAACGGTTTGCGGACATATGAAGTTCGGCTTTGCCGAATTTGGGCGGAGGTGCGTAGCACCGTAGCCAAATACGCTCTGTTAGGCGATGCGGCGATATAATTATCATATTTGTATTTCATCCCATCATACCTCCACCACCTCTATCTCTATAAGCATAGGAATTAGTCCAACTTGTCTGTCCCTTTATAGAAATGGATTTAGGCGGATTTAAGGCACGAAACTCTTTTGTTTTTGGCTTACAGACATTTTCGAATATGCATATGCCATTGAAGGTATTTAATAAATTATTGTTCCTTAGAAGAAGTTGCCCATTTTCTCGAGGTAGGCGAGAAGATGCTATTTGGCAAGGCAAAAATCTCTTTAGTGGATAGGCGGATGCTCTTATTCTGTTCCTCCGACATATCGAACAATTTCTTAATCGTGCACCAAAGTGGTAAAATATATGCCCATTCTCACATTTATACTGCACAACGATGTCATCACAGTACTCTCTTCCTATTCGATAAAGCAGAAAATCCATCTGGCAAGGTGATGAAGGTGCCATAGAGGGATCTAATTTTACCCATTCCTCCCACACAGTTCTCCACGCTTTAGCACTCATCTCATCAATATAACTATATTGATAACAAAATATATCTAAGAAACTGGATAGTAAAGGGATATCCGTCTGTAAGATGCGGGTTCGTAGGGCTAATTTCATTGTGTTGATATCACTGGCAACATCTATTTTGTCAAAATTTAGTAATTTAGGCCACACTCCTAATTCGACCATATCCCGTATCAACATATTAGCCTTCTTAAGACCATAACCCATATTTGGAGAACTCACCAAAGCTTCTCTTATCCTGACAGCATCATTGTTGAAATATTCAACTATATCAAATGCCGAAATATCCTTTTCTAACAGAAAACGTGCAGCATTACGAGCAAAATCAATACGCTTATCCGTTTGTGATAACCGGGTTAAGCCCAAAAATTTTAAAAAACCTTCAGGGTCATTGGCAATCTCTTCTGCTTCAAATCTTGTAGGGTCTTCAAAATATTTTTCAAATTGGTTCTCAGGGGGTTCTCGAAAATCTTGATTAGCTGTAAAAAACCTAACTTGAGCGATGGCTTGAGGTGATAGGCCTAGAGTTTGATGTGTTACTCCAAGTATCTCTTTTCCATATTTTTTTATAGCATTTGACAACGCTTGAGCAGCTAATTTTGCTTGTTTTCTATCAATTCTTGCATTTAGTATATCTTTATGATGTGCTTCCCAGAATTTATGAAACTCAGAGAAGTATTGAAGTTCTTCTCCATTAAAAGTAGTAGTGCCTATCCCTTCATAAGTTTGAAAAAAATACTCGTTCAATTTTTCCAGAAAACGTTGAGCGAGTTGAACTTCAGTAAGATCAGTCCACGAGGAAGGTAAAGGTATACCCATCTTCTGGCTGATCTCTCTAATAAATTTCATAAAGCTTTCCATCTCAATTACCTCTTTTTCTCCGCATAAATATTAACAAATAGCGATGTACGATTTTTAAGTAGTGTCCATTCGATGTTGTTTTGATAAAGTTCCCTCCATTGTCTGGCGTAACTACCACAATTTCTTTAATGTTAAAATCATCGTTGATAGACATTTCTTCTAATAACTTAACACCCATAGGATATACAAATCCATTAATACGAATATCTTTTGTATTTATAACAAAAAAACTATTAGTAGGCATGAATCTACTTACTTCCTTGGCAATCTTTTTAACCGCTGTTTGATATGCGATAATATCGCTTATGTTACCAAGTTTTTTGGGCAGAGAGACATATACAAGAACTGGACGATTATTTGTTTTGTTATTTAATTTCCCGTCTGACCTATTAAGATCGATCTCTATAAATTGCCCATTCGAAGTTGCAAATCTTCCTATTAAATTACGCTTTATTTCTTTATCCATTTTCTCTGGTGGAAAAATCCATACTGTGGTTGTTTCAAGATCTTCTTTTTTAACATCATATATCTCACCAACATTTGCTTTATATTGAAAATCGCTCTCCTCAGAAGAATGGTATACAGTGGTGTTTTGTTGTACGGGTTTTTCAAAAATCGGTAAATATTCATGTGCCAAAAGAAGAAAATTATATTTTATACTTCTCTCATACCAAAATCCTGTTGTTTTACAGTTATGTTGCCTTTTAATAACTAAGTCTCTTAATCTAAACCCGGCATCTAGAAACACATTTATCGTTTTAAAACCCATTGGAATCACATGTTTTTTCTTTCGTGTATCTCCTATTAAAATTGCACATTTCCCTCCTGCTTTGAGTACTCGGTAACTTTCCTTAGCAACTTTTCCCATTTCTTTAAGAAAATCTTCTATGGTTAATTTTGACAAATCGCCCTCAACTTTTGAACTATAGTTTATTATGCCGGCATAGGGTGGATGAGCACAAATTAAATCAATACTTTCATCGGGTATGTCTGAGAGTTCTCTTGCATCTCCGACACATACCTCTGGTTCATATATTTCATAATTATCTAAGAGAGTTCTCGGAGGATTAAACTTTAGATTTTCCTTCGTTAAACCGATTGCTGCTGGATTGATGTCTCTAGCGATACATCGTCTGCCCAATAGTTTAGCTTCTACCGCTGTAGTTCCTCCACCAACGAAATAGTCAAGAACGATATCTCCCGGCTTGCTATATTTTAAAATCACATTTCTTGGAATATATGGAGACCAGTTTCCCCTATATCTGCCATCATGTGTCGCCCAGTCGCCTCTTTGTTTAAAACTCCATACGGTTGTAGTTTCTTCTTTAAAATTTCTAGGATGCCAGTATTTTATTTTCTTCGGTTTTTTGAGTACTGAAATATTTATCCCATATGTTTCTGTTATTATCTTTTCTAACTGTCTGAAAGTTATGCCGAACACATTACCTATTTCTGCATCAGACATTCCATATCCCTTGGCCTTTAAAACAGCCTTTTTAAACTCTTCATTACCATGAGCTTTCTTTAAGTGTTCTCCAAGATTGCCTTTTACTCTTACTTTACAGAGTGGGCATTCTCCACGGCTAAGTGCTTGAATAGTCATATTCATTTCAGCTATCATAATGATGTTCCCCTCTAAAAATATTCATCGCCGTTTTGCCTAACTCGTTCATATCCGAACTCCTCGCATATACTGCCAATTTGGTAGATATCCGA
>JACDNU010000078.1 GCA_017656505.1 Archaeoglobus sp. | reverse complement strand
GATCCGGGAACGATGGCCATGCTGAAAGTTTTCGCAAGTCTAAATCCTTTACCGCTCATCGAGATGACGGAGGGCTTTATCGACAGCATGCACTTCGTCTTCTCCTTGGTGATGTGGCTTCCCGTAGTAAGCATGCTCGTCATACTTCTTTTCCTGAGCGGAGAGGAACATCTTAATAGGATGAATAGGGTTAGGATTACAGCAGAAGCGGGAGAAGCAGTGGAAGTTAAGTGAGCAAAAAAGTAATATGAGGAGATAGGATGGCTGAGGAAGCTGAGAGGGCTGAAAAAGCTGAGAAGGCTGAAGCTGGAAAAGCTGAGGAAGTGAAGAAAGCTGGAAAAGCTGAAAGCAAAAGTGAAAATAAAAAGGCTGGAAGAGAAAGAAATGAGAAAATTAGAAATGAAAGAGCAAGAACGAGAAAAGATGCAAGAAGGATAACCTTGCTTGTGGCAACAATTGCTTCCTTCCTCACCCCCTTTATGGGCTCGGCAACCAACATCGCCTTACCATCCATAGGCAGAGAATTCAGTATAGATGCGATACTCCTTGGCTGGATAGCAACCTCATACCTGCTTGCTGCAGGAATTTTCTCAGTTCCCTTTGGTAGAATTGCGGACATAAAGGGCAGGAGAAGAATATTCGTTGCTGGACTGCTCGTTTACTCTGCAGGCTCCCTGCTTTCAGCCCTCGCTCCTTCAGCAGAATCCCTGATAGCTTTCAGGATCGTCCAGGGAATAGGAGGGGCTATGATCTTCGCAACGGCAGTAGCGATAATAACCTCCGTCTTTCCACCTGCAGAGAGGGGAAAAGCCATCGGAATAAACACTGCAGCTGTATACATCGGCCTTAGTCTTGGTCCCTTCCTTGGCGGGTTTTTGACTCAAAGCTTTGGTTGGCGGAGCGTGTTTGCCGTTAACTTCCCGATCGGCATTCTGGCTTTGGCACTTGCCCTATGGAAGCTTAAAGGAGAGTGGGCGGAAGCAAGGGGAGAGAGATTGGATCTTAAGGGAACGTTGCTCTACAGCCTCATGCTCCTCCTGATCATCTATGGCCTGACTGAGCTATCCGGCATTCTTATCCTGGGTTTAATCTTCCTCTTAGCCTTTGTCTGGTATGAGAGCAGAATCGAACAACCAGTATTAGAGATCAAGCTCTTCAGGAGGAATCCAACTTTCTCCCTATCGAGCATGGCCGCTTTGATCAACTACTCAGCTACCTTCGCCGTTGGCTTTATCTTGAGCCTCTATTTGCAGTACGTGAAGGCTTTGACACCTCAGCAAGCCGGAGTTATTCTCATCTCACAGCCGGTACTGATGGCAACCTTTGCCCCCTTTGCCGGCTGGCTCTCCGACAGGATAGAGCCGAGGGTGGTTGCATCGGCTGGCATGGCAGTGACAACCTTAAGCCTCTTCGTTTTTTCAAGAATTACAGCGGATACTTCAATGAGCGTTATAGTCGCAAACCTCATGCTTCTCGGCTTCGGTTTGGGACTTTTCAGCTCTCCAAACACGAATGCGATAATGAGCTCTGTTGAGAGAAAGTTCTTTGGAATAGCTTCAGCAACGGTAGCAACGATGCGGCTGGTGGGGCAGATTCTGAGCATGGCCCTCGTTATGCTGGTCTTTTCAATTGTTATGGGTAGAGTGGAGGTTACTGCTGAATACTATCCCCTCTTCGTTCAGTCGGCAAGGACGGCTTTCACGCTTTTTGCGGTTCTCTGCTTCTTCGGAATCTTTGCCTCCTTGGGAAGGGGAAAGATTAGGCAAGATTAGAAGGAAAACTTAGGGATGGGGGTAGAGAGCAAATAAGAATAAAGAATAAGATAATGGCAAATGAGACAGTAATAGTAAGATAAGATGATAGACAATAAGATAACAAAGATAACAAGGTAAAAAAGATTGTAAAAAGATACCCAAAGGTTAGATTGAAAAGATAGGAATGGAACAGAAGTAAAAAAACAAATTCCTGGTGCCTTACATGGAAGTTCGATCAAGAAATCTCAGAAAAAAGTTCCGGACGTATATCCTGCCTGGAGTGGTTTTTCAGGCGGTAATCGTTGGTGGAGGATACGCAACAGGGAGAGAGATCGTTGAATACATAGCAAAATTCGGTGCTAGTGGATTGTTCTCAGCTACTGCAGCTACTCTCGCCCTAGCTTTCTTCCTCTGCCTTGGCTTCGAGTTTGTAAGAACATTCAAAACCTACGATTACAGAAACCTGATGAAAAACCTGCTATGGAAGCTTTACTGGGCTTTTGACATCCTCTACATCTCGATGCTGATTGTGATAATAGCGGTATTGATTGCTGGAGCCTCATCGCTGGCAGAAGACATAGCAGGAATTCCTTATTCGGTTGCATTAGCAATTGTAACGATTGCAATCGGCATTCTATGCTACTTCGGAAGAAGCTGGCTCGAGAAGTACAAGATCGTTGGTAGCATCCTTCTCTACACACTTTATACAGCCTTATTCATAGTTGTTGGCTTAGCAGCAAAAGATAGAATCGCAAATACGTTTGTGCTAAGCACTAATGTCGGAGAAGCCGTAAGCTCGGGATTCATATACGCGATGTACAATTTGGTTGTCTTCTTTGGAATCCTCTATGCTTTAGATGCGATAAAAACAAGGAAGGAAGCTGTCCTTGCTGCGATATTCGCGGCGGTGTGGGGAACGATTCCGCTATGGATAACGTATATAATTTACATGGGCTTCTATCCTGCCGTTTTGGATGCCGCTGTGCCGTGGTATCCTGTTATACTCAAAGCCTTCCCCCAGATTTTGCCGTTCTACATATTTGTCTTCGCGTATATCGTTGTTGCATCCAATGCTGGATTGCTAAACGCCATTAACGATAGAATAAACACTCAACTATCTGAATCGGGAAGGGAGCTCTCCAAAACATACAGAGGCTTAATTTCTGCCGGAATTTTTGTGTTTGCTGCTTTTCTCGCCAACTTTGGTATAATCGACCTCATAGCGAAAGGTTATAGGGCAATGGCTTATGGGTTTATTATCCTGTTTGCTATTCCTCTTGCCACGATCGGTGTTATAAGGATTCTAAAACCAGATTGGAAGGGAGTCTTCTGGAGAAGGGCATGAATCCTTAGATCTGAATTTGGAATCCTGTTTGCATCTATTTCCGTATTCCTATATTTAGCAAAAAGAGGGATCTTTAAAGTTCCCTTCCTGCAACTAGAAAATTACCACCTCTTGAGCTCTCCAACCTTTTCTTCTAGTCTTTCACCGGCATTCTCACCGTATTTCTCTACCATCTCAACGAGAGCACTACCAACGACAACTCCATCTGCCCCAGCTTGGATCAATTCCGCAACGTGCTCGGGCTTTGATACTCCAAATCCCACGGCTACAGGCTTTCTGCAAACCTTTTTCGCTCTCTTTATCAGATTGAATGCCAAGATTGAGACTCTTTCCCTTGCACCAGTTGTTCCATAAAGCGAAATCAGGTAAACGAAGGCTGAACTTGCCTCATCTATGGCCTTGAGCCTTTCCTCGCTGGTGTTTGGTGCTGCAAGAAAGATCGTTCCCATGTCATGCCCCCCACAAATTTCCAGATAATCGTTTGCCTCTTCGAGCGGCAGATCAACGACTATCATTGCATCGACACCGCTATCCCTTGCTTCGCTTACAAAATTTTCTATGCCTCGCCTATATACCGGATTGTAGTACGTCATCAGAACCACAGGAGTTCTCGATCTCTTTCTGAATTCTTTAACCAAGCCAAAGACATCAGAAACTCTTGTTCCAGCTTTCAAAGCTCTGTGGTTTGCCCTCTGAATTACCTCCCCATCTGCCATTGGATCGCTGAAGGGTATGCCGAGCTCGATCACGTCAGCATGCTTGTCCAAAACGAGCATGAAATCGAGGGTTGCGTTAATGCTCGGATCTCCGGCTGTTATGAAGGTTATTAAGGCTGGTTTTAAGAACTTCATCTTAAAGCCCCCATAACGATCCCCAGATCTTTATCTCCTCTCCCCGAGAGATTCACAACTATTATCTCATCCTTCCCCATTTCTTTGGCGATTTCAATCGCATACGCTAAAGCGTGAGCAGATTCCAAAGCTGGCAATATTCCTTCTGCTTTCGAAAGCTCAACAAACGCCTTTAATGCCTCCTCATCTGTTACTGTTACATACTCTGCCCTTTTTACTTCCTTTAGATGTGCGTGCTCAGGACCGACTCCAGGATAGTCCAGACCAGCCGCTATGCTGTGCGTGTCTGCTATCTGCCCGTCTTCATCCTGCAGGAAGTAAGAGAGCATTCCATGCAGAACTCCTTTTTTTCCAGCTGAAAGAGATGCAGAATGCTTGCCTGTTGAGATTCCTTTCCCTGCAGCCTCAACTCCCACTAGCCTAACTCTGTCGTTGATGAAGGGGTAGAAGATGCCTATTGCGTTGCTTCCACCTCCAACGCATGCGACTATGCAGTCCGGCATGCATCCTTCAAACGCGATTATCTGCTCTTTCGTTTCTCTTCCTATGACGCTCTGAAAATCCCTCACAATCCTCGGGAAAGGATGCGGTCCTACTACAGAACCGATGAGGTAGTGGGTGTGCTCAAAGCTTGCCACCCAAT
>JACDNU010000077.1 GCA_017656505.1 Archaeoglobus sp. | reverse complement strand
GGAGAAGAAGGTGTTGCAGAGGTTAGCTGAGAGCTAGTTTGGTAAGGACCCTAAATAGTGTTAATTATTGTTTTTAATTACCTTTATATGTTCCCTTGGCAAAAAGAAGTTGAATGTTCGTTGGAGTGGATGTGGGAGGCACTAACACCGACGCAGCGGTCATCGGCGAGGATGGTATATCTACTATCAAAGTTCCAAATGAGGAGGGACTCGAGGGAGTCTTCAAAAGCATCAGCAAAGAGAAATTGGAGAAGAGTAGAGTTGTTGTAAGCACATCTCTGCCTTTAAACTTGCTTTTGAGCCGAGCATCAGAATTTCCAACCCTCACAATCCTCATCCCCGGGCCAGGATTGAATTACGGGAAAAAAGGGAGGATTGTAAAGGGTTTTGTCAACCATAGAGGGGATATCGTAGAGGAAATCGATGAGGAGGAGATTCTCCAAGCTTTGGAGGAAGGGAGATCGAAGGGAGGATTCAAAAATATAGCAATAGCCTCGAAATTCAGCGTCAGGAATGCGGGAATTGAGCATAAAATCCTTTCAATCGTATCGGGGCGGTTCGATAAGAATTCCATAGCGCTGTCCCACTATGCTGGAGGAATGAACTATCCATACAGGATAAACACAACTGTGGTTAATGCAAAGATAAAGAGAACCGTTTTCGAGCTCACAGAGATGATAAGGAACTTCGTTGGAGACTTTTACTACTACAAAGGGGATGGTGGTATAATTCCTTACAGGATCGCCCTTCAGAATCCCTCTGAGCTTTACAATTCAAGCCCTGCAGCCGTCGCAATAGGTGCTTACTTCCTGACAAGGGAGAAGAATGCCTTGGTAATAGATGTTGGAGGAACTACAACCGATTTCGTTATAGTTGAGGAGGGTTTGCCAAAAATAATAGAGAATGTTAACATATTGGGCGATAAAACCTTAGTTAGATGCGTTGACAGCTTTTCCATCCCATTCGGTGGAGATTCTCCAATAGAAAATGGAAAACTTCATCACGGCAGAAGAGGAAAGCCGGTTGCTTTCGGGGGGGAAAGCTTAACTCTAACCGACGTTCTAAATTTGGAGGGTTTTGAGATAGGAGACTATCGGAGATCCAGGGAGTTTGCGAAAAGATATGAGCTTGACAGTGAAAAAATAATCGGAGACTTCATCACGATGATTGCAGAAGCGATAGAATCCGTTAATGCGGAAAGGGTTATTGCTGCGGGATTTCTCGGAGCTTATTTAGCGGATATGATCGCTGAGAGAGCGAAGATTAACGTTATCGTGCCTGAGCATAGCGAAGCTGTGAATGCTGTTGGCGTAGCAGTCTCGAGAGTGAGTTACACTCTCTACGCAAGATACGATACCGAGAGTGGGAAGGCAGTTTTCAATGGAGTTGTTGAGGAGAGTCCATTCGGGATAGGGAGTTTGCCGAGTGATGAGGAGATGGTTGAGGAGGCAAAGAGGAAAGTTCTCGAGCTTGCCGGAGGTTATGCTGAGGAGGATGTGGCGATAATTTACTTCAACTCCTATACAGTGGTGAGAGGAGGAATAAAAAGGGGCAAAATAGCGGACATAATCGTTCAGATAAAGCCGGGGGTAAGCAAGGAGTTGTTGTGAGCTAAGATGAGGTGCTGGTATGAGGTGCTAAAATGAGGACGGGCATAGTTTATCACAGGAAGTATCTGGAGCATGAACAATCCCCTACCCATCCAGAGAGAAAGGAAAGGCTCGCTTACACGATGGATCAGCTCATGGAGGAGGGGATTTTCGAGGATCCGAGGATAAGGCTCCTCGAACCTTTCGAGGCAAGCATCGATGACGTGCTGGAAGTTCACACGAGGGAATACGTTGAGTTCTTGAGGAGAGAGAGTAAGAAGGGGGGCTTCATCGACTGGGACACAAATATCCCCGTAGGAGTTTTCGAGATAGCTCTGCTCTCTGCTGGTGGAGCAATCAGGGCTGCGAAAGCCGTGCTTGATGCGGAAGTCAAGAATTGCTTTGCGATGATAAGGCCTCCCGGCCATCATGCCAAGCCCTACATCGGAGCTGGCTTTTGCTACCTCAACAACATGGCGATAATGGTGAAGTGGTTGAAAAAACAGGGAATAAGCAGAATTATGATTCTAGACTGGGATGCACATCATGGAGATGGAACACAAGAGATATTTTACGGTGATGATAGTGTTCTCTTCATCTCAACCCATCAAATGCCGTTGTATCCGGGAACGGGCTTTCCTTATGAATGTGGGAGCGGGAAAGGAGAAGGCTATACAATAAACGTTCCTTTGCCTCCCGGTACATCGGATGAGGGTTACATGATGGTGGTCGATGAAGTAATAAAGCCAGTTGCCGAAGAATTTCAGCCCGAATTCATAGCAGTTTCAGCAGGGCAAGACAATCATTTCACCGACCCGATCACGGGGCTCGCCTTAACTGCCAGAGGTTACGCCGAGCTTATGAGGTTTGCTGTTGAGCTTTCTGAAAAATACTGTGATGGGAGGCTTGTAGCGGTATTGGAGGGTGGTTACAGCGTTGAGTCAGCTTTGCCTTACACGAATCTTGGAATAATAGCCGCCATGGCGGGAATGGACATCTCATGCATAAGAGAACCCCTTAATTATCTGCCCGAACTCAAGTACAGGAAAAAGGAGGCAGCCCTCTACAAACTCAAGGATAACATTGAAGAGGTGAAAAGAGTCCATTCGAAATACTGGAAGTGTTTTTGTTAAAATGAAGCAATTTTCAGCTGTTGACGTAAAAGCTGTTGTGAATGAGTTGCAGAATCTAATCGATGCAAGAGTTGACAAGATTTATCATCATCCTCCCGATGAGATCAGAATTAGGCTTAGAAAGCCTGGAGAGAGATTTGATCTGATAATTGAGGCAGGAAAGAGGATGCATTTAACGAAATTCCCTAAGGAGTCTCCACGATTTCCCTCCAGTTTTGCAATGCTGCTGAGAAAGCATTTAGAGGGTGGAAAAATAAAATCCATCGAGCAGCACGACTTCGACAGAATAGTCTTTATTAGGTTCGAGAGGGAGGAAGAGAAAGTACTTATTGCTGAATTTTTCAAAAAAGGGAACGTTATTCTTTGCAACTCCGAGTTGAAAATAATCATGCCACTGAAAAGTTTTTTCAAGCCTGGCGAAGTCTACAAGCTCCCAAAACCCCAGCTCAGTCCCTTTGACGTGAAAGCGGAGGACTTTCATGGGGAAAAAGATGTAGTGAGATTTCTCGCCACGAATCTCAGCATCGGAGGGCAGTATGCCGAGGAGATCTGCTTAAGAGCTGGAATCGATAAAAAAAAGAGGATTTCGGAGCTTTCTGAAAATGAGATAGATGTGCTGCTTAAAGCCATAAACTCGATTTTCGAACCCGTAAGAAGGGGGGAGTTCAAGCCCCACATTCTCCTCAAAGATGGAGATTACTTCGATGTACTGCCGGTGGAGCTAAAAATCTACGAGAATTTAGAAAAGAAATACTTTGACAGCTTTAATTCCGCCTTAGATGATTTCTACTCGAAGATGGCTGTAGAAGAGGCTGAAACTAAAGAGAGGACCAATAAAACTCTGGAAAAGATTAAGAAGAGACTTGAAGACCAGCTGGCTGCAAAAGAGAAGTTTGAGAAAGAGATGGAGCGGTATAGAACCGTAGCTGACTTCATTTACGAGAACTACGGGAAAGTAGAGGAGATAATCGAGACCTTCAGAAAAGCGAGGGAGAAAAAGTCGTGGGAAGAGATAAAGAAGATTGTCAAGGAGAACAAAGGACTTTCCAAACTCGTGAAGCGAATCGATCCCTCAAAAAATCTTTTAGTTGTCCAGCTTGACGGATTTGAGCTTGAACTTTTTCTGGATAAAACCGTCCCTCAGATAGCGGATCTTTACTACGAAAAAGCAAAGAAAGCCAAGCAAAAGTACGAGGGCGTCGTCAAAGCGATACGGAAAACTGAGGAGGAAATGAAGAGAGCAAGTGAGAAGGTGAGGTTTGAAAGCAGTATCAGGATTTCAAGAAAGAGAAAATGGTACGAGAGGTTCAGATGGTTTCTGACTTCTGAAGGTTTTCTCGTTATCGGCGGGAGAAATGCTAAAATGAATGAAGAAATCGTGTCAAAGTACATGGATAAAGGAGACCTATTTTTCCACACGCAAGTCCCGGGAGCTCCGGTGACGGTTTTGAAAGAGGGTGAGAAGGCAGGAGAACAAAGCAGGCTTGAGGCGGCGCAATTTGCTGCCAGCTACTCGAGTTTATGGAAGGAAGGAAAATACAGCGGAGAGGTGTATTACGTTACGCCCGAACAAGTTAAGAGGAGTGCCAAACCAGGGGAATACTTGCCGAAGGGAAGCTTCTATATCGAAGGAAAGAGAAATTACCTTTCAGTAAGCGTTTCCTGTGCGGTTGGAGTTGATCTAAAAAATTTAAGGGTTTTTGGTGGGCCTTTGAATGCTGTTAGAAAATACTGTGATTACTTCGTGGAGCTTGACATTGGAAATGAAAGTCCGAACGATCTATCCGTGAAAATAGCTTCCAAGCTGATTTCAATGGCAAAAGAGGATGAAAAACATCTGGTAAGGGCTATAGCCACGCCCGACGAGGTAATGAAGTTTCTGCCCCCAGGCAAGTCCAGAATAAAAGAATGAATGGAAAAACTGATTCTCTTGTGCTTTTTGTTCTCCTCCTCGGCCAGCTCAATTCGGCCTGAAGATCCTTGGGTCATTCAATTTATCATCCTTTGTCATTGTGTCACACTTTGACATACTGTATATAAATCTTGCGGTTTTGGGAATTCGCTATTACCACGATTTCAACATCATGTGTAAAAAAGAAAATTATTTACATAATTAATTTTAACCTCCCCAGATGAAGAGGGTGGTGTCAAGTTAACATCTCCAATAGTTATAGAAAACCATAAAGCTCTCCAAC
>JACDNU010000076.1 GCA_017656505.1 Archaeoglobus sp. | reverse complement strand
TCTGCAAGTATACACACCCCCCGATAGGCGAAGCATTGCGATTGAGCCTATGTCCTGTAATATTAATGCTTTTAATAACAAAGAAGGTCTTATTGTTATGAAACCAGGAGAGGAAATTTCTCTTAGGTGTGGAGTTCAGTTGAAATGAGTGAAAGTAGTTTTACCTTTACTTTTAATGTTAGATAGGAGGTAGACATGGTCGCGACTATTGGTGATCTTCATGGAGAAAGAGACGTTCGGAATTTAGAATGTCAAATCTCGAGGTTTGAGAAAGTTAGAAATGGTTATGTTGATAAGTTTGGCAGTGTGCCGTCCTATATGTTTTCTTCTCCCGGAAGGACAGAATTATGTGGGAATCACACTGACCATAATGGTGGAAAAGTTTTGGCGGCAGCTGTGAACCCTGATATGGTTGCTGCTGTTGGCAAGGGTGAAGAGTTCTATGTTAAGTTGTTTTCCGACGTATATAATGAAGTTATTTCTGTGAATTTGAGTAATCTGGGTAGGGTTGAGGAGGAAAAAGAAACCTCTGCAGGAATAATAAGAGGAATACTAAAAGGATTTGTGGATCATGGATACAGAATAGGGGGATTTTCTGCTTATGTTTCTTCTGCGATTCCTATAGGTTCTGGACTAAGCACATCTGCCAGTTTTGAGATGTTGATTTGTGAGATACTAAATCAAATATATAATGATGGGAAAATACCTCCCAAGGAACTGGCAATCATAGGTAAATATGCAGAAAATGAATATTTTGGTAAGCCGTGTGGATTAATGGATCAGCTTACCATTGCCGAGGGTGGAATTGTTTATATAGATTTTAAGAATGAAGAGAACCCGGAAGTTAGAAAGTTGAATTACAACTTTTTGGAGAAGGGGTATGCACTATTGGTAGTTGATACAGGACATTCTCATGCTGATCTGACTAACGAGTATGCTTCGATTCCAATGGAAATGGAAAGAGTAGCAAGATTGTTTGGGGAAAATAAATTAAGAAATGTTACTGATTTTGAAGTTCTAGAAAAAGTTGGATTAGTGAGAACTAAGGCTGGGGATAGAGCTTTGCTGAGGAGTCTACATTTTTTTGATGAAAATGAAAGAGTTGATAAGATAGTGGAAGCAATAGAAAAGAATGATTTTGAAGCATATCTTGACATCGTAAAAAGGTCTGGTGATTCATCTTTTAAATATTTGCAAAATTGTTTTTCAGTTTCTAACCCTTATGTGCAAAGTATCTCGTTAGCGCTGTATCTTACAGAGAAGTTCATAGATGAGGAAAGAGTACTGGGTGCATGCAGAGTTCATGGGGGAGGTTTTGCAGGAACAATACAGGCTTATATCCCTGCGAATGAGGTTTCTAGGTACATTGGTATTATTGAGAAAGTGTTTGGAAATGAGAGAGTTATTTCTGTTCAACTAAGGGAAATAGGAACAACACAGGTAGATTTGTAGAGTAAATTTAGATTTTTATTAGATTTAATAAAATATTGATCAATTAGCAAAACGGAAATAGAAAGAAGGGAAGCGTTATGGGAAAGATGTTATTAATAAGTTTTATGATTATATTTTTGTCTATGTGTGAGGTAGAGCAGGTAATTTATTTTTATAATCCCGGTGCCGGTAGAGATGTTGCAGGAGAAGACGCTTTAATAAAGGGGTGGTTGGGAAAGAAGTATGATTTTGTAGACTTAGAAAACCTGATGAATTACAAATCAAAGACAAGCTCAGTATTATGGATTAATATAGTTGATAAACAAGATTTGCAGAGAACGAAGGAGAATAAGCAATTATTAGACAAAATCAGGTCAATTTACGATGACGGAGGAAAGATTATTTTAACAAATTACGCTTCATATTTACCCTATTATATAGGGATAGAATCAAAGAAGCCAGAATTAAGAAAGGTAAAGATTGATGATTACTGGATGTTTGATAAAAGGGGTTTTCAGAGCTATATGGGACATCCAATATTTTCTGGCTTCTTCGGCGGAACATATGTTTTTGATTCTATGAAAGATACAGTGATAGATGTTGTTGGGTATTTTGGGGATAATTTTCCATCTAACGGAAATGTTGTATCGGTGGACAAGCTTTATATTCGGATTCATGAAAAGGACAAACTTGTCATTGAATATTCGAACAAAAACGATGGTAGGATATTGTTATTTGGTGGATATATTTTGTTTGCCAACAATTTTCTCCGGTACCGCTTGGAGAAGTTATTGGAAAATTCATTTTTATATTTAGCTGGAAAACTTGACAAAGGAGATCAAAAAATTACCTATTGGAGGAAATATGAAGATATTCCGAAGAAATTCGCGGTAAAGAGAAGTATTCCGTTAAATATATCAGATTTGGATTTAGGTAGAGTTGATTATTGTGGCTTGAAAGTGGAAACAGATGGTTCAAATGATTACTATGATTTGACTGGCAGGCGAATTCTTGTGATGGGAAGAGAGGGTGGCGGAATTAAGGAAATATGGGCTCATCCTTTCAGACCATTCTACGATGTGAAGATTGGAATAGTTGATGAAGAAATAAGGTGGCTAGGTGAAAGCATTCTGCCTGAGAAAGTGGTGATAAGACCTGAGCTCATTGAAAGATACTATAATGTTGGTGGTAGGTTACTTAAGGAAAAAATGTTTGCTTCTTATGATAAGCCTGGTGTAACGATTCAAATAGAGTCAGAGGGACCTTTGAAGCTATGCTTATATTCGAAAAGTGATTTCCGTTTTATGTGGCCGTATAATTATGGAGCACTTGGCGGATTGGAGTACGGTTATGATAGTTTAATGAATGCTTTGCATATAAAAAGTGAATCAGGAGACTTCTACTCGATACTGGGAACGAGTATGAACGCTGTGGATCTTAAAGTTGGTGCATTTAATAAGCTAGATATAAAAGACGGAAAGATAAAAGCAATCCCTGTTCAGGAGAATGAAGTTAGTTTTATGGGAATTTACGAACTACAGCCAGGTAATGAGCAACTGAGGTTTGTTTTGGTAGGTACAAATCGGGGGGATAAGGAGGCAATTGAGACATATAGATGTTTGATGGAGAATGCACATACTGAACTTGAAAAGCAGGCAAGTCATTATAGAAATTTACTTGCTCAGAATCTAAATGTGATTTCGCCTGATACTAATTTCAATAAATACTGGAAGTGGGCTGTTATAGCTACGGATAAGTTCTTTGTTGAAACACCAGGTCTGGGAGAGGGTCTGCTTGCAGGATATGGCTTTAGTACTAGTGGTTGGGATGGTGGTCATAAAGTTAGTGGACGCCCAGGATATGCGTGGTATTTTGGCCGTGATTCGGAATGGTCTTCGCTTGCAATTCTTGGTTATGGCGATTTTAAGTTAGTCAAGAAACAGTTAAAGTTTCTCCAGAAATATCAGGACCTGAGTGGTAAAATATTTCATGAAATTTCGACGAGTGGAGTGGTTCATTACGATGCTGCTGATGCTACTCCACTATATGTGATTCTGTGTAGTGAATACCTGAAGCATTCTGGTGATGTAAAGTTTATCGAAGAAAGTTGGGAAAATATTAAAAAAGCAATGAAGTTTTTGTATAGCACTGACTTTGGCGGCGATGGACTAATTGAAAATAGGTATGTAGGGCACGGATGGGTTGAAGGTGGTGAACTCTGGGTGACAAAAACCACTTTCTATCTTGCTGCTTTGTGGGCACAGGTTTTGAAGGAAGCGTCCTACATGGCGAATATCGTCGGGGATTATGAATTGTCAAAAAAATATGAAATGGATTATGTGAAGGTACTTGAGATGGTTAGAAATAATTTTTGGAATGACAGTACACGTTTTTACAATCAAGGAATTATGGCGGATGGAACATATCTTACGGAGTCTACATCATTAACAGCGGTTCCGATGTGTTTTAATCTTCTTGAAGATGAGAAGACTAAAAATATGCTTCAACAATGGGCAGGTCATGAGTTTTGTACAGATTGGGGTATGAGGATGGTGAGCAGTGAGTCGAAAATATTTAATCCAAGGGGGTATCATTGTGGTAGTGTCTGGCCACTTTTTACAGGGTGGACTGCTCTCGCTGAATATGAATATGGAAATTCTACACAGGCATTTATGAAAGTTTATTCAACTATGAGAGTTAAGGACTACTGGGCTAAAGGATATGTGGAAGAGGTTTTGAATGGAGAAAGATTTAAACCTGAAGGCGTTTGTCCACATCAGTGCTGGTCTGAAACCAGTATAATTCATCCAATTGTAAACGGTATGATTGGATGGTTTCCGGACGTTTCATTAGGCGAGATAAGGTTTAAACCAAGGGTGCCTGTTATCTGGGATAGTCTAAAGATTGAAAATTTGAAAGCGAGGAGCAGTGTCTTTAGTTTTAGTTTTACAAGGGAAAAGGGCAAACTAATATATGAGATTAAAAGAGTGTTGGGAAAGAAAATGGAGTTTCTTTTTCAACCGGAAATACCTGCTGGCATGGAAGTTATAGATATCACCGTTAATGGTTCGAGAATAACTTATAAAGATGAGAGGGTGAGGAAATTGTTATATCCACCTTTGAGGTTTAAAGTAAAGGACAGTGTTAGAGTGGAAATGGCTGTGAAAGGCGGAGTTGGTATTATTTTGGATACGCCCAATCCCAGACCCGGAGATGAATCAAGAAGCTTAAGACTAATTAACGAGAAGTTCGAGGATGGAAAATATAGCCTGCTCTTTCAGGGGAGGTCTGGTTATGAATACAGATTTTATGTTAGAGATTTTGATTCGAAGGTGCAGGCTATAGAAGGTGCGGATAAGCTGGTTAATGTTGGTTCTGAGTATGTAGGAGTTGTTTTAAAGTTTGAAGATAAAGGGCAAAAATTTGCCCGTAAGAAGTTGACAATAGATTTAGAATAACTGATTAATAAACAGATTTGTCGAAATATTGTCAAAATAGAGCCCCGCGAAAAGCGGGGTTTTTTATTTGTAAAATTTCCAAAAGTGTGTAAAATTAAGATAACTATTTGAAAATAACGTAATAATTTGCAAAGGGAGTTAATATGGATGAAATAATGACACTTGAAGAAGTTGCTAAATATTTAAAAGTGTCTGAA
>JACDNU010000075.1 GCA_017656505.1 Archaeoglobus sp. | reverse complement strand
GGAAATCACTATGGAAACTGGTTTTTAAACTTTTATGTCACCGAAGAACAGGAAAGGAAAGACACGGTCATAAGGGATTATGTCGAATATTACATGCCTAGATGTTTACTTCCCATATTTCCGTTTTGTTTTCTATCTTGTCACACTTGGTCTTTACTTTATCTGCCCCATAGCTAAGCTAGTGTCAAAAAAGTTATAATTAATTGAGGGTAATTACTAAGGGTGGTTTTTATGACAAGAAGATTGTTAGTAGTGTTTCTGCTCTTAATGTTCTTTTTGAATGTTCAGCAACTGCCAAATCTAACAATGGTTGCTAGTTCAGATCAACCCTGGGAATACATGATAGGGCACGAAATAAGTAGTGTAGCAATTTCTCACAATGGTGAGACTATTGTAGTGGGTACATACTACCCTTATGGAGCACTTTATTACCTAGCTAATGGAGAACTACTTTGGAAGTACGAGATAAGTGGCAGTGTCTATGGGCTAGACATATCGGCTGATGGAAAGTACATAGTAGCAGTTGGACGGGACGTTAAATTCATGACGAGAGATAAACGATTATTATGGAAATATCATATTCCCACCTCAGTCAACTCTGCTGAAATGACACCTACTGCAGAGTACATTGCCGTTGGAGCACTTAATGGGATCCATCTATTTTCAAAAAATGGCGAAGAACTTTGGCATTATCCATTTGATCCATTCAAGACAAGGTGTGTTCAAGTTGCAATAACTCCGGATGGCAAATATATAGCTGCTACATCTCTTATTGAGCACGATGGAGGATATGTATACCTGTTTTCGAGAGACGGAGACCTCATATGGAAAAAGAAAGTCAGTAGTTCTTTTGTGTTAAGCGTTGACATATCAGACAATGGAAAATACTTGACAGTAGGTCTAGATAGAAAATGGCTTCTTCTTAATAAGTGGGGAGATGTACTCTACACCAATAATGAGTTGGGAGGGCGAGCAATAGCCATAAGCAAAGACAGTAAATACATCGCAGTAAGAGACACGCGAAAAGTTTACATCTTTGATATGGAAGGATCTAAAGTCGGGGGCATAGATATACCTTTCTCTGAAGAAACTGGCATTGGTTCTCCTTCAAAACTAATGGATATCACACCGGATTTTAGTTCATTGGTAATTGGGATAATGCATGGGGAAAACAAAATAAAGGTGTACTCGAGATTTTGGGGATACGTGCACGTAACTTCAATACCCAAGAATGCAACTCTCTATCTGAATGACAGATACCAAGGAAAGGTTCCTCAAACATTAAAACTGTTCCCTGGGGAGTACAGATTAGAATTAAGAAAAGCGGGATATTTCCCATATACAGAGAGTTTAACCGTTTCTCCAGGAAGCAACTTATCAATAACTGCTCAACTAACCTCGATTGCACGTTTAAGCATCTATTCAACTCCTTCTGAAGCTTATGTCTACTTGAATGATACTTTAATCGGTAAAACCCCAGTTGAAAACTACAGGCTACCTCCTGGCTTTTATGAGGTAAGAGTATCTAAAAAGGGATACCAAGATTACAGAGAGATTTTAACACTAGAAGGCAGGAAATCGAAAACCGTAAACGTTAATCTTGTATTGTTAAATGGGACTCTTAAAATGTCTTCTGAACCTTCCGGAGCAGAAGTTTATGTTAACACTTCTTATAGAGGAATTACCCCATTAACTTTAGAGCTTCCTCCCGGAGAATACACTGTAGAGATTAAGAAGGAGGGGTATGCACCATACACTGAAAAAGCGAGGATTCTCCCGGGAGAGGCTACAGAGGTTATTACAACACTTTCTTTATTAAACAGTGCTCTTACAATTTTCTCTGAGCCTTCTGAAGCAAAAGTTTACCTAAATGATACTCTGATTGGCAACACTCCAATTCAAAATTACAAAGTTACTCCTGGGACATATACACTAGAGATAGTCAAAGATGGCTACGAAAGTCATACCGTCGAAGTGACTGTAGGGCCGGGAGAGAGCAAAAATCTTTCAGTAACTCTTTCTCCCATAAAAGGAACTCTTACAATAACCTCTGAACCTTCTGAAGCAGAAGCCTATCTAAATAATACTCTGATTGGTAAAACACCGCTTGATGGGTACCAAGTTATTCCCGGAAGTTATGATCTAAAAATCGTTAAAGAAGGTTATCAGGAGTACAGAGTAACTGTTACACTAAAGCCGGGGGAAACAAAAAGTATTATGGTGGCCCTACTTAAATTGGAAGATACACAAACCACAACTAAAGTTGCAAAGAGTACTTGTGGTTCAGGATTTATACTCCTACTGCTTTTACCACTAGCTATTAAAAGGAGACAACAGAAATAGTTTTTGTTTTTTATTTTACCATCTTGGGACTGTTCTCATAATTTTGCCAATTAATGTATGAGAACACCAATATAGAACGTACCTATAAAAAGAAAAAATAAGCAATTATTCATGGAGTTTATGTAAGCTTATTGCCCTCTTTTATGTACTCTGAGTATAATCAGCATAAGTGCAAGAATGCTTCCTGTTCCACATGTTTTAGGAGTTTCAGAAGGAGTTTTTGTTAAAGTAACAGTTTGGGATAACAATTTCTCTAGTCTTATTGTTAGATGCTCTGTTTCACCAGGTTTTAGCTCCAGCAGTTTTGTATAATTCAAATAACTCTCTTTTGTGATCTTAACCTCATACTGACCAGGGCTCAGGTTTAATGACAGGGGAGTAGTGCCTATGTACGATCCATTAAGAAGTACGCTACTATTTGATGGGTCGCTCTCTATAATTAGCATAGCGGGCAGCAAAGTCAACCCTACGTTAAGACTTAATGTCTCTCCTGGACTTATTGTTATGTTTGCCTTATAATCTTTACAAGAGGGGTGCTTTATCTCCAACAAGTAAGAGCCCACTGGAAGCTTATATTGAACAATAGGTGTAGCCCCCAAGTACTTTCCATCAATGTACACTTCAGCATTCTCTTTATCACTCTTTACACTTATATACCCAAACGTAGGTATCAATTTTACAGTTATCTCTTTTCTTTCTCCAATATTCAAAGTTAGATTAGTGAAATATTGTTCGTACTCATCTTTAGTCAAAGTTAGCGTATGATTTCCCGTTGTGACTTCTATTTCTAAAGGAGTCTTTCCAATGTATTTTCCATCAATGAAGATTTCAGCACCTGATGGTTCAGAGTTTATGCTTAAGAATCCTATGGGAATCAGCGTTACGTTAATATCTGTTGTTTCTCTAGGCATAATAGTGACAGTCTCCTTGTGTTCTTTATAATTCGGAAGGGCAATCTCTAGGGTGTAAGTCCCTTCTAGGAGTTTGTAATTCTTTATTGGTGTTTTTCCTATGTATTCTCCATTTATGTACACTCTAGCAAGAGAGGGAGTGGAATGAACATTCAAATACCCATGTTCAATATAGTATATCCAGTTAGATGTTCCAAAAACTATTTTGGAAGCATCCGGGGAAGTTGCCAGATAAAAAACAGCCGTGTCCAGTCGGTAATTCCATGTTATCTCCCCATTTTCGTTAAAGATAAATACACCACTACCGCCAGCAGATAATACTCTTTCTCCTTCATTGCTTATCTTCACGACATTAACCGGATTTCCAGTATCATATTGCCATAGGGGCCTACCAGTAGGACTTAAAACGTAAACGATACCCACACCACTTTTTTCAGTGCCGATAACAATCATTCCGTTTTCACTAGTATCTACACTACTGGGTAAACCTTCTATCTCACGATTGATCTTTACAGAACCATCTTTATTAAAAATGTAGATTTTACCGTTCTTATCTGTAGTAGAGGTTCCAACTGCTATTTTTCCAGTGGGGGTTATTTTTATAACTCTTGTTTTTTCGTCAATGTCAAAGATGTGTTTCCATAAGAGTTCACCAGTTTGAGTATCAAAGAAGTACACTCCATACTCATAAAAGCCAACTGCTAAATATTTTTCATCTATAGAGAAGGAAATACTCTCATCCTCTACATGGCCTCTTGTTGAGGAGTAGTGCCACAGTAAAGTCCCGCTTGAGTCGTAGAGCAATAGAACTCCATTACATACAGTAGCTATATATTTGCCGGAGGGTGAAACAGTAACAGCCCTAAAACTATTCTCTGGAGACCCTGAAACTTTAGGTACTCCTACTTTTCGGCGGAGATTTCCTTTATTATCGAGGATATATAAACCTCCTTTCGCCCCTATAGCTATTACACTTCCATCTTTTGATGCAGAAACCTTGGTAACCCATGTTGGAATTTGAAAAATCCATTTTGTAGTTTTATCTGGTGAGAGTGCATATAATTCTCCAGAAGATTCTGAGGATGCTAGTACAAGAATAAGAGGGTCTAAGTTATTTGTAATTTCAATGTTCCGAATATTGTTTGGGAGATCTTGTCGCCAGAGTGGAGAAGCTTTGTTTGTGCTACCGGAAACTGACGTCAACAGAATTTCTGAAAGAACCAATAAAACAAGTATGTGCAAAGCAATGCTCTTAATTTTCACTAATCCCACCAAAAAGTGTATAAACTCATTGCATAAATATGTTTTTATTTTTCTTATCTCTGCATTTAGACTAATACCCCTAATTCTTAATAGAATAGTTGTTGTCATCTCTCTATGTTCTACAGATCTAGGGAAACTTAAATTTGTATTGAATAATTGGTGGCTTTAGGGAGTTTGTTTTTAACTTGTAAGCCTACACAGAAATGCAGTTGGGTTCCAATGAATGCCCAATTAGTGTTTATACTCAATAAAGATCCATGTAAAAGCGCAGAAGTGGTGGGGCGAGGGGGATTTGAACCCCCGACACCCGGATCTTCAGTGTCATTAAACAAGCTTTTTAGAGCTTATAAGAGCGAATTCGAGGAGTGGCTCTCTGTATCGAGGAAAATAAGCTATAAGACACGCCGTGACTATGTGAATGCCCTTGAAAAGTTCTTCAAAAAATATGAGGTCACGAAGTGGAGCGACTTAAAACGCTTCATAGATGCCGAAGACAGAAAAAGAAACATTGTGAACGGCATGAGGGTGTTTTTAACCTTCCTAGCGGAGAGAGACGTCCTCGACTACGACGTCGCAATGCTTGTTAAGAAGAGGTTCATCAAGGGGAAGCCGATTGGCGTGAGAAAGGTTGCAGTGGATGAGGAGAAAATCAAGCAGTCTTATGAGCTTGTCAAGCACAACAAAATTAAGGCCTTGCTTTATGAGCTTT
>JACDNU010000074.1 GCA_017656505.1 Archaeoglobus sp. | reverse complement strand
TCATAAGATGTCTCTTTGGATGGGAGAGCTGGATGATTGTTTGTTGAGGGTTTGGAAGTATGAAAAAAGAGATTAGGTTGTTGATTCAGCAAGGACCTATATTTTTATTTTTTAAAAGATGACATACTGATACATTATAATATTATATTAAATCTATATCTTTTTGATTTTGCATAACAAACTTCTTAATTGGTATGTGCCCAACGCTGGGTCATAAGGCGGTTTGTTATTTGTCAAAACATTTGCGTTGCTATCCCAAACACCATGCTCTGGGGTAGGTTTTTCTGGGAACCACCAGCCATGTTCTACATGGATGACTTTCGGATGAATACTCCGAGTTAATTTAGCTTTTTGTTTTATTTTCCCTCTAAGTGTTTCAATCCACACCCAGTCTCCGTCCTTTATACCAAATTTCTCTGCAGTCTCAGGATGAATCTCTACAAGCGGTTCTGGATGGATTTTGCGTAATTTTGGATTTTGCCTACCCTCAGAATGGAAATAGTTAATCAGTCTACCACCAGTAATTAGGATATAAGGAAACTTTTTAGCAATTTCTGGGGTGCTATAGGGGGACTCTGGTGGTTCCTCATAGTATGGTAAGGGATCATATCCCAATTTCTCTAAAATTGTTGAGTACAATTCGATTTTTCCAGAAGGAGTCTTAAAACCTTTTTCCTCAAACTTTCTATATTTGATGTCTGCAGAGTAGTATCCTCTTTTCTTTAGTTCATCAAAAGTTAAATTTAAAGGTTCAAGTTGATAGTTAATAATCTCCTCAAGGGATTCGGTCCCAACATCAAGTTTTAGTCTTCTTGCAAGCTCAATGAGTATCCATTCGTCTTGTTTCGCCTCTCCAATCTCTATAATTTTCTGTTGAGCTAAAACAACATTTTCTGCCATATAAGGCAGGCCAACAATCTGATCAACCTCTAGCCATGTTGCAGCAGGAAGGACTATATCTGCAAGCTCAGCCGTGGGAGTCATGTAGATATCCGAAACCACCAAGAAGTCTACATTCATTAGAGCCTCGTAAACTTCTTTTGCGTTAGCATAGCTAACTAGTGGATTGCTACCAAAGACTAAAAAAGCTTTGACGGGGTATGGTTTACCAGTTCTCATCGCCTCAAATAGTGTAGGAGCATGTGCTGCAGAAAAGATGCCGGTAGGACCGCTTAAAAGTTTGTATTTACCCGCTCCAAATTGTTTTTCTAGCATCTCTTTCGACAATCTTTTTCTAAACGTAGGAACGTTTCTAATTACGTGCATTCCGAATACGTTCCCACCAGGTATATCGATGTTCCCAGTTATAGCTGGAAGCATCACAACAGCGCGTAAGGTTTGGAGGGCATTTGGAGTGTGCTCAAGTGCAACCCCCCATTCAACACAAGCGGGTTTAGTTTCTGCATATAGGTAGGCCGCATCCCTGATCTTTTCTGAAGGTATCCAAGTAATTTCCTCAGCCCATTCTGGCGTATATTTTTCGACTCTCTCTTTTAGTTTCTCAAATCCTACTGTCCACTTTTCGACGAACTCTTTATCATATAGCTCTTCATTAATTATACAGTTTATAAGGCTCAATGCAAGAGCATCATCTGTCCCAGGTCTAATCTGAAGCCATAGGTCAGCTTTTTTAGCCATATCTGTCTGACGGGGATCAATAACGATAAGTTTTGGGTTCGTTTTCAAACATCTTCTCACCATTGCAGAAATTTCACCATCTGGGCCAGTAATTAGGGGGTTGTGTCCCCATACAAGCAAACACTTGGGTTGTCTTTCTCCGTAGTAATCACAGATAAGGTAGTCACCATATGTAAGGATGCAAGCCATTACTCGTGGAAAGAAGCACTGAGCAAGACCGGGTTCACACCAATTTGGAGTCCCAAAAGCAAAGGCAAAGCGAAGAACATAAGAAAAGTGATGTCTTCCAGTACCCTGTCCGATAGCAACAGTGTGTGGACCAAACTCATTTTTAATTTCTTCTAGTTTTTTTGCAATAGTGTCTAATGCCTCATCCCATGAAATTCGTTTCCATTCTCCTTTTCCTCTTTTTCCAACTCTTTTCATTGGATATTTTAGTCTTTGTGGATTATATACATGTTCGATAGATGCTAGTCCTTTGACGCATAGGCTGCCTCGATTAAGAGGTGACTCGGGATCCCCTTCAATTTTTATTATTTTACCATCTTTTACATGTACAAGAACTCCACATCCTCCATGACACATTCTACAGGCACTTTTGTATGTTTTACACTCTGACATCATCTCACCACTAATCGGATGTTGTAAGAATGTATGATGAACTACAAATATTTTTCGAAAAAAATCCGAAAATAGATCATATATTGACAACAATATTCATTAAAAAGTTTTTTTGGAAAAATTTATATACATTTAATTGAGAACTGCGAACATAGTTCAATAAGGTGGTAAAGATGTCAAAAGAGGACAAATTTAGTAAAAAATTTTGGAAGGTTAGCCCGTATAACTTTGAAAATGAAGTTACAAAGAATTTTAAACTACCAGACAAAGTTGTAATACACGATTGCACTCTTCGCGAGGGAGAACAACACCCTAGAGTAACATTTAGGAAAGAGGAAAAGATAGAGATCGCTAAATTGCTTGATGAGTTTGGAGTTCAGAGAATTGAAGCGGGAATGCCAGTAGTCTCAAATGAAGACAAAGAAGCCATTAAAGAGATAGTTAAATTGGGGTTGAATGCAAAAATTTATGCTTTTTGTAGGTGTTCAGTCAAGGATGTAGATGCTGCATTAGACTGTGATGTCGAGGGGGTTGTGACCGAGATACCATCCAATCCAGAGATGGTAGAAAAAGTCTATGGATGGAGCTACGAAAAAGCTGTGAATCTCTCAGCAGAAGCAACCCGGTATGCTCATGACCATGGACTTGATGTTGCTTTTTTCACGATAGACAGCACTAGAGCTGATTTTGATAGCTTTGTGAGATTGATAAAAACGGTAGAAGAGAATGGGCATATGGATAGTTTGGGTCTTGTAGATACTTTTGGCGTTTGCCACCCATTGGGAATAAAATATTTTGTTCGAAAAGTTGAGGATGAAATCCAAAAACCTCTTGAAATCCATGCTCACAACGACTATGGTTTAGCAGTAGCAAACAGCATTGCTGCATTAGAAGAAGGCGTGTCTGTAATCCATGCGACTGTAAATGGTCTTGGTGAAAGGGTTGGAAACGCACCTTTAGAAGAAATTGCTATGGTTTTACGTGTTCTTTATGATATTGAAACAGAATTTAACTATGAGGCTCTGTACAGACTCTCAGAAACGGTTAAGAAGTTCAGTAATGTTTCATCTGATGATTACCGCCCCATCGTGGGTAAGCAGATATTCTGGACTGAATCAGGAATTGTTGCTGATTGGTACCTCAAGGCAAAAGAACATGATTTAAGGCTTGTGTATCCCTTTTTACCAGAGTTTATTGGAAGAGAGGAACCTAGATTAGTTATTGGTAAAATGAGTGGAAAAGCCAATATTAAATACGTGTGTCAACAGATGGGATTGGAGTTGCCTGATGAGGAAATCGAATCGCTCTTGGAGGTAGTGAAGGAGAGAGCTGTAGAAAAAAAAGATTTGCTCAGTGATGGAGAATTTAGTGAATTGATAAGCAAAATAGGAAGGTAATTTATAATCCTGTACTCTCAATCCATAAATAAAATAAATAGAGTTTACACTTTCTCTCTTTTCAACTCGAATAGAACATTAGCAGCTCCACCGTGACTTTTTCCTGGATCGGGACATGTTAAATAAATTGTGTCTTTGGACATCCAGAAATCTTCAGGCAGTTCTCTAGTCATTGCGGGTATAAATGGGAACAAAGATGATAGAGCATATATACATAGTTTTTCTCCTCTTATTATGGTAAATGTTTGCCCATCTTCCTGAACGAGATACTCGTCTCCTTTCTTTAGAACGTGGCAGTTTCCCTCGATCTCTTTTACTTTTATTCTTATCTTATACATGCTTACTTCTCTATTCCAGCTAGTTTCCTTATTCTTCTACCAACAATTTCGATCTGATGTGAACTAATCTGTTCCATCAGCACTTTCAGAGATGGGAAATTCGACTGGATTTCAATTAACCAGTCTTTTGCAAATTTTCCTGACTGCACTTCTTTAACGACTTCTCGCATTTTGTTTTTAACATGTTCATCTATAATTTCTGAGTGTTTTATTAGTCCACCGTATTTTGCCGTGTCTGAGACAGCATTTAACATTCCTGTAAAGCCGCTTTGGTATATCAAGTCCATAATTAACTTTGCCTCGTTTAATACCTCAAAATAAGCCTCATTTTCATCATAGCCTGATTCTACAAGAACCTCGAATCCTGCCTTGATAAGACCGATAAGCCCACCAACCAAAACACACTGTTCTCCAATTATGTCACTCTCTGCCTCTTTTTTAAAGGTTGTCTCCAAAACTCCGATTCTTGTAAGGCCTATGGCCTTAGCCATAGCCAAGGCAACATCTTTTGTTGATCCAGAAAAATCTTGATATACTGCAATCAGCCCAGGAACTCCTGAACCCCTTTCATATTGTTCCCTCAACATTGGTCCGGGGGCTTTGGGGGCTACAAGAAGAACATCAACGTATTCTGGCGGAATAATTTGGTTGAAATGCACATTAAAAGCATGTGAGAATCCAAGAATCTGCTCATTTTTGAGATAAGGGCGTATTCTGTCTTTGTAAACTTTGGGCATGATAGTATCTGTTATCAAGAGATGGACTACGTCTGATTCTTTAACTACTTCTTCTATTTCATATACCCTGAAACCATCCTTTTCAGCTTTACTCCATGACTTTCCATCTTTTCTTAACCCCACTATTACATTTAATCCGGAATCCCTCATATTAAGCGCTTGAGCTCTTCCCTGTGAACCATAACCTATTACACCAATTGTTTTTGACTTCAAAATATCTAGTTGTGCATCGGTGTCGTAATAAATCTTACCCATACTTTAATCCCCCTACGCCCTCCTCACTGTAGTTATATAAATTTTTTGACATGTCACAATAATCCGAACAATTTTCGAGTTAATAGTAGTTTTCTAGAATCAATTTCGTAAAAGTTTAAATGATTAAAACTTTAGTGACTTCTTCTATTTGGCTTTTCCTTTTCACTTTGAGTATAGATTTCCCTAGTTGTAGTATCTCACCTATGTGGAACCCCTAGGGTATTTGCTCAGCAGATTGATAAAGCT
>JACDNU010000073.1 GCA_017656505.1 Archaeoglobus sp. | reverse complement strand
GTTTGAAAGTGTGAAAAAAGAGATTAGATTGTTGATTTTGCAAGGACCCTAAAATTAGAAGTCTGGATTATTGAGATGCTGAGGTAAATCTAAACTAAAGAAGCCCGTGAAAATAATCCTCGACCCGAACGAATGGATTATGAACAAGAACAAAGAACGTAACGTGGACGAAATTGGAATAATAGTGGAGTGATACAAGTTTACAAACAATCAGAAAGATAAGAAGAGTCGCTTTTTCGAGGGGAGATAATAGTTTGGAGATAGGATAGAAAGAAACGCCTACAAACCTCTACAAACCTATGCTACAATTCTATGAATAGTATTCATTAAAAGCTTTCCACACAAATTCAGCAATAAACCGGAGACAAAAGCAGATGAGGAAATTAGGAAAAACTTTAATCACCTTTAGAAGACTTTAAGAGTTAATAAGAGTTAACAAAGATCGTAAATCGTAGTGGTGTTCGATGGATAAAGCACAAATGGGTAACCAAAATGAACTTGAAGAATTCAAAAAGCTGGTTGAGGAAGCTTTTGATATTTACGATGAAGAAACCTTAGCCGACGGAATCCGGTTTTACGTCAATCCAAAGAGTCGTGAGGATGTTGAGAGGTTCAAAGAGAGTCTTATTCATTTCATACCTAAATATCACGTTGAGGTTAACTACAGATACGGCGAGATGGTTTTGGAAATAAAAAAAGCGAAAGAAGAGAAGGAAAGGAAGTGGATAAATCTTGTTTTGCTGATTGCAACAATAGTAAGCACAACATTTGTGGGGGCCTCCTTTACACCGAATTTCAACCTAGTTGAGGGGATAAAGTTCTCTCTTGCGATCATTTTTGTGCTTGGAAGCCATGAAATGGGACATTATCTAGCTGCTAGATCCTGGGGAATGAAGACAACACTCCCCTATTTCATCCCATTTCCCACGATCGTTGGAACCCTTGGAGCAGTTATAAAGCATAAGGGCCCGATACCGAACAGAAACGCACTCTTTGACGTTGGAGTTTCGGGGCCAATAGTAGGTGTTGTAGCCTCAGTAATCATTACCGCATTTGGACTAACACTTCCTTACCAACCTGTGGAGGGAGGTAGTTACATAGAACTCGGCACACCCCCTCTATTCGACTTCATATCCTCTCTGATTAAACCTTCCACAGAGTTCATCCACCCAATAGCCTTTGCCGGATGGGTGGGGATGCTCGTAACCTTCTTCAACCTGCTTCCGGTTGGGCAACTTGACGGCGGACACGTGCTGAGGGCAATGATAGGGGAAAAAGCCGATTACGTTTCTAAATTCATGCCAATAATCCTAATTTTCGGTGGATGGATTTACTCTTTCTTTACGAGAGAGGACTCAATCCTCATTTTCTGGGGAATAATTGCTTTGATATTTTCATTGCAAAAACATCCTCAGCCGTTGAACGATAAACTTCCCCTGGACAGAAAGAGGATGGCAACTGGAATCTTCGCTTTCATAATCGCAATTCTTTGTTTCAATCCACTTCCGATTAGACAATTGGGTTGATCAAACTGACTTAAGCTGGTTTGAAATCGATTGAAAAACATAGATTTTCTGAACTCAGCAAAAAGCTCAAAAAATTTATGAAGTGGCAAAGTGAAGGAGAGTAGGAAATTAGGATAAGTAGGAAGTGAAAGTAGGGAAGTATAGCTGTTTGGCCAAGCGCTGAAATTTCAAAAAAGGGTGATACTGCTGAGAGTGGACAAAGAGAGAGTTAGAGAGGTGATAGGAAAGGTTCTCGAGGACAAGCTGAGTTACCAAAATTCTGAGGTAGCAGCGATCCTCTTTCCCCTCATGATCGATGATGGATTGAAGCTTGTCATGATTATGCGCTCCAAGAATCTCAAGAGGAGTGCCGGTCATATAGCCTTCCCAGGCGGAATTAGGGAGGGAGATGAGACTCCTGTTGAGACTGCCATCAGAGAAACAGAAGAGGAGCTGGGCATCCAAGCTTCCAAAATCGAGATCCTAGGCTATCTATCCCCAAAAGAGGTTATGGAACTCAAAATCAAGATACATCCTGTTGTCGGGATTTTTGATAGAACGAAGATTGTTCCAGACGATTACGAGGTTAAAAAAGTTTTGATAGATGACTTTTTAAAAGTTCTTAAAACTAGACGAATAGCAGACTGGGGACCGAACTACGAATGTGACGGAGAACTCGTATGGGGGGCTTCCAGCAGAATCCTAGATGATTTCTACCTTCGAATTATCCGGACTTTTGGAAGTATAGATGACTTTGAGAAGTCACTGTTTTAGCAGATGCTTTAACAAGTGTTTTAGCGATTTAACCTTTATTTAACCTTGAAAAATTTTTCAATTGCACAGAATATTTTATAAATTACCTCTCGTACTATCAACTGAATGAGACTTCTTTCTCTGGGCTTGGGCAAAAAGGGATGCAGAATAGCTGGATTGCTCGGCAGAAGCGGTGAGAGGATTAACGACATAAATCTCTTCAAATGCTATGCGATCCATAGAGAACTTCCATTTCTCAGCGGGATAGAACTTCCAGAATCGAACAAGTTTACTGCTTGGCTTGATGATGATGAAGCAGCTAGAAGTGTCATAAACACGATTTTCTCGAGAAATGAATTTTTTGAGGCATCTTTGCTTATTACAGAGCTGATGGATGACTACGGCTTCAATTTCGCCCTCAGATTGGGAGACGAGCTTATGTCCCTTTCCGAGGATCCTGTCATGGTGTTAGCGATCCTCCCGTATCTAGAGGCCGGCTCCAATTATGAAGAGATCAGAAGAAGGCTCAAGCTCCTTACCGACTCTTCCCACTTTTTAATCCTTTTCGAGGATAGAGAAGGTCTTGAACGAATGGTTTTGAGTTCCTTAAACATGATGGCCCTTGTAGGAGAAATAGATTTGAAGAAAAAGATCGCCGGAGAGGTTGTCATAGATACAAGCGATGTTTTCAATTCTTTAATGAAAAAAGGTTTATCAGCCATTGGATACTCATCAACCGAGATTAAAAAAAGCTTTTTTGACAAGCTCGCTTTTTGGCGAGAAGATGAGCCAGCCAAAAGAAAGTCCGACAGGATGTTGAAACTCATGAAAAGGGCGATTGATGAGAATTTGAGTGCAAGATGTGATCTCGATACCGCAAAGAGCGTTCTTGTCCTCTTTGAAGGAGACCCTGAGTTCATAACAATGGATGGGATGTTCTCATGCCTCAAACTCGTAAACCAAAGATTTTCAAGAATCGAGCTAAGATACGGAGATTACCCAGTTCCCGGATCGAAAGTTTTAAAAACGATGATACTTTTCTCCGGAATGACCGGGTTTAAATACTAGAATTAGGCTCCCTTTTCCCTTCTACTCTAGGTGACCACCTTTGCCCCGTTATCCTCCACTATTAGCGTGTGTTCAGCCTGCGACACCAGACCTCTTTCTATCTCAGCAAGCACAGGATAGTCCCTCAAAATTCCTTCTCTGACGAGCTTGTTCATGATAATGTTAGGTGCCTTTTTAAGCCACCTTTTTGCAAAAGGTAGCGTTTTAAATGGCTCGATCTCCTTCAGAATCTCCCTTTCCTGCTTCATTCTTACCGGCCTTTTGGTAAGCAAGGAATAAATTTCCGTCTCACCCCTCTCACCAACTTTTCCAGCTCCCGTTGTTGCGAAAGGTTCGATAGCGATAACCATCCCTTCTTCCAGCTTGACACCTCTGTTAGTTTTGTAGTTGAAAATCGTCGGGGGGGCATGGGTAATGTAAGGTAGCAATCCGTGGCCCGTGAGATTTATAATCGGCTTGAAACCCATCTCTCTTATCTCTTTTTCAATCGCCTCACCAATTACAGAAGTGTCAGCTCCCGCATAAACCTCCTCGATCGCTTTTTCCAAAGCCTTTTCAGCAGCCATGACGAGATCGGTATTGTCTCCAAGATCTATAGTGATGGCTGTGTCTGCAATTATTCCATCAATGTGAGCTCCGATGTCTAGTTTAACCACATCTCCTTCTTTAAAAACTCTGTCATCGTTCTTTTTTGGTGTGAAGTGAGCGGCATCACTGTTTATAGAGATGTTGCACGGAAAAGCTGGCTCAGCTCCAAGTTCTCTTATCCTATTCTCTACAAATTCGGCAATTTCGAGAAGCTTGACTTCAGGCTTTACAAAAGGTCTAACCTCTTCTTTTACCTGCTTTAGAACCTCTCCAGCCTTTATCGTTTTCTCATGAACCTCTTCGATTTCCATGCCCTCAAATCCCTGTAGAAGTTTAAAAAGGTAACTACGAGTAACTAACAGTAACTACAATAACTACAGAAAGCTACAGATAAAATCAGATAAAGAAATCAGATAAAGTACTGAGTTATGTAACGGAGAGATAAAGCCATAATCAGAATTCCAAGAATTAGCCTTATCGCTCTCTCCGGCATGAATTTTTGGATTCTGGATCCTAAATACATTCCAAATATTCCTCCTACCCCAAGAAGAATCCCATACAAAAGATCCGGAGGATAGCCTAAGGCGGCGTAATAAACCACACCAAAAATCGAGGTCAGAAAAGTCGCAAAGAGTGTTGAGCCTGCGATCGTGTAAGCAGGTAAGCCCATGACAGAAATCAAGAAGGGTGCAACAAAGGCTCCGCCACCAACCCCATAAGTTCCACTTACAATTCCGATGAGGAGAGATACAACAAAAATTAGAGGAACTGAGAAAGAGAAGCTTTCTCCTGAGAACTCATAGGTTACCCTTCTAATCCCCTTATGGACTACTCTGACGGTGAAGTTTTTAACAGACTCTGAGTCAACTGATTCAATTGAGTCGATTGCTTTGGATTCTGTCTTTTTCTTCGCAAAGATAGTCCTTGCAAAAATCGTCCTTAAACCCAGATAGAACAGGACAAATCCCGCAAATAACTTAAAGGATTTAGGATCTGGCAGATAGTTGATTCTAATAAACGCACCGATGAAAACCCCCGGTAGCGTTCCAAGAACAATCGATGCTGTAAGGGGCAAGATAAATCTTTTCTCTCTTATATAGCCATAAACACCGCTTGGAATCGAAACTACATTGTAAAGAAGATTGGTAGAACTCACAGCAGGAGAGGTAAATCCAAGAACGCTAATCTGGAAGGGGAGGATTAGAAAAGCGCCTGAAACCCCTGCTTGGGAAGTAAAAAGTGAAATTAGAAAGGCAAAGAGGGGTAAGAAGATGTATTCGTATTCTATCATTTTATCATTCTACCCAATTCCATCAATTCTATTAATCTATTTAGGGTGCTTGCTGAATAGACAACTCAATTTCTTTTCTTAAACTCCCAAACCC
>JACDNU010000072.1 GCA_017656505.1 Archaeoglobus sp. | reverse complement strand
GAGTTTGGAAGTGTGAAAAAAGAGATTGGATTGTTGATTTTGCAAGGACCCTATAGCACATCATACAATTCGGGTTCTTCTTTAGCTCAATTGCATTAAACTTCATTTCAGCTAGATTCACAGAAACATAGTTAGGTGGCCTTGAAATTGTAAAAAGTATATTAAAAGCCATCATCGCTGCAAGACTGGCGAGAAAGCTTAGAGTTGGAGCTGGACTGATAGCATATCCTGTTTTCTTTTTTAAGTTGACTTTATCCTTCAGATTTGTTTTTTCTGGGGATGGTAGCTCGAAATAAGTGCATCTCAAACAAGCAGTTTTTCCTGGGATTATGTATCGTACATGCCCCCTCAAACCATCAGTTGTGAATCCAGTGTCGATCATTTTCGTGTTGGTTTCCACACAGACATCATTTACGAACAATCTGGAGTTCATAGTGTCTGTGGAAGTGATAACGAGATCCATGCTTTCTACTATTTCATCCAGCTGTAGGCTAAGAACATTTTCTGGAATGGCTTCTATGTTTGGCGAGTGAAATGGATAGATTTTCTCGATCTTCTCTTTCAAAACTTCAGCCTTGTTTCTCCCGATATCATCCGCTTTGAATCCTTCTCTGTTCAAGTTCTCGATTTCCACGATATCATTGTCGATAAGAGTGAGATTTCCAACTCCAAGTCTGCTTATAAGCCTTGCAATGGGAGCTCCAAGACCTCCACATCCAACGATGACTACTTTGATGTTCTTTGCTTTAGGATAGTCCCATCCTTCTAATCCAAGCAATCTGCTGAATTCTTTTGGAAAGCTGGAGCTAGTAGAGGTGACATTCAGTAACTCCATCTTTAACCACCTCCTCTAACACATCAATCGGCATTCTCTTACCATTCTTGAGAATAACACACTTTCTAAAGCTAAAATCCAAGATTCCATTCAAAACAAAACTGTTGAACCATTCCCTGAGGCTAATGGAGTTTTTGATGGGGAAATATAGTGGAACTTTGTTTCTGTACTTTAGCACAATTAACTTTGGTCTCATATAATAGATTAAAGAATCGTTAGTAACCAAACTATAAATCCCCTGAAGTTGGGAGTCTCCATATCTTTTATCGATATGGCTTTTTATTTTAGCATTTAAATCATAATCTTCATTTGGTAGGTAAACCCTAAAGGGAATGCCGTATTTAAAGAAAGTCATAATTTTTATTCGCTGGAATATTTCGTAATCTTCCACGATCTCCAGTTTTATTTGTTTCCCATTAACATCGAAAGCCTTTAAATCCATATTCGTTGGATCAAGTACTATCGCGATCTTGTTCAGCTTTTTGCTTCTCAAGTTCTCCAAATCAGTTGGTGATAGGAAGGCACCGAATCCAGGATGGGTGTGAATCGTTCCCAAATTCTCCAATCCTGCTGGCAGAAATGAGCTTTCAAGCTGGTTGTATTCAACATGCGAAGCTGATGAATTACCTCGGTATTTGAAGATATTTAGCACTATAAAGCTCCCATTAGACTCAAAACCCACTAATGCTCCAACTATCTCTCTTTGTCCAGCTTTCTCAGCCATTTTCTGAAATTCAAGAAATTCTGACTCACCAATTATAACTGAGGCACCAGTTTCTCTACCAAACCTTTTTAAAAAAGATGAGAGCATTTTCATTCCCCCCTCAAAATATCGATGATTGATTCTACTTTACACCTTATTCCCAATTTTCTAGCCAAAGCTTTAGATTCCAGATGAATCCACGGAACCAAAACCTTGGAGATGTAGTGAGCTACGCCCAATCTACCACTCCAACGATACAAGAAACCCTTATCTCCACATATTGCTAGTATTTCATTACCTCCAATTCTATATGGATAAAGATGGCGGTCCAGATCTGATTTCAAATACTTTTCAAAAAATCTCCCATATATTGCTGACTCTGGATGTACGGTTGGATAGGCCGGCGGAAGAAAGACAAAAAACTCAATTGAGCCGAACCCATTCGTCTTAAACCAGCCTTTCACAACTTTATGACCATTGAAATCAACCACTCTTGGATTTACATATCCAAATCCCGGGTTGTTCTTTGCAATTAGATTGTTGAGCATTTTAATTCTTATTATCTCCTCCACTTCTCTTTCATGCCAACGGGGATCGTTTATTTTGACTCTGGATAAAAAATTGGGGAATTCAGGGATTCCTCCCTGATCCCCCCTTGCCAAGATCTTAAATCTGGTCTCTCCTGTCTCCCTGGTGATCTCTCTGACAGTTTTATTGGGGTCTACTGTAAGGCCTGCCGTTGTGCTGACTATAGACTGGTCCCACTTCTCCGGTGGCACTGCCCTTGCTCCAACTTCCAACAGCTTTTCGTTCGGATTTGCTTCTACTTCCACTTCTTCTCCATCCACCTCTAATACGATGGGTATAGCCCCCACTTTTCTCACCTCTCTTTATTTTAGAGTTTTAAAATTAAAAAATACCCATAAAACTCAGAATTAGGCTCTCGATTTTGGTTCGCCAAAACTCTGCTATATTTAGTGCAAGAATAACCATATCCTTGGATGTCAGATTCGTTAAGTTTGGGATTTCTACTTCTCCTTTGATAACGGGTACCAGCAGCAGCATTCCAATGAAGATTGCGAGTTTGATCTTCTTCATCGAATCCCTCCCCATTCACAGATCCAACCACCACTCTATGTCATCTCTGCAATGTTTTGGCTTTCTTCTCCTTCGATAGGCAGCTATGATGATTAGAATCGCTAGAAACCCGAGAACAATGGCAATCACAATACTTGGTTCTATTCTCATTCTATCACCCTCCTCAGAAAGTTTTCTAGGTTCTGATCTGCTATCTCTATTCTGAGATATTCCTCAAGCTCATCCTTAGCCTTCAAAGCGAATCTCCTGTAGTTTTCTAAGCTTTGATCTGTTTCAAGATATTCCCTAAGCACAGGCTCAGCATCCAAAGCAAATCTTCTGTAATTTTGGAGAAACCTTTGAACTGCCAAGCCATTGCCTTTTAGGAATGCTGTGGCCATCATAGGGATGAAATTCAAGGGCAATTGAAAACCCTCAGCCATTACATTGTGTGTGAATTCAAATTTCTTATCCGCCATCCCTAAATCGAGTATTTTTATCGGTGAGATTACCGATATTCTAACTCTTTCTGCAAATCTGGAGCTAAAAACTGCCCTGGAATGGAATGAGGTTTCTTCAAAGTCTACTGCCCTCTTAGCTAGATCGAAGACGTTGTCTCCACTTATTCTATCTAACATTATGTGCTGAGTCGCTCTGTATTCAGTATTTGTTGTGAAAACACCACCCCATCCAATTATGTCAGTGATATCCATTCCATCTATTCCTGCTCTGTACTTTGATAAAAACAAGGAAATTATCGTTGAAAGGATGTTGAGGTTGCTAAGCCTTTTTAGAGTACTTTCTTTGTCAAAGTAGTTCAAAATCAGGGTTCTTCTATTTTCTTGCTCGGTTAGCAATTTTAAAGTTAATAATGTTGAATTTGCGATTTGTTGTGGGTCGTCTCCTCTAGAAATTGATATATAGTCTATTATGTTGGCTTTAGGATCAATGCTCCTAACAATTTCTCTTACCCTATGTGAAAGCAATAAGGCAAATCCACTCGAAGTTCCACCGCTGAACCACAGCTGGATGAAGGTGTTGGGAATGACCCCATAACCAGATTTTAGCTCATTGAGGTGTTTATTTATTTTGAAAGTAAGACCTTCTGAGATTGGGTAGATAATCTCATAACCATTCTTAGCGTTCTTTCCACAACCATCAATTCCTAGCCCCAAAACTAATATTGATCTGAAGCAGTGCTTTGAGTCTTCAAAGACCGCAGAAGCCTTATTATCATCTGCTAATACGCAAATTACATGTATATACTTTCTAAGCATCGCTGGGATCATAGTCGTTACTAGCCTAGCAGCTTCATCCCCAACGGCAAGAATGAAGAATCCCGAAAACCATAGATTTTTCCACTCCGGAGGTTCAAATACTTCTTTTCCAAAAAATTCCGGTTGGATGTTTACCTCAGAGTCCTCAAACATATTATCACCTCATTAACCTAAAGTTGGCTGGACGATTTTCATCGCTGTTCTGACGGAAGAGCAATCTCCAAACAACAATGGAACCCGAGATACCCGCTACCAAGATAACAATAGTTAGGACATTCCTCTGAAATTCATCATCCGATCTCTTCTTCTCATATTCTGTGATTATTCCCTCTAGCTCATTCAGAATTGCATTTGCTTCTTCGGATCTACCACTGTTAATAGCTTCTTCAGCCTTTCTGAACTTTTCTTCAACTATCAGCTGCATTCTTTCCGGTATTGAATCTCTTATGCTTAGGTACTTTGCATGCAAGGAGCCTGCCAGCTTTCTTATATCAAGCGTTGGATGTTCAGATACAGTGGATGTTTGTCTGAAACTTGATTTAATCGAGAATGCATTCGGGAAAATTGTCGCTAGCGTTTTAGCATGAGTAATCTCTCCAATTATTGTAATTTGAATCGTTTGCCCTCTCTCGATTTGAAGATCAATCGCATTTTCTTTAATCTGCGTGAAATCTATGCCTTTTCCACTTATCAAATCCACAACCTTGAAAACTGGAGCTCTAAGCTCAGTTACGATTTGAATGTCTTCGGTTTCTCTGCCTTGGATTGTTAGGTATATACCTATTGTGTCCCCAACTTCTGCGTTGTCTGGTGTTACTTTTGTTGCAATAATTAGGGGTTCTGCTGAGACTATCGGAATCGCTACAAAAATTAACCACCCAACTAATAAATTTATTAACAGTTTTCTCTTTTCCATTCTTCCACCTCCTTTAATCTCTCCTGAAATTCTTCCTCTATCAAAGCGGAAAGAAAATCTCTAATCCTATACTCTATTAAAAGCCTAAATAAAAGCTCTCTCTCCTTAATTTCTCCTTGGAACAATGATCTCTCTTCTAACGATCTCCAAAATCTAATTGCAGCAGCTCCGAATTTTATAAGAACTGGGGCTACATCCTCAAGTTTTATAGTACCAAGATCTTTCTGGATGTTGTCACTTTCAAACCCTAGAAGTTGAGTTGCCAAGTAAGTTTCTGTTTCTTTTTTGACAAGGTGAAGTGTTTCCTCTTTCTTTCTTTGCAAGTTTTGTATCCATACATCGTCCTCTCCATTCTCTATCTTTTCCTCCATATACTGGGTCTTACTCATTTTTTAAATCAACTTTATTTTAGAAAAGATCTAAATCATTATACAGTTCGTGGGAAATACTATCGAAAACCCATTTAAATTCGTTATCTCCTAACCTTTTCTATATTGTTTCCTGTCTGAACTAAAATAATATAGGGTGCTTACAGAATCAACGATCTAATCTCTTTTCTTAAACTTCTAAACCCTC
>JACDNU010000071.1 GCA_017656505.1 Archaeoglobus sp. | reverse complement strand
GAGAAGAAAGCTTTGCAGAGGTTGGCTGAGTGTTAGTTTGGTAAGGGCCCTATAATCATTTAGTTAGGCTGGAGATAACTCCATGAAAAGCCGTGTAAATTCTCCAAAAATTTTAAATATTATAAAATCTCATCATCATGTGATGTTCCGAAAACTTTTTAAGTATAAGTCAAATTCCAATGGACTTTTCTCTTCTATCCCGTATTATTCAAAAATAAGCCTTTTTTCTATAGTGAAAACGGAGGTGAATTATAAGTATAATATTATTTAAGTCATTAAAATTATCATAATAATGAGGAAACCATATATGTGAAAAAATTTAAATACTGTATAAAGCCTCATTATCATGGAGGTGTTTAAAAATGAAGGACAAGAGGAAAGAGGCAGAGGAGACTTTCAAGAAAGTGAAGATGTACATGTGGATGTGGTGAACTTTTATCACTACTTAGAATCTATTTTATGAAATTATATGGTTTCATTGAGTTAGTTATAACTCCGAGAACACTTTTCTTCCCGTTGCCTCTTATCCCTCTCTTAGTATTTTTACTTTCTCAATCGGTTTCTCACTCTGGAATATTAGGTTTTTTGAGAATATTGATACTCTCATCATTTTTTTCGGCAGGTGTAAATTTATGGAACCATTCCAATGATCTAGAGGAGGACATAACTGCCGGCAGAAGAAACCTTCTAACCCTTAACCCAAACCTAAGATCAAAAACAATGTTAATCGCTTTTGTTTTTTATGCTGTCTCCATTCTCCTAGCAATTATTTGGAGTCTGGACTTCTTTGGTCCTGTTTTGTTTATAATCGTTGCAATACTCACTTGGATATATTCTGATAAATTTTTTCTTGGCAGATTTGTCAAAAGGTTCAAAGAAAACTATAAAACAGAGTTAATAACGTATTCAGTCTCATTTCCCCTTTTTATTTTAGTTTTGTGGAATTTATCAGCTGAGATTAATCTTACGGCATTAGCATTAGCGATTGTTTTTCTTTTTTTTGGGTTGTGGAATGTATCCCTTAAAGATATAAAAGATATAACCTCTGATGAGATCTCAGGAATTGAAACACTTGCCGTTAAATTCAACCCAGAATTTCTCTTCAAAATCTCTCTTGTGCTGATATGTTTATACTATTTTTCAATAATATTTTTCTCTGTTGTTGGTATATTCCCGAGAGGCGGGATTGTCTGCTTCATTCTATTTTTTTCTGTTTTTTATGTTGTAGTGACGGCATATAACCAAAATTGGAGATTAAATCAGCAAATTATTAAACCACTTAAGTTTTTGTCTTTTTCGAACATAGTCTCAATCATCCTATTGTCTGTCTCGGCTATTTTTAATTTTATTTTTTAATTTCAGAATTTCCAAATTCTAAAAGAGCATTTGTCCCTGCAGAACTGAAAAAAGAATTCTCAAATAACATACTAAATATTTTTTTGTCTAGTTTTGGGTGGTAAACTGATGGTGCCATTGTAAATACACACAATTTTCTCTTGGACTCCCCTTCTAATGACTCTATAATCTTGTATACCCCTTTCCCAAAAGCAGGAATGACATCTGCATCCAATATGTAGAGATCAAACCCACTCAATTCCTTTTTTTTAGAAATTAAAGCAAAGTTTTGTGGACCACCCCTAAATGTCTCTCCTACAAACATGCATCTATCGTAGAAATCATCTGTTGATATTAAGGAAGGGTACAGGTTGACTGGAGAGTTTATAATTCCTAACAGCACAACGCTATAATATTTTTTACTTATAAAGGCTAAGCCGTAGGGCGTTACAGTTTGCAACTTTCCTCTTTCGACACTATCTAGAAATCTTTCTTCATCCACTTTTTCGTAAGCTGCTCTTTTTACTCTCAAAAATTCAACAGGAGGCATTCCATTTATTTCTCCAACAGCAATCCCTGCCTTTATTACTCCAACCTCTTCAGCATTTGAAAAATAGCTATTAATTATCTCGACTGTCTCCTCAAAACTATTCCCCCTCTCAGGATATATGTCATGATAGACTGTATTAACCTTGCCTTTAAGACACATAGCAGCAACTCCTCTCCCAACCTCCTTATAATCAGCAAGAATAACTGGTGTACCAACCTTTGCCTCCATGGGCATTAAATTCATCCCTATTATAGGAGTCCCCTTTCCTGTACTCTCGCTCAGGTATCTTAGCACCTTATCAATCGGAAAGATAAAGTGATCCTCCAGATACCTAGAATACTCTTTCAAAACCTCTTTCTTCTCTTCAACCGTTTCCTTGCCTCTGTACCTCCTGTAATAAAGCCTGTCATTTATAAATAGCCTTGCAAACTCTAACCTACTTGGAAAATAGAAAGCTGGAAACATAGCAAGTATACTATCATACTTCTCCCCAATCCTTGCTCCAAGCCTAGAACAAACCTCCTCAACCTTATTCCCTCTTTCGAAGTAAACCTTAACCTCCCCATCGAACTCTCCAAGCAACGCAACTATGCCACGAGTCCAAATCTCATCTCCAGCAGCATAACCTTCTATAACACATCCGAGCATCTCAACATCTGGAAAATGTTTCTGGAAGAGCTCATTATACCTCTTCCAGTCCTTGAATGTTCCAGCTGTTAGAAACATCAGCATAAAGTTTGGATCAAAACCAGATAGCTTTAGCTCCTTAATCCTCTCCTCTAGATCTGATTTTCCCTCTCTAAAATCATTTTTCGGGGTGTAAACGATCTCAGCCCTCATTTTTGCCTAATTTCCGATTATTATAATCATATTGGTTATTAAATAGAAAAACTTTTCCTAATTTCCATGATGAATCGCAAACTTTTGATTTCAGGCTAAATAGGTCGAATAATTAAAATTCCAATAGACCATTCGCTCCCGAAGCGTTGAAAAAGATATTCTTATCCACTTCAGAAAAGAGTCTTTTTCCATTATAGTTAGGGATATAGGCGGATGGCGTAGTGGTGAATATGCTGAGACTTCTCTCTGAATGAGCTTTAATTCCATCCAGAATTTTGTAGATTTCTTTTCTGAATGCTGGAATGGTATTAAAATCGAGTAGAAAAAGATCAAAACCATTCATTTTCTTCAACTCAGCTATTTCGGAGAACTTTTTAGTTCCCCCCTTAAAAGTCTCACCCATGAAAAATGACGTTTCATAGAATTCATCCAATTCTACCAGCGAGGGATAGATGTTCACAGGCGAGTTCAAAAGGCCTAGAAAGAAAACTGATAATAAATTTTTATGGATGAATGAAAGGCCGTAAGGGCTCACAGCTTGAAGAGCACCCTTTTCAACCCTCTCAATAAACTCTTCCTCTCTCATCTCGTCGTATGCCGCTTTTTTCTCTCTTAGAAATTGAACTGGAGGAATTCCGCTTATCTCACCTATGGCGATTCCAGCTTTAACAACTTCTACTTCCTCTACATTTGAAAAACTATTCTCAATCATTTCGACAGTTTCCTCAAAGCTTGTAGCTCTCTCGGGATATACGTCGTGGTAAGATATGTTGACCTTTCCCTTTAAGCACATCGCAGCAATCCCTCTCCCCACCTCTTTGTAATTCGCGACAATGAATGGGGTTCCAATTTTCGCCTCCATAGGCATGAGATTCATTCCTAAAATAGGAGTGCTTCTTCCCGTGCTCTCGCTCAAATACTTCAAAACTTTATCAATTGGGAAAATGAAATGTTCTTCCATATATCGGGAAAACTCTCTTAAAACTTCCTTCTTTCCCTCAATCGTATTTTGGCCTTTGTACCTTCGGTAATATCGTTTGTCGTTGATGAAGAGCCTTGCGAAATCCAGTCTCCCAGGAAAGTATATAGCTGGAAACATAGCAAGTATACTATCATACTTCTCCCCAATCCTTGCTCCAAGCCTAGAACAAACCTCCTCAACCTTATTCCCTCTTTCGAAGTAAACCTTAACCTCCCCATCGAACTCTCCAAGCAACGCAACTATGCCACGAGTCCAAATCTCATCTCCAGCAGCATAACCTTCTATAACACATCCGAGCATCTCAACATCTGGAAAATGTTTCTGGAAGAGCTCATTATACCTCTTCCAGTCCTTGAATGTTCCAGCTGTTAGAAACAAAAGCAGCAGATTTGGATTGAAGGGTAAGCTTTCTAACTCCCTCTCTATGTCATCTCTCGCATCCTTGAATTCGTTCATTGGTGAATATACAACTTTTGTTTTCATGTTTTATCATTACATTTTTAATTTTAACTTGCTTTAATTTTATATTTCCAATCAATATCTAAATTTTATTATGTACTTTACCATTTTGTGGGAGAGAAAGTCTTCATGGTTAATAAATTTTATCTTTTAAAGTCAAATGACTTGTAAAAGTAAAGTAAAATAGAAGTTCGATTTTTAAAATACTATTGTCAATAGGAAACGGATTTTTAACCGGATAAAATCTAACTAGTCACGAGTTTTCCTATCTGCCTGCAAGAGGTTTTAATATCGATATCGAGCTTGTAGGCTGAAGCCTCCTCATCAGCCATAATTCCAAGAACAGTCGTTCTTGAAACGGGGTAGAGCATGATTACAGTTCTCCCAAATTTGAAGCTTGCCTCGTCAAGGTTCTGAGTTGAGATTTGATAAAGCATCTCTTTTATTTGCCCTTCAAGCCAGTAAAGCGTTGGGGCAATCTCTCTTTTCGGAACGTTGAGTTTGGCAAAAAGAGGGACACCGTCTATTCTGTAGAGTACAACCATTTTAACTCCTTCTTCCATAGACAGCGTATCCAGAATTCTGGAAATTGCCGATAACATTTTCTCACTCTGGTTTTGTAAGAAGATCGATTATTGCATTTCTTGCCGTTCTACTCGCTGATTTGGCAACCCTTTCGATCCTCTCCATGAGCTTTGAATCAACATCTCTCCTTTTCATCCCCAGTTCTTCGAGAATCTCATCAACATCGATCCTCTCTTTCTCCCCCTTTAGGTAGTCGACTCCTTCTACGTAAATTCCAATGCCATCTAGGATTCTATACGGGAAAACACCCTCAGCATGCCAAGAACTCCTGTGTTTTATCACCCTCAAAGTTCTGCTGAAAGCTTCGCCATAGCCTATGTTTTTGAGATGTATTGCACAGTCACCCAAGAAGAGAGGAAGAGAAACGGAAGCTGCTCCTAAATCTCCATTTAAGGGTTCTTCGATCGTTATCACTGCAGTTCCAATCTCTCTGAGCTTGTTGAAGAACCAGTTCACGTCGTTTCTCGATTCAAAATTCAAGGAGGAAATCATAGGGGTAAAGGAATCAATAACAATCCTTGTTTTCGCGTTTGATTCACTCATCAAAAGATTTAGGAGATCGTTATTGACGTAAGAAACGTTCTCAGCAAAGAATTTGTTAACACTTAGTTTGTTTTCTGCAATATAATTTTCCACCTCATCCCAGCCGAGAGACCTTGTTGTTCGAATCAAGTCTTTCTCATCCATATCAAATGAAACAAAAATGCACTTGTCACCCTCATCAATTCCTTTAAGGAGATATTGGATTGAGAAGATAGTTTTTCCCGCTCCGGCAGAGCCAAGAATTACATTTACAGTATTGGGAACGAAACCTCCGCCAAGGATCTCATCTAATCCCAGAACGCCCGTTTTAATCCTCTTGGATTCAATCATTATAACAATAAGCAACGGGGGAAGGATATAAAGTTTTTCCAAATACTCATGATGCGTTGAAAAGAGTGTAAGTTAATTTTAAGAAGATAAAATAATTTTTTTAGGGTGCTTGCTGAATAGACAACTCAATTTCTTTTCTTAAACTCCCAAACCC
>JACDNU010000070.1 GCA_017656505.1 Archaeoglobus sp. | reverse complement strand
CCCAGAGCTCGTAAACGCTTATTCAGCCTTGCGGTAACAAGCGCTTTTTTATTCCCTGTTAAATTTATGCCGCTCTTCTCATACACAATCTCCCTTAACCGATCAAAAGTCTTTCTATCTATCACTATTTTGCTCTCCCGAGAACCATCTATAGACCTTCCAGAATTTCATCCCCTGGTTCCTCACCGGTTGAAGACGAAAGACTCTCAGAACCTCTTGTTTCCTCAACCTCGCCCACGCCTCCATTTCCTCCAGAATCTCCGCCTGCCCATCGAATATTGCTATCTTCTACCTTATCTTGCCCTCCAAGTTTAAAAGAACCTATCATCTCTGCTAATTCCTGTGCCTGAATATTTAATTCCTCAGCGGCGCTTGCAGACTCTTCAGAATTAGCCGCATTCTGCTGCACTACCGTATTCATCTGTCCAACAGCCGTGTTTATCTGCTCTATACCCTCCGACTGCTCCTTACTCGCCGCCGCTATCTCCTCTATTATCTGCAATACCTTACTCGCTCTCTCCGTTATCCTGTCAAACACCTCTATCGTCCTATTCACCGTATCTACTCCTCTGTCCGCATTCTTACCTGACTCATCTATCAACATCGCTGTATTCTTCGCCGCCTCCGCTGACCTTTGCGCCAGATTTCTTACTTCTTCAGCAACAACAGCAAAACCTCTTCCATGCTCTCCAGCTCTCGCCGCCTCAACTGCAGCATTCAACGCCAACAAATTCGTCTGAAACGCTATCTCATCTATCGTACCAACTATCTTGCTCGTCTCCACAGCGCTCCGCTTTATCTCCTTTATAGCCTCCTCAAGCTCCCTGATAGCCTCTTTCCCTTCCTGAATTATCCTGTCAGATTCCGTCATCATAGCCTTAGCCTGATTTGTATTATCCGCATTCTGACGCACCATACTGCTCATTTCCTCAAGACTGCTGGACACCTCCTCAAGAGAACTCGCCTGCTCATTAGCAGCCTCCGCAAGACTCTGACTACCAGAAGATATCTGCCTGGCAACCTCCACAAGCTTCACAACAGATTCCCTCACCTGCTTAAGTGCTTCTTCGAGGTTATCAAAAGCCCTGTTAACGTTATCTTTAAAATCTTTCAACTCTCCCCTATAGTCCCCCTTAACCCGGGCAGTCATATTTTTATTCGCCATCTCCTCCACAACATCCATCACCTCTCTCATGGGAACTACCAGGGCATCCACTGTATCATTTATACCCTGAATAAGATCGCAAAACGTCCCCTCAAATTTGTTGGGATTACCCCGAGCAGAAAGGTTTCCTTCTCTTACCTGACCAGTAATCATCGTAATCTCGTTTATAACCCCCTTTAATGATACAATCAGCGAATTCAAACTTTTCTTTAGATCCTCAAAATAACCGCTATAGTTTTCCTCAATTTCCTTCGGGATATCCCCCTTTCCTATCATTGTAATACAATCTCCAACTTTTCGCAGCGGTCTGGTAAAAGATTCCATAACCATATTCACTACCTTCGCAACCTCTGCAAAATCAACCCCAAGCTTATCAGATGACATCCTGGCCTCAATTTCACCAGCCTGTATCTTACTACCAAGCCATCTTATCCTCTCAACAAGCCTTGAAATATTCGAGGTAACCAGATTTCCTATTATCAAAGTAATCAGCACAATTCCAATCGCTCCAGCAATGGAAACCTGTGCCGCTATGTCTCTTATCTTACCGTAGGTTCCTGCAAGCGCGGAGATACTGAACCCGGTATAGAGATAATACTTGTTGCCATAGGATTCCACCTCCGATCTCCTCACAAGGATTGACTCCCCCAAGAACTGTTCCTTATCCATATGGTTCAATTCCTCAAAAATTCCCTTATCCAGAGATGCATCCCTGTACATAGCAAGAGATTTCCCCGAGCTATCCTTTACTTCAAGATACAGTACCTCCTCCAGCTTTCCTATCTTATCAAAAACCATCTGGATTGACTCATAGTCTCTAAAATCAAGATAGACTCCTATGGATTCAAGTAACATATTCGAAATGGTCTTGCTCTGATTACTAAATAACTCCACACTGGTCTTATACATCAGATCAGGAAGAACAGTACTTATAGCAGCCGCCACCATAATCGCCACAGCCATCTCAACAATCAGATACTTCCCTCTAATACTCTTCCAGAATCTCAGTGTAAAAAGCTGAACAAAAAACTTTAAAAACCTTCTCAACATCCATATCCCCCCTTCCCAAACCCAAAATTAAGGAGTAACCTTTGTTATTCTATAATCAGCACATTGTTCATTTATAGGAAAGTTCAATACCTGCCTCACCTGCTCATTGACAACAATCTCCATTGTACTGAAATCCTTAAAATAAACCAGCGCCCCGTTCTCCAACCAGCCATCCTGCATTACAAAGAGCGGAATCTTCTTCAGCTTGCTCATTTTACAGATGTTTTTTATAATAAAACCATCCGACATTGTCTTAGAGGGCCATATCAAAATCGCATTAACCCTCTTCTCATTTACAAGGATAGTAAAGTCATTAAAAATATCCCCCGCAAACTGCGATTGAGTCACATATATCCTCATGCTCCTTGGAGGAGCCGTCTGCAATTGAGACAACCTGGCTATAACATCCTGCGGCAATCCATCTGACATAATTCCCAGTGTGAGAACCACAAAGTTAAACTTCTTAATACAACTAATCACTTTATCAATCGGAACATCAGCCTGGGAATACAAACTTACATTACCCATAAAGAACAAAAGAAGCATCCCTGCTAAAACCTTTTTAGCCATCTCACCTCCTTCGCATGCTTAATTACCAAACCTAATCTCCTTACAAGGAGCCTGCCCAACAAAAGGAAAACAGACAGAGAGAGAAAAAGCTCCCTCTCTGTCACTCACCATTTTTTGCTTAAAAGTCCTCGAAATCCTTATGCTTCTCATCCTCATCAAGTGGAATTATCTCTTCAGGTTTGGGAGGCTTATCATTTCCGCCCTGTGGTACCTCCTTGCTCTTAGCCTCTTCCTTTCTAACCCCTTTCATGACCTTTCCCGCAGATACTTTCGCCATTTCCGGTACCTTCTTTTCTGCCTTAGTTCTGGAGACCATTGAGCTCACCGTTGCACCAACAGACTCTCTATCAAGTTTGAACATGCTTATCATACTTGCCAACTCCTGAGCCTGAGAGTTTAATTCCTCAGCGGCGCTTGCAGACTCTTCAGAATTAGCCGCATTCTGCTGCACTACCGTATTCATCTGTCCAACAGCCGTGTTTATCTGCTCTATACCCTCCGACTGCTCCTTACTCGCCGCCGCTATCTCCTCTATTATCTGCAATACCTTACTCGCTCTCTCCGTTATCCTGTCAAACACCTCTATCGTCCTATTCACCGTATCTACTCCTCTGTCCGCATTCTTACCTGACTCATCTATCAACATCGCTGTATTCTTCGCCGCCTCCGCTGACCTTTGCGCCAGATTTCTTACTTCTTCAGCAACAACAGCAAAACCTCTTCCATGCTCTCCAGCTCTCGCCGCCTCAACTGCAGCATTCAACGCCAACAAATTCGTCTGAAACGCTATCTCATCTATCGTACCAACTATCTTGCTCGTCTCCACAGCGCTCCGCTTTATCTCCTTTATAGCCTCCTCAAGCTCCCTGATAGCCTCTTTCCCTTCCTGAATTATCCTGTCAGATTCCGTCATCATAGCCTTAGCCTGATTTGTATTATCCGCATTCTGACGCACCATACTGCTCATTTCCTCAAGACTGCTGGACACCTCCTCAAGAGAACTCGCCTGCTCATTAGCAGCCTCCGCAAGACTCTGACTACCAGAAGATATCTGATTAGATGCTGAGTTAACCTGATCAACCGCATCCGCAACCTTAGCAAGGGCTTCATTCAAACTTCCAATGGTCTTGTTGATACTCTCTTTCAAATCCAGAAATCTACCTTTGTAATCTCCTACAATTTTTTTTGTAAGGTCACCATTCGCAATACCATCAAGAACCTCCGATATTTCGGCTATAGGTGTATCTATTACTTCTACCAGATTATTTAGCTCTCCAACAAGTTCAGAATATCGACCTTCAAACTCATCTGTATTAATTCTCACGTCCAGGTTCCCCAGTGTCATCGCTTTAACCACACTTTCTATACTCGAGATTACTCTATTGATCACATCTTTCAGCCTGGCAAGAGCTCTACCCAGCACATCCTTATCTGACCTAACATTCACCTCAACATCAAAATCTCCATGAGACAACCTGCGAGCTATTTCTTCTTTCTCTTTCATACTGTCAATCATTTCCCTGAAAGAATCAGCGAGAACTCCTATTTCATCGTTCGATGTGTGGTCCACCTGCTGTTCCAGATCACCTTTTGCCAGCTTCCTGGCCACTCCTGTAATAGAAATAATAGGCTTGGTTATACCGTTACCAAATACAACGGCTATGATCCCCCCTATTACCAGAACTACGATGCCCAGTACCAGCGTAGCAAAAGTGATCTTGTTAAGAGCGGTACTAACTCTCCTTTTAACTTCATAGAGGTCATCTTCGTACATTCCCGCACCAATCACCCAATCCCATGGTTCAAAATACTTTATCGCCGCTATCTTCCATCTCGCTTCTTTTTCCCCTTTATTCTTCCACGGATATCTATCAAAAGCTATTTCATCCGGCTTCAGTTTCAATGCTTTGTTTATTATATCCTGAATGAAATATCTTCCACTGGCATCTCTTGCTTCCCAGATGTTCTCCCCATCTCTCTGGCCACCTTTGGAAACAATATATACTCCTTTCTGAGATCCTTTTCCCCCCAGAATGTACACATATCCTGTCTTACCAACTTTGATATCCATTATACGCCGCTTAACATCTTCCATTGCATCAAGTCTAACACCCACTGCCAGAATACCTACAATTTTCCCATCTTTACCTTTTATGGGTTCATATACTGCCACATACCAGAAGCCCCCAGCATAAGACCTACCTAAGTAGGTCTTACCCCTCAAAACTGAAGAAATAATTGGATTAGGGGTCCCATCAGGATTAACAGCAGGAATATATTCCCCTAAACTTCTTGTTCCATCTTTCTTTACCACTGTCGTAGACACTCTCAACATATCACCTGCTTCATTCACTCTTTGAAAAATAGAACAGGTACATCCTGTCACCTTTTTCACTTCATCTGCAACGGAAACTTCTCCTCCCCCGCCAGCAACCAGAGCCATATCCCCTATAAACATCACAGGCAAATCAACATAAGAAACAGCCTCTGTGAACTGATTCACAGCTCTCCATCTAACCTTACGAGACACATCGATCCGCACTTCTCCATAATCTTGCAAAACTTTCCTCGCCATATTTAAACTAGAAGTCACCTCCTTTTGGACGCGAGAATTAACGGCATCAACCAGTTGATACACATCTTCAGCTGTTTGCGCCACGTTATCTTTTGCCAGCTTGTTGACTTCTTCACAAATGGCATCATCTATTCTTGCTTTCATTACCACATTCACAACAATAAAGGAGACCACCACCAGCAATACCAGCCCCACGGAAAAAAACACTAACTTTTGCTTAATTCCAAGCTTCATAGCACACCTCCCTACAAGCCTCTACAGCTTGTACATAATACTGAGTTGCCCCCTGAAAGCATCCCTGGTGACAGTCCCTGGGACATATTCCGTCATCCACCTGGAAGCCTCAAAGGCTATCACAACCGTTTTGTTGAGGCTGTAAAAAACATTGGCAAAAACCGAACTATTTTTTAGCCTGACACCACCTCCAGCTTTTACATTACTATCATCGGGATCATCGAACCCATACCCGGCATTAAACTTTACCGCTCCCACAGGCCCAAAAGAGACAGCAACCCAACCACCTTTTCCATTAACATCAGTCACCAGAGACTGCCCGATACAACCCAGATAGGCAGCAAGGTTCTTACCCTGCCATAACTCTGCCTTTAGGCTTAGTACACTACTCACTGGAAGAGACACATCAATATTGATAGAACTTGTTTTCTTATTAGCACTTTCCTTACCTGTGTGCCCAGAAAAGCCTACCTGAGCAGCCTTGCCAGACAGGAATGGAAATTCCACTCCAAGACGATACTGAAAAATAGGCTCTCCCTCAGACTCTGCCCCTATCGCCCTGGCAGCAGCCAGGTCAACACTCAGCAAAAATTCTCCTGCACTCACCAGCTTCGATACCCTCAACTGAGGTCTTCTGTATCCAATATTCCCGCACCACCACAAGACAGAATAGTTAACGGTCGATGGAACAAGAGGAGAAATCACATCCCCCGTCTGACCGGCGAGCAACCCCATCTCAAGTTTCTTCCACCAGATCTTAACAAAAGCATGTCTCATCATAGGAACATTCTTGTTCTCTGCACCTCCACCATAAAGGTCAAATTCGATTTTTCCAGTGGCAATAACCGACTCCGTCTCAGGTCCTTTAAAACTCAACCCCAACCTCGTCTGCCTTGCAGTTATGCTCAGATAGCCATTCTCCGC
>JACDNU010000069.1 GCA_017656505.1 Archaeoglobus sp. | reverse complement strand
GGGTTTAGAAGTGTGAAAAAAGAGATTGGGTTATTGTTTCTGCAAGGACCCTAAAGAGATAAGTATGTGTAAAGAGAGATTGGAGAGAAAAGTAAAGAAATTGAAAAAAGATTGGGAGAATCAAGAAAAGAATCAAATTAAGAAGTTAATTGAGGTTAGAAGAGGTGACAGAATGCTTGAGAACGATTTTTTAAGTACCGAAGAGGAGAAAAAGCTTAGGGAAGAGGTAAAGGATTTTGTTGCAAGCGTTGATCCCAAGCTTTTAAGGAAAATGGATGCAAACGAAATAGACTATCCGTATGAGTTCTTAGAGGAGGCTGCAAGGAGGAATCTGCTCGGCTTAAGATTTCCGGAAGAATATGGTGGGAGGGGGATGACATGGACAGCTGAAATGGTCGCAATGGAGGAAGTTGGTGTTCTGGGGATGGGCTTGGGATGCAGCTATGCGATGGTGAGCATAGTTGGCGAAGCTATCTATCGCTTTGGAAGCGAATGGCATAAGGAGGAGTTTCTTAAACCGATCATAAAAGGGAAGAAGCTCTCAGCAGAGGGATTGACAGAGCCGAGGGGTGGAAGCGACTTCTTTGGCACAACAACGAAGGCTGAGAAGAAGGGCGATAAATGGATTCTAAACGGGATGAAGAGGTTCATAGCTGGAGGAAAAACGGCGGACTTCTACCTCATCTACGCTCGAACCGATCCAAATGCTCCTGGACACAAAGCTTTGACTGCATTTATAGTCGAGAGGGACATGGGAGTGGAGATTGAGGAGGTATACAACCTCCTTGGCTTTAGAGGGATGGGCACAGCGAGAATCGTTTTCAAGGATTTGGAGGTTCCAGATGAGTACAGGGTTGGAGAGGTTAATGGGGCAAGGATAATATTCAACAGGATGATGGTTCCGGAAAGATTAACTTCAGCAGCGGGAGCGATAGGGACTGCAAGGGCGGCCTTAGAGGTTGCTGTCAAGTATTCAACGAAGAGAAAAGCGTTCGGCATGCCGATAAGGAATTTCCAAGGGGTTAACTTCAAGGTTGCAGAATGCATGGCAAAGCTGGATGCGGCAAGAGCTCTAACCTATGCAGCTGCAAGGGCAGCTGATGAGAGCGATAAGGGCAAGGCAGATCCGAGAAGGCTTGTTAGCGAGGCAAAATACATCGCGACAGAATTCGGATGGGAGATAGTCAACGAGGCGATGCAGATAATGGGAGGCATAGGATACACCCACGTCTATCCGATCGAAAGAATGCTCAGGGACATGAGGTTAGCTCCGATATGGACTGGAAGCAACGAGATAATGAAGCTGCTAATCCAGCACGAGACGTACAAGCTTATGGGACTGCCTTCGAAGGACAGAGATTACGAGAAGGATGCGAACGATTGGTATAAGGAAGTCGAGAAGGTTTACGAGTAGGTTTGAAGTAAATTCAGGTGAACTTGGGTAAACCTAGATTTTTAGATTTTGTTTTCTATTTTTGGTAGTTTGCTAGACAAGATCCACAACTTTCCTCCCTAACACAACAGAAACTTTTTAAGCTTTCACAGCGAGAAAGCAGCACGGAGGCTCCCTATGTTCGAAGAAGTTGTCAGCATATTCTTAGATATGTTCATAGTCTTCATAGCGGCCTTACTATTCGTAAACGCAATAGAGTACTTGGGTAGCGTCTTCGAGCTTGGAAGTTCTTTTGTGGGTGCCATACTGTCCCCGCTTTTTACCTCTCTGCCAGAAATGATAGTTTTCGTAGTTGCGGTGTTTTTCTCGGGTGTAGCTAGTGGAGAGGAGATAGGCATTGGCACGATTTTTGGCCAACCCTTCATGGCCTCGAGTCTCTCTTACGGTTTGGTTGGTTTGACCGTTCTTCTGGGGTTCTACATGAAGAGGAGAGATGATTTGATCCTAGAGGTTGACAAAGCGCTGATAATCCCATACGCCCTAATTTCAGTTACCTTTCCACTAACTCTAGTCCCAGCATATTTTGGTTACCACAGGATTTTCGGGATACTTTTCCTAGGAATATACGTCGCCTACACGATATCCATGTACAAAAGGGGTATGTCCGAAAAGATAGAGGGTGTGGAGGAACCTTACGTTTGCGTAGTAATCCCACATCGAAAGTTTGGAGGGTTTATTCAGCTTATAGCTGCGGTTATCCTTCTCTACTACGGCTCAAGGGGACTCGTAGCCTCGGTCGATCTGCTCTCGAGAGATCTCGGAATTAGTGCTCTGGGTTTAGCCCTTATTATAATCCCCGCAGCAACGGCCATTCCTGAGACGGCAAGCGCACTGATATGGAGCTACAGAGGTAGAGATACTTTAAGTATAGCCTCCCTGATTGGTGAAAAGGTTCTCTACTCAACTTTTTATCCAGGAATTGGTTTACTCGTTACAGCATGGGCTTTAGATGTCCATGCATATCTCAGCGTGATAGGGACTACCATCATCTCCCTAATCCTCCTCTACTTCATTGCAAAACAGAGATTTCCCTGGTGGGGTCTGTTTTTCGGATTATTCTTCTTCATTGCCTACTCGATCATCGTATTCGTTTACCACATCTAATATTGACTAATGCCATCTAAAAACGGAAGGTTTAAGAGGTTCCTATGCTATCTCCCCCCATGGCAAAAGCTGTTTGCAAGGTCTGCGGGCATGAGTGGGATGTATGGGAGCAGAGTGAATCCAGTCTTTGCTGCCCCAAATGTAACTCAGAAGACGTTGAAATAGTCGAGGATAAGGAATAATTTAGAAGGAATAATTCAGGAAGCAGAAACAATTTTACCAAATTTTACCAAAATTTTGATAAACTCTTTGATCAAGTTTTACTAGGCTTGTAAGCCGATAGAAATTCAACTTGGATTTGCCTAGATCAACTTAAACAAACTTAGACCAAATAAATCAAAGCGGAGGTTGCCGAGTCAGGAAAAGGCGTGGGATTTAGGGTCCCATCCCGTAGGGGTCCGAGGGTTCAAATCCCTCCCTCCGCATTTTTGATATTTATTTTCTATATTGAGGAATTCTTGAAGTCTGTTTTCAAGAAAAGCATTTTGATCCTTATTTTACGAGCAGGTGGAGGCAAAAATAGGATTCTCTTTGTCAAGACCAATTAAAAAACAATTAAAAACAAGTTAAACTACAGTAATATTGTACTTTGCCATTATATCATTACACTCTACCCACCTTGCACAGAGAAGACCTGATTGAGCCAGAGAGATGCTAATAAGTCTCCCAGACAAACATTGGGCAAATCTAAGCTATTAGCCACCTCTAGCCATCATTATAATCAAGCGAATTTAGCAACCTTAACTTTTCTGTAATTCAAATAGGGAACATGCCTTGGAAGATTGCAAGTATTCTCTTTCTCACAATTTCAGTGGCAAGCGTTGGCTTCTTCATGGAAGAAAGCCTTAAGATGAGAGATTGTAAGGTTGAAGTTATCGATTTCAAGCCCGAGGAGAAAACTTTAAAGCTGAGAATAACCAATCCGACCCTCTTTCCGCTGAAAGTTAAGAAAATAGAGATCTACAGAGATGTCAGCATAGCGAATTCCGAAACTCTCGGTTGCTTCAAAGGGGAACTGATCATTCAGCCAGGATCGAGTACAGAAGCTTACATTCCAGTCAACCAGCCCGAGCGTGGAATAAAGCTCCAGATCAGGGGGGTTGTTTATGCCACTGGCATTTTCGGGGAGGCAGAAATACCGTTTTCTGCTGGAAAGCTAAATTTCTAAATTACCAATATTTTGGAAAACTCGAAGGCTAAATCGAAGTGCAAATGTTTGTAATTTAACTCAAAATACCTCTGTGTGTAACAAATCTAATAACAAAACCACAGCAGAAAAACACGAAAATTTAAATTGACAGCCAGTTGAATTATTCTCAGGGTTCCAGAAACCTTGCAGTAGATCTTGCAGAAGATCTTGCAGGAGATGATAAATTGGATAAACTGGATAAACCGGATAAATCGAATAAAATGGGGAACGATTTAGATCCAATAAACACGAACGTAAAGGAGCTGGAATTTGAAGGTCACCTAATCGACTCGATGATTTTTCCGAAAGTTCTGGACACGATTCTTGACCACGAAGGAGAATTCGAGATCGTTGAGTTCAGAGTCGGGAAAAAGAAGACAGATTACAGCTATGCAAGAATTATCGTGATAGGGAGAGATCCAGAACATCTCAGCGAGATTCTACACGAACTTCACAAATTAGGGGCGAAAATTCCCGAGGCTGAAGAGGTCGAGCTTAAACCCGCTCCAGCAGACAAGGTGCTTCCTGAGGACTTCTATGTCACAACAAACCATCCAACCTACGTTCACTTCAAAGGGGAATGGTTAAAGGTTGAAAATATTGGAATGGACAGACTTATCGTGATAAGAAACGGGAGAGCTGAATGCATAGCGATTGATGAGGTTAAAAAAGGAGACATGGTTGTTGTTGGGGAAAAGGGTGTCAGAATAATTCCTCCAGAACGACCGAGGAGATACACTCACTTTCAGTTCATGGGAGGCAGCGTTAGCAGCGAGAGGCCAACTGATGAACTGGTTGAGGTTATAGCAAGAGAGATGATTGAGCTCAAGCGAAATGGAGGAAAAATCGCTGTTGTTGCAGGGCCGGCTATCGACCACACCGGAGCAAGGGATTCTCTGGCTGCAATGATCAGAGACGGCTACATCGATTTGCTACTCTCCGGAAATGCTTTAGCTGTTCACGATCTAGAGCTGTCCATATATGGCACTTCTTTGGGGATGGATGTCGCAACAGGAAAGCCTGTGCCAGGCGGAAACCGCCACCATCTACGAACGATAAGCAAGATAATCGCAGCCGGAAGCATAGAAAAAGCGATCGAGGCTGGAATCGTTAAAGATGGGATAATGTACGAGTGCATAAAGAGGGGAGTTCCCTTCGTGCTTGCCGGCTCTATCAGAGATGATGGTCCACTTCCAGAAGTCATCACGGATGTTATGGAGGCGAAGAAGGCAATGAAGAAAGCTTTGAAGGATATAGATATGGTGATCATGCTTTCAACCATGCTCCACAGCATTGCAGTCGGGAATTTACTGCCTTCTACGGTTAAAACGATCTGTGTTGATATAAACCCCGCAACGGTTACAAAGCTCGTTGATCGCGGAACAGCTCAGGCAATAGGAGTCGTGACAGATGTTGGGTTGTTTGTGCCTCATCTCTACGAAAAGTTGAAAGAATTGGAGGAGTTGGGGAAGTTAGAGGGGTCTGAAAGCGATAGAGATTGATAATTAGAGGGCGATGAGGATGGGTAAATTGGGTATGTCTGGTAAATCTCATGAATTTGATAAATCTAAGTCAAATACTGATAAGCTGACTTACTCCAAAGCAGGAGTGGATATTTTTGAGGAAGAAAAGGCGATAAGATCGCTAGCTTCCAGAATAAAATTCAAAAGAGAAGGTTTGGGAAGCGTCATACTTTCTGGCCACTACGCTGGGGTTATAGATTTTGGAGATGTTGGAATCGCTATCACCACCGACGGCGTTGGATCCAAGATTTTGGTTGCAGAGAAAATCGGAAAATTCGACACCGTCGGAATCGACTGCGTTGCAATGAACGTGAACGATTTGATTGCAATAGGAGCTGAACCACTAGCTTTCGTGGATTACATTGCAATAGAGAAACCGAATCCAGAGATAATGGAGCAGATCGCAATTGGACTGGAAGAGGGTTGCAGAATCGCTAACATTTCGCTGGTAGGTGGAGAAACTGCAACTCTGCCTGAAATTGTGAGGGGTTTTGATCTTGCCGGCACGGCAATAGGCTGGGTTAGAAAAGATCAAATGATAACTGGCGAGAAAATTCAGCCAGGAAATGTGATAGTTGGCTTCCCAAGCAGCGGAATACACAGCAACGGCCTGACACTTGCAAGAAAGGCTGTTGAAAATGCCGGCTACAGCTACGATGATGAGTTTGAGGGAAAAACGATTGGAGAGGAACTTCTAACTCCCACTAGAATATACTCCGATATCGTAGGATTGTGGGAGAAATACGACATCCACGGAATGGCCCACATAACAGGAAGTGGGCTTTTAAAGCTGAAAAGGTTGAAAGATTTGAAATACGTTATCGACGATCCCTTTAAACCCCAACCAATTTTCCGGTTTATTCAGGAGATCGGAAATGTCGATGAGGACGAGATGTATCGTACCTTCAATATGGGCATGGGTTTCGCAGTAATCACTACCGATGAGGAGGCAAAGAAGATTTTGGGAGAAAAGTCGGAAGCCAAAATCGTTGGAAGGGTTGAAGAAGGCAAAGGCATATTTGTAAGGGATCTAAGAATCGATCGGATCTAAAATCGGATGCCATAATTCCACTCTCAATAATTCCACTAAAACACCACTCTGAATATCCGATGGATACCATCGTAAAGCTTAAATTGTGCAGTAGATGTGATTTCTATGCCCTAACAACCATGCCCGGGTGGTGTAGTCCGGCCTAACATGGGGGCCTGTCGAGTGCAGCGTAGCTGCAATAGCTGCAACAAAACGCAGAAAGCCCTCGCCTCGGGTTCAAATCCCGGCCCGGGCGTTCTAAAATCTGTTTCAACTCCCTGTTAAGTTTTATATACTATTTTTTGGTTGCCAATCTTTGTGATCTCAATATCTCAATATTTTGAGATTTTTGAGATAATTGAAAAGAATTTTGATGCTATTTTTGATCTCGTAATATGATCACACCAATTTGTGCGAAATCCTTTTCAATTCTAAAAATATAACCATGAGCAATGCAGGAGCAAACAATCCTTGAACATTTATCCCGGATTGAGAAACGGCTTGAAATCATCAACAGTAAAATCGAGAATTTTCTGGGTTTCGAGGAATTAGAGTATTAGACAAAACATTTTTAACCAATGAAAATAAACTACCCACATGG
>JACDNU010000068.1 GCA_017656505.1 Archaeoglobus sp. | reverse complement strand
CCTGAAATGATCCTTCAATCATTCTAACCATGGTCATTGATGAGCCGCTTCATGTACAAATCTTACCTCTTAATCTTTTTTAATTTACCCCCCCACAATTTTTTGTCAGGTCTTTTTTCACACCCCCCCGGAAGGCTACAGACGACCCACACACCAGTCTGATATCCGGGTTAATATCAGCACCAAACTCCACTATAATTGTTCCGCCGGTGGATTTTACTACATGACCATTAAGATTAACAGTAGCATACGGCAAAATAGTCAACGTTTTCCCATTTCCCACAACTACATCGCCCAGTACATGCATGTTTCCAAACCAGTACTCATCACTGGTAAATGTGCCACCGGTAACCGCGGTATACGGAATGTAATTATGCTTTGTTATCGTTATGTACAATGGTCTAACACTGGTTGTGAAGGTATATTGAGATACGTTTTCTGCAACTAAGTGATAACCTGTCCCATTATCACCACTTGATACACAAATAGTTGCACCATTGACTCCTGCATTAACAGTAATGCTGTTTCCATTATCTGTGATAGAAACATTTGTAAACTGGGAAGGTACATCTGTCCAAACTTCTAATGCTGGATCACCCAGAATTAAGAATTCTTCAAACTCTGTTCGGGTTATTTCCGTTGCAAGCGGATAATCACGAGGATATCCAGAGCCTCCCGTTAGAACGTATTTATCATACATCCAGAATTTCCCATAATCCAAAATCGGTCCTAAATGATACGTTGGGCTATTTATATATGAACCAGAATATCCAGAATCAAAATTATCCCAGATTGCGTCATAAAACCCTTTATCTAATTCATCGTTGTACCCACTATAACTTATTCTGGTTGAACCTATAAAGCCAACCCCACCACCGCTCTCTTTTAACCATGCTTCTCCTAAACAATCCGGTATTGGATTCGGATCAGTATTATCCTGATCCGTTTCACCATCAAACCAACCCGTTCTGCAACATATACTAAACATAATCGGTAACTTAGATCCATTAGTGAGTGATGAGACATCAAAAGTTTGAAACAGTGGATGTTGCCAACCTTCTATACCTGAGTTATTCGGGCCATTGCGAGAATCACCATGGTCTCTATAATTAATAAAAAAGCAGCCACTGTTTACAATATCAATAATGTCCTGCGTTGTGCCGCTATAAGAACCCCCGGTATAGACTTTTTTGCATATATATCCATTATCTTCTAAAAAAGTGCTAATATCTTCTGATGTGGAAATAAAATAGCGACCTGGTTGATCATAAGCTGCAAATAACAAATTCTTAAACCAAGAAGTAGCGTTTCCATACAGGTTTATTTCATATGAAATAATTTTGTTAACGATTGTTTTTACATCATTGCTATTTCTAGATGGCAGACGACCTACATAGATATCTGGAAATGGTACATAACTTAAATCATTAGCATCATCCATTGTTCCATAATATAAATCAGTACCTACTTTTTTGTATTGCTCACATCCACTCGGATGATCATTTACGTAATGAGTAGGTAATTTGTCCGCATCTCCAACTAATAGAACAAAAGATGGAGATGGATTCCAGTTGTCATAAGCATTTTTAATATATCCATCAATCCCTGTGTAGCTCCGATCCCATGTGTTATCTGCTGTCCATGAATATCCAGCATTTTCTATGTCAGATTTCCTAACTATTTTTGTTTTATATCCTTTCCTAGCTCTCCAAGATGCAAGGGGTAAAACATCATCGTAAAAATCATCATGTGCTATAATCAACATATCAGCACCATCACTCGGTGAATCAGCAGGCTTTGGTAAACCATTGTTTTTATTATCTTGGAAATCTGAAGATTTATAATTAAGAACAAGTCTCGACAAGATTGATCGTGAAAACTTATCATTCTTAACCTCACCCATAGATGGAGATCTTGCACCTTCAAATTCAACTCTTACGGTAATCTCAGAATAAACTCTTAATCGCTTTGATACAGGATTATAGTGAACAGGATAAACTATGATCAAAACAATTCTGTGCCCCCGTAGATATTTCGGTTTATCCAAGATTACTATCTCATTAGGATAAAAACTATCTTTTGAATAAGTTTCACGGTTTCTCTTAAAATCAACCGGACCAGAATTACAGTAGTCTGGTAATGGCTCCTGTGCTGGATAAACGTTATAGTTTTCAAATGTCTTTGATTTATACGAAATCACATCAATTTTCGGTGTCACTCCATACGGGATTTCAACAAACTTTCCTATAGTAGGCAGTTCTGGATTTCCCACCTCAGCAGTATGTCCACCATTGGGAATTACAAGTCTCCTAAATCTCTCATTATTTATTTCAACCTCATGGTAATTCATGCCAGGTATATCAAATTTTATTATAATTTCATTACCAGTAGCATTTACTAAATCGATTGTCGGCAATGTTGAAGTAATGGGCTCATCTGTAAACCTAACCCAATTACTTTGAGTCATCCCATCACCAGTAAGTATCATCAGAAATGATAAACAGAAGAAAACATATCTAAATATTCTTACTATTGTTTGAAAATTAAATTCTCTTCTTCGCCCCATTATTTTATCCTCCTCTACTAAAAAGCAAAGGGAAAAAGCGCACATAATTACCATCTACCAATCTAGAGGATTTGGAGTAGACCTCGGATTTGTAACTCCATCGACATTTTTAAATAAAGGAATTCTATAGGTGGATGTTGTATTACAAATACCATCTCCTACCTGATCAACAGGACTCCCCAGTGTCGCATCAACTGTACCATCATAAGCCTCCAGATAGTTACCGTCTAAAAATCCTCCTCCCCAGACCGCCAAGGCATCCTCCCCGCACCTAATATTATTATTCTTAATTATTGGATTTGCAGGGGACTCACAAAAAATCCCTGCTGAACTAAATCCATGAACTGATATGGAACTATATTCTATTAAGCCCCTAGAATTCCCATAGTAAATAAGATAAGCAGGGCCTGTCTCAGCAAGAGTAAACACAGTATCTATCTTGCAATGCGAAATTGTTACATCACAATCTCCTATTTCTATTGCTCTTTCATAACAATACTTTAGTTTACAATATTTAATTAAAGAATTGTTAGAAGCTTTGATAAACAATATCCCTCCCCAAAAATTCCATTTTTTACTGTAAATCCAATTCGGATCAAACTTTCTCATGGAAGTAAATACTATTCTCATCTCTTCAGTTCCACGGGCAATCAAAGCTCCCTCCACAATTAAGGGCCTTAAAACATCAAACTTTACCACTACCCCAGGTTCTATTACAAGTTTTACACCCTTATTCACAACCAATGTGTCAACCACAATATATGGACTGCATTCATACTTCCATATTGTATTTCTATCTATCTCACCACTGACTATTGTTGAATCACCTGAACCACACATCTCAAATAAATCATCCGAATTTTCTTCCTCACAACTACTCAAAAATCCACACACAAGAAGAAAAATAGTTACCACCAACATCCCCATTAAACTTTCAAACCTCATGGCTATCACCCCCTACAAATAAAAAACCCCCCTATTTCTTTAATCACCCTGAAATCTCCATCTTACGACAACCCTTCACCCTCATTTCTGCTTTTTACGTTTATTAATTTACCCCCCCCCATAATTTTTTGTCAAGCTTTTTTCACATCCCCCGGAAGGCTGCAGATGATCCACACACCAGTCTGATATCCGGGTTAATATCAGCACCAAACTCCACTATAATTGTTCCGCCGGTGGATTTTACTACATGACCATTAAGATTAACAGTAGCATACGGCAAAATAGTCAACGTTTTCCCATTTCCCACAACTACATCGCCCAGTACATGCATGTTTCCAAACCAGTACTCATCACTGGTAAATGTGCCACCGGTAACCGCGGTATACGGAATGTAATTATGCTTTGTTATCGTTATGTACAATGGTCTAACACTGGTTGTGAAGGTATATTGAGATACGTTTTCTGCAACTAAGTGATAACCTGTCCCATTATCACCACTTGATACACAAATAGTTGCACCATTGACTCCTGCATTAACAGTAATGCTGTTTCCATTATCTGTGATAGAAACATTTGTAAACTGGGAAGGTACATCTGTCCAAACTTCTAATGCTGGATCACCCAGAATTAAGAATTCTTCAAACTCTGTTCGGGTTATTTCCGTTGCAAGCGGATAATCACGAGGATATCCAGAGCCTCCCGTTAGAACGTATTTATCATACATCCAGAATTTCCCATAATCCAAAATCGGTCCTAAATGATACGTTGGGCTATTTATATATGAACCAGAATATCCAGAATCAAAATTATCCCAGATTGCGTCATAAAACCCTTTATCTAATTCATCGTTGTACCCACTATAACTTATTCTGGTTGAACCTATAAAGCCAACCCCACCACCGCTCTCTTTTAACCATGCTTCTCCTAAACAATCCGGTATTGGATTCGGATCAGTATTATCCTGATCCGTTTCACCATCAAACCAACCCGTTCTGCAACATATACTAAACATAATCGGTAACTTAGATCCATTAGTGAGTGATGAGACATCAAAAGTTTGAAACAGTGGATGTTGCCAACCTTCTATACCTGAGTTATTCGGGCCATTGCGAGAATCACCATGGTCTCTATAATTAATAAAAAAGCAGCCACTGTTTACAATATCAATAATGTCCTGCGTTGTGCCGCTATAAGAACCCCCGGTATAGACTTTTTTGCATATATATCCATTATCTTCTAAAAAAGTGCTAATATCTTCTGATGTGGAAATAAAATAGCGACCTGGTTGATCATAAGCTGCAAATAACAAATTCTTAAACCAAGAAGTAGCGTTTCCATACAGGTTTATTTCATATGAAATAATTTTGTTAACGATTGTTTTTACATCATTGCTATTTCTAGATGGCAGACGACCTACATAGATATCTGGAAATGGTACATAACTTAAATCATTAGCATCATCCATTGTTCCATAATATAAATCAGTACCTACTTTTTTGTATTGCTCACATCCACTCGGATGATCATTTACGTAATGAGTAGGTAATTTGTCCGCATCTCCAACTAATAGAACAAAAGATGGAGATGGATTCCAGTTGTCATAAGCATTTTTAATATATCCATCAATCCCTGTGTAGCTCCGATCCCATGTGTTATCTGCTGTCCATGAATATCCAGCATTTTCTATGTCAGATTTCCTAACTATTTTTGTTTTATATCCTTTCCTAGCTCTCCAAGATGCAAGGGGTAAAACATCATCGTAAAAATCATCATGTGCTATAATCAACATATCAGCACCATCACTCGGTGAATCAGCAGGCTTTGGTAAACCATTGTTTTTATTATCTTGGAAATCTGAAGATTTATAATTAAGAACAAGTCTCGACAAGATTGATCGTGAAAACTTATCATTCTTAACCTCACCCATAGATGGAGATCTTGCACCTTCAAATTCAACTCTTACGGTAATCTCAGAATAAACTCTTAATCGCTTTGATACAGGATTATAGTGAACAGGATAAACTATGATCAAAACAATTCTGTGCCCCCGTAGATATTTCGGTTTATCCAAGATTACTATCTCATTAGGATAAAAACTATCTTTTGAATAAGTTTCACGGTTTCTCTTAAAATCAACCGGACCAGAATTACAGTAGTCTGGTAATGGCTCCTGTGCTGGATAAACGTTATAGTTTTCAAATGTCTTTGATTTATACGAAATCACATCAATTTTCGGTGTCACTCCATACGGGATTTCAACAAACTTTCCTATAGTAGGCAGTTCTGGATTTCCCACCTCAGCAGTATGTCCACCATTGGGAATTACAAGTCTCCTAAATCTCTCATTATTTATTTCAACCTCATGGTAATTCATGCCAGGTATATCAAATTTTATTATAATTTCATTACCAGTAGCATTTACTAAATCGATTGTCGGCAATGTTGAAGTAATGGGCTCATCTGTAAACCTAACCCAATTACTTTGAGTCATCCCATCACCAGTAAGTATCATCAGAAATGATAAACAGAAGAAAACATATCTAAATATTCTTACTATTGTTTGAAAATTAAATTCTCTTCTTCGCCCCATTATTTTATCCTCCTCTACTAAAAAGCAAAGGGAAAAAGCGCACATAATTACCATCTACCAATCTAGAGGATTTGGAGTAGACCTCGGATTTGTAACTCCATCGACATTTTTAAATAAAGGAATTCTATAGGTGGATGTTGTATTACAAATACCATCTCCTACCTGATCAACAGGACTCCCCAGTGTCGCATCAACTGTACCATCATAAGCCTCCAGATAGTTACCGTCTAAAAATCCTCCTCCCCAGACCGCCAAGGCATCCTCCCCGCACCTAATATTATTATTCTTAATTATTGGATTTGCAGGGGACTCACAAAAAATCCCTGCTGAACTAAATCCATGAACTGATATGGAACTATATTCTATTAAGCCCCTAGAATTCCCATAGTAAATAAGATAAGCAGGGCCTGTCTCAGCAAGAGTAAACACAGTATCTATCTTGCAATGCGAAATTGTTACATCACAATCTCCTATTTCTATTGCTCTTTCATAACAATACTTTAGTTTACAATATTTAATTAAAGAATTGTTAGAAGCTTTGATAAACAATATCCCTCCCCAAAAATTCCATTTTTTACTGTAAATCCAATTCGGATCAAACTTTCTCATGGAAGTAAATACTATTCTCATCTCTTCAGTTCCACGGGCAATCAAAGCTCCCTCCACAATTAAGGGCCTTAAAACATCAAACTTTACCACTACCCCAGGTTCTATTACAAGTTTTACACCCTTATTCACAACCAATGTGTCAACCACAATATATGGACTGCATTCATACTTCCATATTGTATTTCTATCTATCTCACCACTGACTATTGTTGAATCACCTGAACCACACATCTCAAATAAATCATCCGAATTTTCTTCCTCACAACTACTCAAAAATCCACACACAAGAAGAAAAATAGTTACCACCAACATCCCCATTAAACTTTCAAACCTCATGGCTATGGGGGGGGGGGGGGGGGGGGGGGGGGGGGGGGGGGGGGGGGGGGGGGGG
>JACDNU010000067.1 GCA_017656505.1 Archaeoglobus sp. | reverse complement strand
CTTGGGAAAGGCTTTCAGTGAACCAAAGAATTACCAAAGCTCTCAGATCCTTTTTCAGATCAATCTCGTTTAAGATATCTATGCCATCTTCACAAACCCTGCCTTTTAGCCTTCCTCCATATCTCTGTCTCTCAAATTTTATCGATGGGAAATCGATTTCAACATCTATTTTCGGATCTATAACATTAGTATGCTTCTTTAGTATGACAAATAATAGAAGCTTCATGTTGTCAAAATCAGGATATCTGCATACAGCATCTATGTAATCGTAATACTCTGAGTTGGGGGAAGGAGGTTCTATCTTTATTTTGCTCTCCTTTAACCATCTTGCTATCGGTGTTGGGATATATATTGTATCTACTTTCTTTCTCCTTCCTTCATTTTCACATGAAGGTTTCGGAAATCTTAGTAGTATTCGATATTCTTCTAATTTTTTAACTGATCCTGACGTGTGGAGCTTTACAGACGCTTTTGGATTGTTTCCGTATACTTTCTCGCCTAATTCTTTTAGTGTTATGGCCTCTCTTTCTCTCAGTTTGCTACCGTACTCATCTATGAAATCAAATATTGCAAACAGTGCTTTTCTTGGGATGTCGTTTCCAAGAAGGTGTTTGTAAATACCATCTCTAAAATCCTCAAAATTATCTATTTTATCTATTGTCATTATATCAACCTCTATTTTTTCACCGCTATGGTTACTGACAACTATAATTTTTTCGATTTTGGAATTTAAATTACTTTTAAATTTCCTATTCTTTGTTTTTATTCCAAGTAATTTTGATACAGTATGCATATCGTATATTCGACAAATAGAGTATAGTTGTTATTTAAGGTGGTTGTAAAACAATAAAAAACTACAAAGATGATCTCACTGCATTTTCCCTCATCACATTTTCCCGTAAATGCCGATAAAAGAGTTTCAAGCTCATCGAAATTAGGGCTCATATGTGACTTTAAGTAGCTATACCACTCAACAAGTTCATCTATTGAATATATCAGTGAAGTTTTAAAAAATTATAATAAAATTATTTAATTCTACCTAGTTATTTCTGCTCTCTTAATTCTATTAAATAGTTCCCTCGCCTTCCTATTCTTTTCAAAATGCTCTCTAATTGGGGTTACTATCTCATTGATGTAATTAGCAACAGAGTCTTTTAAATCGCCTGGATGTAGCTCCCCCTTAGCAAATTCTGCTTTTAATTCCTCTGGAGAATCAAATACGATTTCATCACCGTCTCTTTGGGATACTACAAATTCTTGAAATTTGTTAAAAATTATTTTCTCAATTAAATCTATTACAGGATTTCCTTTTACTTGTTTTAGGGGGCAAAATGCCCTTCTGATTTTTCTCCTAATCACTTCTTCGCTGTCATGAACGAATATCGCCGAGTTTGGGACACTTTTACTCATTTTAAGGCTTATGTTGTTTTCAATTTTATCAGTCCCGTCACTTTTCAAACCAAGTAATAGAGGGTGATGGATTGCCACAGGTTTGTCAAAACCTAGCGTAGGAGCTACCTCTCTAGCCAACATGTTAACTTTTCTCTGGTCCATTCCTAGTTGACAAATGTCAACCTCAAGCTGGAAAACATCGGCGCATTGCATTATTGGGTAAAATATAAATGCTGTTGGGTTTTGTTTACTTTCCGTTCTTCCAGCCACAGCTAAAGCTCTGGTTGTTCTGTTAACTGATGTATTTTTTGCTATAAATATAACCTTTTTCCAGTATTCTGGATTATCGAAAATGTCTTTGTGCCATACTACTTCAACCTTGTTGATATCAACGCCTGCAGCCTTCCAAACTTCTATGAAGTACCTTCCAGCATCTCTTATCCTTTCTATATCACCACCAAGCTTGTTGTTTATCCAGGCAAAGGTGTCTGCAAGCAAGAGTTTAAATCTTATTCCGGTTTTCATCAGCCTCTCCAAAATTATGGGCCTATATACTCCTACAGGAAGGTGTGCAATTCCCGAAGGCTCAAAGCCATCATATGCTACTGGATGGTTGTTTGTTTCAAAGAGGTTGGTCAGTTCATCCGTAGTGATTATTTCTTCAGCAAAACTTTTAATTATCTCAATCTTCCCTTCTACATCCATACATCACTCACCCAGTCTTTCTGTATAGTTAATTGTATACTTCTTTTATTTTAGGGCGGATCTTAGTTGTATAACTGGACTCTGAGTGCATCCGGCATATATCGTAATGTGCATAAAAAGTATCTTTACGTGACCATAAATGGATGTATTCGGGAGAAATAATGGAGGAAACTAAAGTAAGAACACCAGAGAAAGAGTGAAGAGATTCGCCTCAGAATTGTAGGAAAAAGCCAGGCAGATGATGCAATATTTCTAACAATAATGAAAAAAATGCTTTTAAAATAGGTTAAAAAGTAGATAAAGGTGATGTTTATGCAGAACAACACATCACACAGGTTGAAAGAGATCAAAAAGATAGTCACGTCACCAGTGAAGGATCGGTCTAAGATTAACCGAAAAATCATTTTTTATTTCATATTCAGCAGGTGGGGGTGGATCGGAGTGAATAAGCGAGAAATGAAAGTGGTCTTTGAAGTTCAGCCAGACGTACCCCCTTCCCCCGGTCAATCAGATGGATGGAGTTATAGATATGGATACAATAAAATAAATATAACAATACAACAACCTTACCTAACAATGCAATAATATTCTCGATTCTACAATTTTTGAGAAGAATTTCAAGAGAGAAATCGAGAGAAAATCGTGAATTAGCTTTGTATCAATTTTAGAATTATTAGTAAGCTTTAAAAATCTGTTTTCCAATCTCAGGAGGAGTTGTTATGTCGAATTCAGCTACTAGGATAAGTGTGGGCACTTTGATTGTCGGAAGGACACTTTCATAATTTATTTTACTCATCTCTATCGTTGTAGAAATCCATGCATACCACACCACCCATGGAAAGTCTGAGCAGATTTGTACTGCCAATTCCAAGGTGGCCCATTAAATTCTCACATCCTCAGCAAAATCCCCAACAGAGATATTTTCCGGTATATTAGACATCCCAAATCCCCTTAAATCGAGACTTATAACCCTAAAGTGCTTTGAGAACTCGTCATACTGGTAGGCCCCACCCTTCCAAGCTCTCACCAAGACCATGGATAAGGATAAGCGGCTCCCCCCTTCTCCTACCTCAAAGTATCTAAGCTTTAACCCATCCGAATCGAAAAAAAGCCGAATCTCATACTAGAAATTTAGCAAATTAGGTTAAAACATCTAATGGGTAATGTCATCCCCGTGATGCTGTTCACAAGGGAACTATTCTGTGGAGTTTGATGGCTTAACTCTCTTGGGAAGATTAAGGCGAGGGTGAGATATCAGCAAGGCAGAGGTTTTGAGGTTTTATTTAGAGGTGATTTAATATATAAAGAGGTGTAAGAAGAAAGTATAAAGAGAGATGAAGGGGAAAGGAGCAGGAAGCTGGAAGAGGAACTGAGGAAGAAAGAAGAATTGCTTGAGATGGGAGGGCTAGAATAGCTAAATGCTAATTTTCTTCTTTAGAAGGATTTGGGATTTTAGGGATTCCTGTTCGAAAATAATTCTAAGGGATATAGATTTGCGTTTCCTGGTACGAGGTTTATTACAGCTTATTGCAATACAAAAGAAGTTTTTAATTACTGATTTTAGAAAAAAGGTTTCTTAAAGGATTTTAGTCGAAAAAGCGAAAGATCTTGTCGTGAGGATGATCGAAGCGGTCAATCATCCTTTTTATTTCCTCCTCCTGCAGGATCTGCGGCTTCCTGTCGTCCTTCTTGTCTCCTTTGAGAACTTTCAAGAGCTACCAGTCCTCTTCCTTCAGCCACTTGAAGAATTTTCTTAAACCCTTCCTAAACTCGTTCTTTGTCTGGGCAGTGTAGTCTCTCGTTTCTATCTCGTTGAGAACTTCTATTAGCTCTTCTTTGCCCCACTTGTCGAAGGGTTTGCTAACTATTTGAGAAATATTCCTCAGAATCTGCATGTATCTGACTATTCTCGCTATGCTTATTCCCTGAGCCCTTCTTGAATTTCAGAATCAGCCCTCTGTTCCTTTTGTTGATCCCGGATCTTCTGAGGAGATCCTCCTCCCTGGCAAGCCGATAGCGATAGTTGTGGATGTCGACGTCCATGGCTTTATTGTGGTCTTATAATTAAATTATAAATGCCCAGCCCCGGCGTCTTGGTTTTAATATAATAATCCTCAAAGTGAAGAATTTAGAGCCTGTGAAAAATCAAAACCTCTCAGAATCTGGAATCAGCATTCCGGTTTATACTATGAATTTTCATGCTCTAATTTAATCGTTATCCTAAAGATAAAAATATTAACCATCAACCAAAGTGAGATGTATGGAGCTGGGTCAAAACATCGTTAAAATTATAGAATCCATCAAGAACCATCCAGACGTAATAGCAATTTACCTTTTTGGATCTTATGCTAAAGGAGAGCAAACCCCTATGTCGGATGTAGATATTGCTGTTATTCTTGGAAATCTTAATCCAGAGAACGAAGCTGAGGTTGGAAGCTTAATATCCCCAGAAATCGATGTTGTTCTTTTTCATCGTTTACCTCTTCACATCAAATTTGAAATCTTCAGGTACGGGAAAGAACTTTTTGTTCGTGATGAGGGAAAACTCGTTGAAATAAAACTTGAGGTTATGCGAGAGTATCTCGACACTTATCGGATGTACAAAAGAATATCGTCTGAGGTGCTCGGATGAGATTTGTTGAGTATGTGTTGCGATTTCAAAAGCATCTCCAAGGAGCTTTGAATCTCAAATCGAAGGATGTTAGAGATTACTTTGTTTACAACACACTTGCAATGGAATGCTTTCAAGGAGTAAATACCCTAATTGAAATAGCCCAATATTTGGTTGCAAAGAAAAAGCTGGGTTTTCCTTCAACGTACAGAGAGCTTTTTGAAATCCTTGAAAGTGCAGGATACATCAGTAATGATGAATTAAAGGTTTTTAAACGCCTAATCTTTCTCCGAAATCTTATAGCACATGAATACTATAGAATTTCTGAAAGTGAGCTTCTAGAAATGGTAAATTTGCTTGAAAAAGCCTCTGATTTTGTTACCAGAATTAGGGTGGAAAGGGATATTTAATCAAAACGAAAGCATTTTTGCCAAGCTTTACAACCACTGTATATGACAACCGGTATCTTCTTCCACAAAGAGTTCATAGGCAAAAACTGGCCGGTTGTGGGGGATAGATACGAAGGATTCGATAAACTCATAGAAGATTTATCGAAGGATTCTGAAATCGAAGTTATCGAACCTGAGCCAGTTTCGGAAGAATTGCTGCTCAGAATCCACAGCAAAGATTTTTTGGAAGAACAGAGGAGTTCATGGTACTATTATGGCGCTAAACTTACGGTTGGAGGCTTCGTTAAGGCATGCGAGATGGTGTGGAAGGAAAAGCTAAAAAACGCAGTGGTATTTCTCGTCGCCGCTGGCCATCATGCCTCAAAATCCTCTGCTTGGGGTGGAACGTATTTGTCTTGCATCGGCCCGACTTCGCTGAGGTTGAGGGAACTCGGACTTAGAAGATTCGTGCTTATAGATACCGACGCCCATCACGGAGATGGCGATAGAGACGTGCTGAAAGAAGATGAGGATGCTTTTCATCTCTGCTTCTGCTGGAGGGATTTGGAAGAGGATAGCAAGCTCTGCGTGAATGTGAGATCTCCAGAAGGCGATGAGTGGTATTTGGAGAAGGTAAGGAGCATGTTTCCCAGAATAAGAGACTTCAAACCTGAGATGATTATCCATTTCCTCGGCCATGATACCCACTGGAACGACTACGGAAGCCTTGGCTTAAGCGAGAATTTCTACATCGAGCTGGCAAGAGAGGTGAAGCTTCTGGCCGAGGAAGTGTGCGATGGAAGGTATGTGATCATGGATGGTGGAGGAGCTAACAGAGAGGTTGGAAAGTACATCTGGCCGAGGATAATAAAAGTTCTAAAAAAATAAACTAAAGGAATAAAAGAGAAGACAGGACTGAAATGGGTTCTGAAGATCTCGAAGCCACCGAACTTTTTTATGCTTCAATTTTAAGGAACCATTTCCTCACGATATCCTCCGCGGGAGTATCTGTGAAGGTGCAATCTGATGGATCGCTGGGGTCAGGGTTCTTCCCCCACCCGGAGACGAAATAGCCCTTTGAATAGTTCCATGACTCGTTGAAGAACACATCCAATATTTCTGCAAGTACCTTTTTGTCTTTAACATCACCACCCATCTCTCCAAACACGAATCCTTTCATGCCGTACTTTTCAGCCAAACTCTTTGCTCGAGGGATCACTTCTGCTCTCAACCGCTCCTTCAGTTCCTTGGGATTGTTATCGTAGACGTCTATGGCAAGGTAATCGTAGCCAGTAAGATCCCCGTAATTCTCCAAATCTCTGGGTCCAATGTCAGCAAACTTCACAATCACATCTCCTCTAAATTTCTCCTTCACTTTCGGGAGAATATTTTCAGACCATTTCACACCATCTTCGCTTCCCAAAAAGGTTTCAGGCTCATTCATTGGGGAGAACAATTCAACCTTTTCTTTCTCCGCTATTTCAGCCCAGTGAATAACAACTCGGGTAACTTCCTCGATGAACTTCTCCTTTCTCTCTCCTGAGAGAGGTTCTATATGCCAAGGATTTGCATTTACTGGAACCGGATCTATGGTGAGATAAACTGCGAGGCCAGCATCGTGTGCCTTTCTTATGTATTCAATGTAAAGCTCCTCCGCATGCCCTTCCCACTCAGGACTTTCGCCGACGGACTTAAGACTTCCATCGGAGAGGATTATATAAACGGGGGATATGCATACAGCATTCACACCATCCTCTCTCATCTTCTCTACATCATTAGCTAACGCTTTTCCGGTTGTTCCTGGCGAGGGCCAAACGCCTTTGAAAAGGGTGAGATTTCTCCTTTCGTAGCTTGGCGTCTCCTTTACAATTTTTTGTTCTTCTTCAATTGAAGATGTTGTTTTAATTTTGGGTGTAGGGGCATTAGGGGCATTACTTGGACTTTCCTGCTTGGAACATCCGCTAAAAACGGTTCCGAAGACAAGGATTATTAGAAGGATGAAAATTAGGCATCTCTTCATCGGTAGTGTCAAAATAACAAAAAATAAATAAAGAAAATACAAATTATGCAACCAA
>JACDNU010000066.1 GCA_017656505.1 Archaeoglobus sp. | reverse complement strand
TCGAAATATTCACGCCCCCGGAGGCCTTCAATGCTGGCCCAAACCGTTGCCGCATCAACCCATTCTTTTGTTGGTTCTCCATATTCATTTTGTGTATCCTGCATCTGCTGTATTGTTATGCGGTGTCGTAATTCGCCCGCTCTCATGCTACAACAACCCTTTCCGATGCTAACAGTGCATTAACAGCAAACTCAATTTCCTTGCTTATACTGCCAATAAGCACTGTCTCGCGGTGTTCATGCCAGTGAGCTATAAGCATTTTCATAGCATTTTTAATAGTTTCAGGTACATCTGAGGCAGTTCCATATCCGCATGCAAATCTTATGCATATACCGTTTACAGAACGAAGCGTAATAGTTGGCCAGCTTTCGTTCTGTTTAAGTACTATCTTGCCTATTATACTCAGATTATCCACTTCATACTTGGACTGATCAAAGCTATATTCCACCCCATCTGAGTCATAGTATTTTACAAAGTCCACTGTTTGGAGTCCCGGGAGAAGCTCAATATAGTCTTTTGAAGGCCATTCGGTCATATATTTCTCCCATGTTTGGGTTATATATTTACGTCCCTGCAAAGCTTCGCACAGCTCCCTTGCAGCTTTTATGGCAGAGTTAAGCCATGCATCTTCTTCATTGCTATCAATCCTTAAGTGAGCTTTAACCTCTGCCAGGGTAACCGGTTCTTCTTGAGGTGGTGTAATTAATTTCAGTGGCATGTCATTTCACCTACTTTCATTAGATAGGTGACATCTAGGTTTCTTTTAGTTCTTTCACAGCTTCAATAGCTTTCTTCTTGCCCTGTACCTTTTCGCCATTGGGCAGCTGATACCAACCCGCTCCTAAAGGTTTTGGCCATTCTGTATCTTCACCAGTTGCTTTCTCGCTATCATTCGGCTCTGCTGCTTTACCCTTCCCTATTGGCTTACCAAAACCTAACCTTATCCAGTTATTAGCGAGCTGGTTATCCAGATCCACTATTTTGCCTGGTTCTATATCCACGCCATTAAGCCTGGCAGGCCTGATAACCTGAACCTTCAAACTGCACCCTCCTTTCAAGTACAGGAGAGGGCACTAGGCCCTCTCATTTTACTGTACTGAATATGCTCCTACCGCTTGCTCCGGTGAAAATCTTCCGTCCCCACGAAGCATAACTACTGACACAACAGTATCTGCAGTGGTGGTTACCTTAGCAGCCACATGTGTAAATCCGTTATCTATGTCAAGATATGATGCATCAACCTCTACATAGGCTATAGCTTTTGTGGTAGCCAAAGTAATTGTGCCTGCGTTCTCTGTCTTATCCAGAGTTATGGCTACAGCTCCCGGATCAGTAGCTTTAAGTGTAACTATATTTCCGTTAACCGACGCAGTTACGCCTTCAACGCCGTAAGTTTCATGATTTACACAGGTAACAAGGCCTGCTGCATCTGCAAATTCCCTGGCGGATGCATCTGTAGCGGCTGCTTTTGTGAAGTCAATGCCGTTAATTGTTACTACATCAGTATTGGCCACAAGGGACAAATCAATAGTAGCCTCTGTTACTGCGGTGTTGGCTGTTATGGTAGCATCAGCATTAGCTATGGCCTTAGCATCGGTTCCATCAGCATCCTTGGCCTGTAAAAGCTCGATCTTGGTAGTCTTCCCTGCAGCCATTGCGCCGCCGTTTAGCACAAACAAAGCCTTTCTGTACATCGCCATGTTGTAATATCTACCGGTGGCATTACTGTTGTTAAGAGCTTGTGAGACAAGCCCTATATCAATTTTCATTCTATCTGCTAAATGTCTCATTTCAACTTTACCTCCAATTCATTAATATTATTTGGCCGGGACTATGCCCGGCCTTATGTTATTTCTTGAGTATAACAACAGGAGATACCTCTACACCATTCTTGAGCTTAAGGGGCTCTTTAACCCACAGCTGGCCATCCACGTATGCTACTATCCTGAATACAGTCTTATCAGAACCGAACAGGTAATGCTCTGAAATTGCCACGAAAGGACCTGCCCCGGGCTTAATCAGATAGTATGGATTCAGGTTACAGAGAATAAGGTCTCCTTCTTCACCCAGCAGAGAAGTCTTACCTGTCCATATAACAGGAAGGCCAAGTATGGTTTCAGGAATTCCGGCAGCTACATTACCCGGCATCCATATTAGGCGCCCCTGGCCGTCAGTTAGGGTGGTCAGAGTCGGCATAGCATCTATTGAAGCAATCCAGAAAGCTCCGTTGTATGCCTGCGGGAGAAGGTGCTTGCGCATATTGGCCAGGTCATCCAGTTTTATTGTACCGGAAGTATTACGGGCCACTTTGTAAGCACCTGGCGAATTCAAAATGCCTAGAGGTACACCTGCACCCGAACCGCTTAAGAATTTCTCATCTCTTCCCTCTATGAATGCCATCCTAAGCAGATTCTCAATGAATGAGCCAGCTGCACTCCAGTTAAGCAGTGTCTCGTTGTTTATAGGGCAAAGGCCTGCTATCTTAGAAGGCTTGAGCCCCATATCCTTTATTTTGGGGTTAACTATATTCTGAAGGTCTACCCCTTCAGCCTCCCAGTAGAGCGCCACTCCACCCAGGGCGCCATTCTGACCCTGCTGCAGGTAAGGTACCTTGAATTCTGCATTAGGCTGGTCTCCCTGCTCCAGTACATTAGCCCTTGGAGCAACTATTTCTTCTTCTGGCTGTAGCCTCATTATGTTCTGGGAGAAAGCGGGGGGTATCATAATTCCTACATCGCTTGTAGCAAGGTTTTTAAGCCTTCCTTTGGAATCACCGTGTTTTACGCAGTAAAGAAATTCCCCTATGTTTTTGAACCCTGCATCATCAAGCTTTTCTTCCTGCTTCCAGCTAGGATCTGCAAATACTGCTACTTTCTTATCCTCCAGAGGCTCATCCAGCTTTTTGGACCTGTCCTGAACCTTTCTTGCAGCCTCTATTGTCTCAGCTAGTGCATCGATCTCTTTCTGCAGATCATTAAACTTCGTCTTTTCTTCTTCTGTCATACCCCTTCCTTCTGAAACAGCCTTGTCTACAATAGCCTGCTGCTCATCGCATTTGGCAGCATGCTTCTGTAAAAGTTCCTGAAGTTTCATTATTTCATACCTCCAATTCTATTTTTGTTTATTTGGATTTTCTTTTGATATAAAAAAAGCAGCCCTTCATCGGTCTGCTCTCCTTCCCTTGGATTTTCTAGCTCCATGTTATTCTCCTGATCCACTACCACTATTTTGGGAGGATTCTTATATTTTGTTAGGTCAAATTGCTGGCCGTTTACTACAAGCAACCCTTCTTTTAAAGAAGCAGCGATCTTCTTGCTTTCTTCCAGTTCATCTGCAAAACCCATCTGAACAGCTTCCTCGGCAGTCATCCAGGTTTCCTCATCCATAAGCCTTATAATTTCTTCCCTATCCATCCCGGTTTTATCCTGGTACGTCACTATTATGGATTCCCGTATCTGGTCCATATCGTCTGCGAGCTTCCTAAAATCATCCGCAGTTCCCATGGCAATTGTCCAGGGGTTATGGACCATCATCATAGCATTTTTCGGCATACGGATGATATCCCCCGCCATTGCTACCACTGATGCTATAGAAGCAGCTAGCCCGTCTATGTATACCTCAATTCTTGCCCGGTGCCTCTTTAGCATGCTATGTATTGCCTGGCCAGCAAAAACATCACCACCTTCCGAATTAATAAATACTTTGATTAGTTCTACATCCCCCAGGTCATCCAGCTCCTTTTTAAACTGCTTGGGTGTTATCTCATCCCCCCACCAGGTCATGCTGTCTATGACACCGTACAAAAGCAGTTCCCCAACTTTGGGATCATCCGCAGAGGCCCTGAACTTCCAGAATTTATTCTTCATCCTTCTCATCACCTCCCTCTTTCGCAATCCTTTTAGGAAGCTGCTTTGCTGCGGTTTCTGTGCTTATCATGTTTCCGTTTACCAGGTATGCGCTTCCTGCTAATCCTCCTATGGGGTTCTCATCGTCCAGCTCTCTCCACTCATCGGCATTTATGATACCATTCTGCCTCTTAATAGCGAGAGCCTCTGCCCTTGCTTTAGCATCTCCACGAAGCAGTGCATCCACGTTAAACTTTACATAGTACCCTTCTTCCCTCTCCTGTCTTGTGAAGAGTTTTCTTCTCATCTCCTGCTCGTGCCGGGTTACGATGGGAAGCATTGAGTATATTACATACTCAATTCCCTGGTGCTCTATATTTGAGAATGTGGCCCTGTCAAGGTGTGCTATCATATGGGGAGGCACCCTCATCAAACCGCATATCTGCTCATCCGTGAGCTTAAGTATCTCAATAGTCTGTGCATCGGTAAAGGAGATGGGTATTCTATTAACTTTCAACCCGTTATGGAGAATTATAGGCCTGTGGGCATTAGCAAGGCCCCCGTAGCGCTCCTCAAACTGCTTTCTTATAAATTCAACTTCTTCACTGCCATCCTTGAAAATCTTATCTGTCTCCAGGACCACCCCGAAATTCATCCCCTGGCCGTAAAAGCGGTTTATGAACTCATCTATTGCTAGACCCCTGCCAAAGGTCTCCCCAGCAAGGCGTATTATAGAGATTCCCTTTATTCCGTCGAAACTAAAACCGGGTACATGGTATACCTTTTCTGCCGGTAAGACCTCTATTTTCCCCCGGTCATTATAATGATACTCTACCTCTCCTGTTTCCTCGTTTAACTTGGGCTCCATAAGGTAGTATGGTACAGGTATTAACCTTATTACCTGGCCTCTCCTGTTCCACTCTATTATTGAGTAGCAATTACCATCTGCATCAAAATTCATATTCATTGTCTCCCGCCAGGTTAGGGCTGTCATATTCTCGCTGGGCGTATTGTGTATGATCTCATATAGAGGGTGATCATATGCCTCATCCCTGCCCTTTCCATTCTTCCTCTTGCGGTATACAGCGCAGGGTAAACAGCCGAAGGATTCCGTTCTTACCCTAATACATGCAAGTAACGTTGATAGCCTCAATGCAGTCTGCTGGGTTACCATGGTTCCGGCTTTTGTGGTTGTTCCGGTAAGCCACAGCTTATTTTCCTGGAAATACTGGTCTATTGTTTGGTTTTTTAGAGCTATTCTGGATATAAAACTCATATGATCACCTTCTTAACAAGCCCTGAGAACTTCATCAAACTCCATCCCCAGAAGATATATTTTAAAGGATCGCTGTAGAGCCCTAACCCGTACCCAAATAAAAAACAACCCGATACCAGGCATATTTCTCGGATTGTTTCATCCTTAAGGTGTATCATCTGTATTGATATTGTAGGTAGTTTTAACACTTCCCTAAACCTTGACTTCATATTAGCCCTCCTCTACAGGAAAATAACGCCAGGTGATTGTTCTTTTTCATGCACTATTACCCTGGCCATTGCATTTATAAGCGCTACTATACCGTCTATACGCTCTATGCTTTTCCCTTTCACTGGCCTTATATTATCATTTTCATCTATCTTTACTTCCAGGTTACCGAACATCCATCTCAACACAGGATTGCCCCCGTGATTTATCTTGCCTGCTTTAAGAAGGGCCTCTAATTCTCTCATGGGTGGGCTCATAGATTTGTAACCCTGCCTTATGGGTACCATGGTAAACCCTTCATCCTCAAGGTTAGTAGCTGTCTGCTGGGCATTCCACGGGTCATATCCTATCTCCTGGATATCATAGTCATACCTGAGCTTTATAATTTCTTGCTCTATAAACCTATAGTCTATAACATTTCCCGGAGTAACTTTAAGATACCCTTGCCTTACCCACTTATCATAAGGCACTTTATCTTTTTTAACCCGCTCCTTCATATTGTCTTCCGGTATCCAGAAGGTGGACAGAATAATATATTTATCATCTCCCTCTTCAGGAGGAAATACCAGCACAAAAGCTGTTATATCAAGCTTGCTAGACAGGTCAATACCTCCGTAGCATTTACGCCCCTTAAGCTTTTCAGGAATAATCATGCCATTATTCTTATCCCACACCTCGAGAGGTATCCACTTGCTGGTCTTAAACTTAACCCACTCATTTAGCCTTAACTGCCTGAATACTCGTTCCTCTGCCTCATTACCCTCCATATCCTGGTATGAATTTTCTATGGTTTCCAGGGTTATTGTCTCCCCTACAGAGGGGTTAACCATCTTCCATATTTTCTTATCTCTCCAGTCTACTTCATCTAATACCTCGTAGGTCCAGCCCTTCCAAACCCTGTTTTCTTCAGGTTCTATACCGAATATTACAGGGTACCAGTTAGGAATTACTTTTCTGCCCAGCAGTACATCAACAGCTTTTTTATGAACTTCCCACCCTATTGAGGTCTTGTCTGGATCATTTCCTGCAGTGGTTATAATAAAAAACAGCGGTTGTGTTCTGGCATCACCGCTGCCCTTTGTCATTACATCGTATAATTCTCTTGTGGGCTGAGCATGGAGCTCATCAAATATAACCCCATGGACATTCAAACCGTGCTTGGAATATGCTTCTGCAGAAAGCACCTGATAAAAGCTTTTTGTGGGGAGATATACAAGCCTCTTTTGGGATAGCACCGGACGGATCCTTTTCTTCAAAGCAGGGCACTGGTCAACCATGTCCACTGCCACATCGAACACTATACTTGCCTGTGCCCTGTCGGCTGCGCAACCGTATACCTCAGCTCCCCATTCATCGTCTGCGGCAAGTAGCTTCAGTGCCACTCCTGCAGCAAGTTCAGATTTACCATTTTTCTTTGGGACCTCAACATAAACAAAATTGTACTGCCTGTATCCATCCGGCTTAACGGTACCGAATATATCTCTTATGATCTTCTCCTGCCATGGGAGCAGGTCAAATGGTACTCCTCTCCATATTCCTTTAGTATGCTTCAGGTTTCTGAAAAACTGTACTGCCTGGTCCGCTTTCTGTTTATCGTACACAAGTTATCACCCACTTAACAAGCCAGCCATATCATCTTCCCCTAGACCGTCAGGCAGCTCTATTCTTGCCCTGCTTGATGGTGTGAGCCCAAACTCTGCACAGAAGGATTTTATAATCTGCTGGTATTTCTGTGCTATTGCTATTTCCGGGATAGGCACCTCATTAGTACTGCCATTCTTGTTTGTGTACTCGTATGTCAGCTTCTTGTGTCTCTTGTAATATTCCTTTATTGCCTTTTCAGCCTGTACCCAGTGACCGTATGCCTGGCAGTAGTTTGCCAGTGCTGCTTCGTCTGCTATGGTGAGGAGCCCTAGCCTGTGGAGCTCGGGAGCTATCCTCTTCCACTCCTTCTTTGCCTCTGTGGTTAGCCATGAAGGTGGTTTGGGTGGCCCGGGGGCTGGCTTGGGTTTTGGCTCGTTAGTATTCAGGTTCTTTTTAGACGGATTGCCGTTCAGCACATGCAATTTTGTAGGCTTTGGTTTTCTCCCTTTCAACTTTATCCCCCCCCTTAGCCAATTTCCCGAAATTTTGCGCGGAGGTGGGCGCGCGGTTTCGG
>JACDNU010000065.1 GCA_017656505.1 Archaeoglobus sp. | reverse complement strand
CAGCTCTCTTTATATCCAGCTGTTCCTGCGTTAATCTGAAATCCACCATATCACCTTTCGATTTAACTCAGTACAATCTCCAGAATCTTCCCTTCTTCAATTTCTTTTTCTCAAGGAAGTCTTTTCCCCTCTCTTTGAATTCTTCTGAATTCCAGACAAAGGCAGTTAAGTCTCTTGCGATCTGCCAGTTCAGCATCGCGAGATTTGTCCAGTAGTTGAGACATGATTTCATGACTCTAAACGCCTGAGGGCTTGATCTCTCAACCACCTCTAAAGCAAGCTTTTTCGCCTCCTCTTCAACATCTCCATCAACAACTCTGTTAATCAATCCCCATTCTAGAGCTTCTTCAGCGCTCAAAAGTCTTGCCGTGAAAGCTAACTCCCTAGCTCTTTTCTCCCCTACCAGCAGGGGAAGCATCTGTAAGCCACCACCCATGGCTGTGGAACCCACGATAATCTCGGGCTGACCAAATCTTGCAGATTTTGCAGCCACAGCAAGATCGCACATCATAACAAGCTCGTTTCCACCTGCAACGCAATCACCTTTAATTGCCGCGACAACAAGCTTTCCCGTCTCTCTCAGCGTACTTAACGTTGACCAGTAGGTTTCAAGCCACCTGATTCCTTCTTCGGTGTTCGTTTCCAGAAGTTCTTTCAGATTTGCCCCAGCCAATGTTGTCATTGATACCACAATCGCTGAAATACTCTCATCCATATCTGCTTGCAAAACGGCCCTTTTCAGCTCATTCAGAGTTTCTATGCTCAAAAGATTCACTCTGTCCGCGAATCTTATCAACTGGATTTCCCCATCTCTTTCGACTTCGATCATGATTGATTGTGGGTTCCAAAATTTAAAAAATTTCGGAAAAGTGGGGGCTAAGTGGGGCTAGGTGGGAATAAAGGTTGAGTGGAGCTAATAGGGAAGATATTCAACTTTTTAACCATTATTCAAAGTGGTTCCTCCGTATATGAAGATTCACATGAAATATCGGAAATAGAAATAGCTTTCGCCCGCATTCCTGTTTCTATGGATAACCGGTTCGACTAATCCATTAAAAAACAGAGGAGTTCCACATTCTGAGGAGCTTAAAATCGCCTTAGAGCTGAGAAAACAAAGCAAAAGCACCTGATGTCGTTGATATCGATTTTCATTTGAATCGTTGGATCGTGTAGAAAAAATCGTAGAAAAGCTTCTAACGAGACCTCTAACCTTTATTGGCTACTTAGCTACTCTTTTTAAGATATCTCAGAGATCTTCCCTTCTTTTTCAAGCTTTATCAGGTGACTTTCAAGTATGAGCAGGTTTGTCAAAAAATTCCATTTGTCTCCAAACAGGGTTTTTAATAATTCTTCCCTGCTATTAACTCCTTTCTCAACTTCTTCGAGTATTATTCTTTCTCTCTGCTCTAGAATTTCCTTTTCTTTTTCGATTCTACTGGAAGTTGCTGGATCGCCGTGAGATGGCATGATCGTTTCTGCTTTAAGCTTTTCAAGCCTTTTTAAGGATTCAGCATAAGCTTCAACTCCTCCTGAGGCTGGCGAATACCATGCCATAATCTCTCCAAGCAGGTCTCCGGAGAAGACCAGACTCTCATCTGGAATGTAAAAAGAAGTATGGCCGGGAGAGTGTCCAGGGGTTAGTATAGGCTGGATTCTGTAATCTCCAAAGTTAATCTCTTCCGGAAATGGTAAAGCTTTCACCCCGTAAATCGGGCATAGCTTCTCAAAGTACTTCAGAAGATCAAATTTTACATATCTGACATACCTACTCTTGATAAATGGGATGTTGAAGGATTCAGACAGCAATTCAGGATTTCTTGCATATTTCACCTCGATCTCATGGGCTAAAAAGCTTTCAGCTTTAAGAAATCTCGCTGCCCCCATGTGATCCGGATGGGCATGAGTTAACAGAACAACCGAGCTATGCGAATTCTTCTTTTCCAGGATCTTTTCTATAAGTTTTGCTCTCTGGCTAAATCCACAGCCTGGATCGATTATTACCGATTTGTTGCCCGAGGTTAAAATATACGTATTCGAGGATGCTGGCCACTTCGCACTTTTGGATTTTAAAATGAGCAGACCATCGATGTCAGAATAGGTAATTTCCACATCCATATCTGCACCCATATCTTAGGGATCAATTACCTTAAGAAATAATTTTGCAAATAATTTTGCAATTCGTTTTTCAGATGTTTATTAAAAATTGAAAAGATGTTGTCACGGATGTTTATTACCTTGTATACTTGTATACCTTTATGCCTCCTATACAGAGTTTAGCGGATCTAACCTACTTTGAATTAAGCCTTTAAATTAAACGGCCCACCTCCTCACCTTCAGCTCCTTGCCCAGAAGGCGATAAACCATTACCTTTGCAAGAGAAACTACGCATAGCATAGTCCACAAAGGGGAGTAGAAAAAGTAATAGATGGGCAAAAGTTTGATCTCAATCCTGTAATTCGTTTTCTTCGAAAGAGAAAGAATTACCAGAGCCCATATAGAAAACGAGATGGCTATAACAAACAGGTTTTTGAGGGTATGCAACTCGAATATCGTTAGAAGGATCAGCGAAACCAGCTTCGATGGTAGGAAAAAAACAAATGGTAGGATGAAGTACAAGATTTTCAGGACTAAACTGTTGGGTAGAGCTAGGCCAAGGGCAATTCCGATGATCGCAGGATAGAAAAGAAGCAGATAGGGCATCCATAACCTCGGCTTTCTCAAAATGTCTTTGAAGTTCTCGGCAAAGATCTCAGCCCCGCCGAGACTCCATCTTTCCCGCTGGTAAAACCAGTCCTTAAGGCTGGATGGTGCTTTTGTAACTGCTCTTCCAAAAACTCCAACTTTGTATCCATTTAATCCTAGCCTAACACCGAGATCTGTATCCTCGTTTATATACTTCCTGAATCCACCCAGTTCAAGCAAGACTTGCTTCCTTATCCCTAAAGCCGCCCCATTAAGGCTTATACAGGAGTTAAGCTTGGATGCAAGCTTTGCAGTTAAAAACATGTTGAAATAGTCGATGTTGGCCAACTCTTCGATTAAGGATGATGAATTTACTTCCTTTCTTATCTCTACGGCATCAAATTCAGCGAGCTTCTCCAAACCAAGCTCAAGTATTCTCGTATCGGAATCGATGAAGAGAATGTAGTCTCCAGCTGCCAACTTTACAGCATCATTCAAAGCTCTCCATTTCCCCCTTCTCTTCTCACTTATCGTGGCCTTTAACCCATACTTTTCAATGATCTCAATAACGTCTTTGCTTGGTTCATCGGCTGCAACAATTACCTCAAAACCCATGTCAATTAGCTTTTTAACATTCTCTTCGATAAAACCGGGTTTTTTGTACGTTGTTATAATTCCAGATTTCATTCAATCAGCTTGATTATCTATTCGATGCTTCAATATTGTTCATCAGCTTTTCCAGGTTTTCTAACTCTTCAATTATTCTAGATTTTAGTCTTCTAAAGACTTTTCTTGGATTCTCAGCTTTGTAAACATACCCTATCCAGCCTTTCTTGATCATCTCTCTTGTCACAATCCCTTTGTTTGATAACTCCTTCAGCCTGTCTCTGACAAACCTTGCTGACAGGTTTAGCTCGTTGGCTATTTCACTGACCCTCATCTCGCCCTTCTCCAGCAAAATCGAGTAGATTCTTACATCCGATGGCTTGAATCTAATTTCCTCCAAGATCTTCTCGACATCAAGTATTATGTTTCTCATCCAACCCACCATCCAAAATTTGGGAATAAATATTTTCTATTTTTTTCGCGACAACATGCCACGAGTATTCTTCCTCGACAAGTTTCCTCCCTGCCTTACCTAGTTGTTGGATTCTATCAGGTTCCGAGAGAAGGTTTTCGATAACCTTTGGAAATTCTAGAAGACTAGTTATTATGCTCCCCTCCTTGGTAACTTCAGGCAATCCGCCATTTTTCGTTGCAACAACAGGCGTTGCGCAGGCTAAAGACTCAATTGCCGTTATTCCAAAGGATTCCATTGCTAGGGATGGCATTAAAAATATATCTGCGGCATTATAAAGCTCAGGAAGCTGTTCATCCGGAACAAATCCCAGTATTCTGACATTCTTACAAATCGTCTTCTGAAGCTTCAGTAATGGGATCATAAATGCCTCATCTTTTCCAGCTATGATAAGTTCAGCATTAAGCTCCCTTAAACAGTTAGAGAGTAGAGGAATTAGAAGCTGTACACCCTTTCTTGGGGACAATCTACCCACATACAGCAAGGTTTTTTTATGTTCACTCCACTGTTTCTCAGGCTTAAATTTAGATGTATCAACTCCGTTTGGGATTACTGCGACATCTAATGATGTGAAATTTGAGATGAATTTCTTTGCAGCATTGCTAACAGCTATTATTGCGCTCGCATGATCGAGGTATTTCAGTGCAATCTTTAGCAGTCTCCAAAAGTAAAGGTTGTGGAGAGGAGCTATAGAATGGTTGGTAACCACAACGGGGATTCCTTTCTTTTTTCCAACCTTCAAAGCTTGGAGTGTTAAGGGCGTGAAAGCATGGTGTACGTGGATGATATCGGGTTTGGAGTTGATAGCCTCTATACTGTTGTCTAGTAAAACCTCATGATCCAAAAATCGGCTTAAGCCATGCATGTGTGTGTTTATACCACCTGTTCTATCATAGAACTCACTTAACATGAGTATCCTCATCTTTTCACCACACATATGTGAACTTTTTCTTTCCCTTATATGAACCGAAAAGAACATAAACATAAAAGTCTTTCGATGTATGGTGATAGCATGAGGGTATTGCGGATCAAGGTTCCGACCCTCGACGACTTCGTCTCGGGCGAGACAGGAAGACATCTCTTGAGAGCTTACAAAGAGATCCTGCATGTTTTCGCCAGCATTCCTGAAAGACAGATAAGGAAAATAGAGGAGTTTGAGAAGGAGCTTGAGGAAAGGAGAAAGAGGAGAAGCGAACCATGATTATAGGCAACCTCGTTAGCAGGATTCTGAGACCGAACCTGGATGCGATGAAGGCGAAGTGGGATGTCGATGGTCTTATCAGGGCATTGGATCACGGAGATTACAGAATTAGAAAGGGGGCTGCAGAGGCATTGGGGGAGATGAAAGCTATTCAGGCGGTGGATGCTCTAGTTAGAGCTCTAAAAGATGAGAATTCTGATGTAAGAAGGGCTGCGGCCCAGGCTCTTGGAGAAATAGGAGACGATAGAGCCGTGGGAGCGTTGGTGGAGGCTTTGAGGGATGAGAGTATCGATGTCAGGATGGAGGCTGCAAAGGCACTCAAGAAATTAAGTTTCAGGAAGGTCGGTGAACTCCCACTTTTGGTTTCCAGACATCTCAACATCCCGATGAAGAGAGCTCTAAAAGTTGTAGAAGGGCTGAAAGAAGGAAAATTTGACTTTCTGAAGTAAGCCCTTAGCTTTTTATCCTTTAAAGACTCGTTGAATGGGGGTGGGGAAATGCCTGACGGTAAGGCAGAGATAGTCCTTACCGCTCCGGCCACTGAAATGAGCACCCACCATGGCAAGGAGTTTCTTGGATTTGGTACTTGCTCACCCAGAGAAGCTATTCCGGCTTTTCTCATTCGGAATCTCTTCTATCCGAAGGTAAAAACTGAAAAAGGTGTTGCGAAATTCGCTCCATATGGTTTGAGAAAGATTGAGGCCATCCTCAGCGATCACTTCGATGTTGTAACAGTTCATCCCTACGATATTGAAAGCTGGCTGACTGATGCAAAGGTGGTTGGAGTATCTGTTATGGACCCCCTTGGTTATGGCCCGGTAAGCGTAACCTTTGCTTCCATTGTGCAAGGCACGCCTACGACGAGGGTAGAGTTTCTGGAGCTGATGGAGAAAATAAGAAACCACGATTGCAGGGTTATAGTAGGTGGTGCAGGAGCTTGGCAGCTTGAGTTAGAGAATTTTGAAGTTGACTGTGTTGTTATAGGTGAGGCAGAATCGGTCGTTTTAGATTTGTTTAAAAAGGCTGTAAACGGCGATGAATTGCCGAAGAAAGTAGTTGCGAAGAGTCCGAGCATTGATGAGATTCCTGCGATAAAGAATGCCTCGATAAACGGGTTGGTAGAGATCGCGAGAGGCTGCGGAAGAGGATGCAGATTCTGCTCTACAACGGGATTAAAGAGGCAGGACATACCTTTAGATAAGATCTTGGAAGAAGTGAAGGTGAATCTCAAAAATGGGACGGATGGTGTGATTTTGCATTCGGAGGACGTTCTGCTCTACGGCTCTAGACTCGTTCCAGATGAAGAAAAGGTGACGAAACTCTTCCGAAAGGTAAGGGAACTCACAGCCAATATCGGAATAAGTCATTGCTCTCTCGCATCCGTAGCCGCAAATCCAGAGTTGGTTGAGGAGATCACAGAGATCATAGGGGCTGATTTCGTGGGAGTTCAGACGGGAATGGAGACTGGAAGCTCGAGGCTTATAGCCAAATATATGCATGCAAAGCCCTATCCCTTCCAGCCTGAAGACTGGAAGGAAGTGGTGGTGCAGGCCTTCGAGATAATGGAGGAGAACGATTGGATTCCTGCTGTTACGCTAGTTATAGGTTTGCCGGATGAGAATGAAGATGATTTGGCTGAAACACTCGATCTTCTCGATAGGGTTGCGAAGTACAGATCGCTTATAGTTCCTCTCTTCTTCATCCCGATGGAAACTTCAGCTTTAAGACATGAGAGGTTCTTTGGGATGGAACACATGAGATCCCTGCACTACGAGATCTTGAGGAAGTGCGCAGAACACAACTTAAGACACGTGGACTGGATAATGAAGAAGTACATGAGGGGGCTGAAGGGAGTAATCGTGAGGAACAGCTATTTGGCCTTGAAGAAGTGGTTTGAGAGGAGATTCAGGGAAATTGATTGGAAAGAAGTTAGAGGAATAAGAGAGGGTTGATTTTTTTTGTTTAAATTTTAAACCAAAATTCGGATTTGACTTTTTTAAAAAAACCGAGAAACTAATTTAAAGCATCGCTTTAAACTTCGAAAGGATGGAAGCAAAATCATCAAAACTGAGAGATTTCAACGTCTCATGGTTTGCAACAATTCTTGGGAGTGGGGGTGTGGCTCTGGCATCTCTTCCGTTTTATCCACTGCTAACATTAGCCTTAACCTATATATTGACTTTTGTTTTCGCTATTCTGACTTTAATCTGGGTCGCAAAAATAGTCAGATATAGCAAGACTGTAAAAAACGAAATTCAGCATGTAGTGATTGGAAATTTCTATCCTCTTCAACCGATTTCTGCGATTATCCTTGCGATACTGTATCACAAACTCTCGCTCGTTCTTGATTCTATTTTACTCATTTACGGTTCAATCGCAATTTTTTGCATGACTGTGTATCTCTCCTACCACTTTTTCGCAAATGTCACTCCTCAACTCAGCCACATCCATGGTGGATGGTTCATACCTCCAGTTTCGACTATACTTGTAACCAATGCTCTGCTCCTCTATCCTCCAAGCAAAACGCTGTTTGCGATCTCATTAATTTACTTCGGAATGGGAACCATGCTTTTCCTCTTCATAGCAACAATCTTATTTTTAAGGCTCGTGAACCATGAGCTTTTACCCTCAGAGCTTGCTCCGACAAATTTCATTCTGCTTGCCCCTGTTGGTATTTTGATTGTTGATTTTCTGTCTATATTTCACCATGCTGACCTGCTTTTTGCCTCATCGAGTGTATCAATTGCTCTAATCATCTCAATCTCACTCTGGGGATTTGGACTCTGGGCTTTAATCGTAAACATAATGCTCGTTGTGAAGTACATGAAGAAGGAATTTCCTTTCTTCCTCGGATGGTGGAGCTATGTGTTCCCAACTGCCGCCTTCACACTAGGAACAATCGCCCTGTCGGCGTATATGGGATTCTTCAAGTCAATATCTATATTTATGTACGGACTTCTGATGTCTATTTGGATTGTTGTTACTACGAGAACAATCAAGCTGCTGATTTGGTAGATACTGCGAATGATGGAAAGATTGAAAATAAAAAAATCTGGCTTATTTCTCCAAATTCCTGTATGACTTTT
>JACDNU010000064.1 GCA_017656505.1 Archaeoglobus sp. | reverse complement strand
GATGAAGGACGCGATATATCGGATGAACTCGATGCGCTTGATCTGACATGTCAGGTGGCTAATGAGGTTTACCATCTGTACCTGATAGCAAAGGAACTTGGGTATGACAAGGAAGCTGAGATGTGGCTGGAGAGACACACAAAGATTGCTGAGTTAGTTAACAGGTATATGTGGGATGAAGAGGATGGTTTTTATTATCATGTGAATATGAAGGATAATACGTTCATTTTTGAGGGTAAGAGTTTGAAAAGAAAGGAGATAATTGGATTTCTGCCAATGTGGGCAAGGATTGCCACTAAAGAACGGGCGAAAAGGTTGGTAAAACACCTATTGAATGAGGATGAGTTCTGGAGAAAATATGGTATTCCAACCCTTTCGGCTGATGATCCCAATTATACACCCTTTGTAGATGGTTGTTGCAGGTGGGATGGCCCCGTGTGGTTGTTGTGGAATTATATGGTTTTTGAAGGCTTAAGAAACTATGGCTATAAAAAAGTTGCCAATGAACTTGCTGACAAAATGCTGCTTGCGGTAGAGACTCAATTAAGAAAGAATCACAGATTCTGGGAATCTTATAGTCCGGATTTCCCGGTGCAAGAAAGCCCTTCGAATTATATATGGGATTCGATTATGGCCAAAGTTTTAATAGAGAAGTATTTACATTAATCTTGCTTTTTATTTTGGATTTCATCAATTTACCTAAAAATAAATAATGGTGGGGAGAAAATGAACGTAGGAATTAAAAAGGCTATTAGTATTTGCCTGGTTTTGAATTTGATTCTTGGTGTGGGAAAAGCGAGAAATGTTAATTACACAAGCAACAGGGAACCATTGATTGAAACGCCGTATATTGAGTTGCCAGTTGGGGTTATTAAACCGAAAGGGTGGCTGAAAGTCCAATTGGAGCTTGCGAGGGATGGTTTGACAGGGCACCTTGATGAGGTGTGGAGGGATGTTGGGCCTACAAATGGGTGGTTAGGTGGTGATGAAGAAGGATGGGAAAGAGGACCTTACTGGTTAGATGGGCTTGTACCGTTGGCATATATACTAAACGATGAAAAGTTAATTGCAAAAGTTAAAAGATGGATTGAATGGACGTTGAATAGTCAGAGAGAGGATGGATTTTTTGGTCCCGTTCCCGTTGAAGGTAAGGAATATGGTAATTCCAGAAGGGGCTGGAGGCTTACCTGGCAGAATAAGGTTAAAGAAGACTGGTGGCCTCGTATGGTGATGCTAAAGGTATTGAAACAATATTATGAGGCTACAGGAGACGAAAGAGTTATTGATTTTATGTTAAAATATTTCAGGTATCAGTATGAGAATTTGCCTGAGAAGCCACTCGATTATTGGACGCATTGGGCAAAATCAAGGGGAGGAGAGAATCTACTGATTGTTTATTGGCTTTATAATGTGACAGGTGAGAAGTTTCTGTTAGATCTCGGTGAAATGGTTTTTAATATGACTCTTGATTGGACGAAACGATTTGAATCCGAGTATCCAGAATCTTGGCATGGTGTAAATACAGCTATGGGAATAAAACAACCGATTGTTTGGTACCAGTATTCTAAAGATGAAAGATATGTGAAAGCAGTAGAAGAAGGTATAAGAAAATTAATGAAATACCATGGACAACCAGAGGGACTTTTTTCCGGTGATGAAATGTTGCATGGTAAAGATCCAACGCATGGAACCGAATTATGTACTGTTGTTGAGTACATGTTTAGTCTTGAAACATTGTTTTGGATAACGGGGAATCCGATTTTTGGAGATTATCTTGAAAAGGTTGCATTTAATGCATTGCCAGCACAGATAAAAGATGATTATACAGCAAGGCAATACTATCAAATGCCAAATCAAATATCCTGTACAAAGGAATGGCATAACTTCAATACGAAACATGATGAGACGGAATTACTTTTCGGTCTTGAGACCGGTTATGGCTGTTGTACAGCAAATATGCACCAAGGATGGCCAAAATTTGTTTCTCATCTGTGGTATGCGACGAGTGATAATGGTCTGGCTGCTCTTGTTTATGCTCCATCGATTGTAAGAGCTTTAGTGGAAAATGGGAAAGAGATAGAGATAGTGGAAGAAACGGATTATCCATTCTCTGAAGAAATAGTTTTGGAGTTTAAAAAAGGAGAAAAAGTGTCTTTCCCGCTCCACTTAAGGATACCTGGATGGTGTGAGAGTTCAGAGGTTAAGATAAATGATGAAGAGGTTTATCGTCCGGAAGCTGGAACTGTGCTGAAGATTGACAGAGTCTGGAAGAGAGGGGATAGGGTAGATATCAAGTTCCCCATGAGTGTTGAAGTTAGTCGCTGGTTTGAGTATTCAGTAGTGGTGGAGAGGGGACCTCTAGTGTATTCTTTGAAGATCAAAGATAAGTGGGTAAAGATTGAGGGAGAAGGACCTTATGCAACCTGGGAGGTTTTGTCGAAGTCAGAATGGAATTATGGGATTTTGAAGGAGTGTGTTGAGAAAAAGGAGGATGGTTTCGAAGTTGAATATAAAGGAGTGAGAGGATATCCTTTTTCACCTGATAGTTCTCCAATCGTGATAAAAACAAGGGGAAGGAGAATCGGAGAGTGGATGAAATACGGTGGAATACACGGTCCTCTTCCTTTTGGCCCGTGGTGGAGTGGGATTCTGATGGATGGACCTGTTGAAGAGGTTGAGTTGATTCCGTATGGTTGTACAAATTTGAGAATTACAGAGATACCGGTGGTTAGGTGAATTTAGGGAAGAGATGGTTATATGTGAATGCTTGGTTTTTGCTAGAGCTTCTGTGTTTAATCTTGTAAGATAGAAAAAGTTATTAAACTAAAGAGAGAAGGGTAACCATGAGGAGGGGATTTTTGCTTTGTTCCTTGGTGGTAGTGTTTTTAATTTCTATATCCGTTAGCAGTTCTGAAGGAATGATTATCTATGTGGATGATGATGCAGATCCTTCAGTTGGAGATGGTACCATGATCCATACCTATGGTGATATCGAGACAGGGGTTAGGGCCGCGGCTGAGGGTGATACCGTAATGGTGCTTCCTGGAACGTATGATATTACCGGTGTCCCTGCTTCAAGTCCTTGCCAGGCGGTGCCAATGACAAAGGGGGTTTCGCCCACGGCAGCCATCGCGGAGCTACGATGCCCGGAGGAAAAGCCGACGGCTAAGAAGCAGATACGGCTGGCATCGATTAATCCTACGGTATTCTTCGTGCGGGACAAAGGAGAGCTATTGCAAATGGTGAATGTCACTATTGAAAATAACAAGGGGGATATCGAGGCGATACTTGAGGTTATATACGATGGCGAAAGGAGGCTTGCCAGGCTCTGCAAGGTTAAAAAGGGCAAATCGGCTTTTCAGGCTTATGTGCCGGATGTAAACAGGCCTGCAGAGGTTCAGTTCATCTTGAGAACGGACGGGGAGGTTCTGGACAGTCGTAAAATGGCCTGGGAGGTACAGCGACACTGGACGGTGTATATAGTGCCCATAACACATCACGATCTTGGATACACGGATCCAATCGAGGATGTGCTGGCCAAATATGATGGTTTCTACGATAACATTCTGCGTTTCTGCGAACAGACCGACGACTGGCCAGAAGAGGCCAAGTACAGATACACTGTTGAGGGCAGTTGGTCTATCCAGCACTTCATCGATAACAGGCCAAGAGAGGTTGTCGGTAAACTTGCGAAGTATCTCAAACAAGGCAGAATCGAGGTAAGCGCGCTGTTCGGCAACGAGATAAGTGCTCTGTGCAGTCATGAGGGGTTGGTCCGCTTGATGTATCCGTCGTTTCGGCTCAAGCGCGAATATGGGGCGCAGATTCGTTCGGCCTGCATTGTTGATGTGCCCGGGCTGAGCTGGGGGCTGCCTACCGTGCTTTCGGGTGCGGGGGTAAAATACTTTTTTGCGGGTTTGCCGACATATTTTGAATGGGGCAGGAATGACATACATACATTCTGGGATGAGGCTGCGATACTGCGTCACGGCAGGCCTGATGCCTTCTGGTGGCAAGGGCCGGATGGCCAGAAGGTGCTGGTCTATTACCAGGGCAGCTACGGCTTCTTCAAACAAGTGACGGGACCACACTCCTATGATGAGATAATGAGCAATCTGCCTGGCATGCTCAAGGCGATGGAGAAACAGGGCTGTCCGTTTGATGTTGTCCGCTATATACATAACGGCGTTGATAACTGTCCACCCGATGTCAAGATAAGCTACATCGTCAGCGAATGGAACCAAAAGTGGGCATATCCGAGACTTGTTGTCTCGACGAATGCGATGTTCTTCGATGCTCTCATAAAGCAGTGTGATGACATCAGAACATTCCGGGGAGAGCTGCCCCATACGGACTATGTTGTCGGGGCGATATCTGCTGCCAAAGAGACCAGTATAAACCGGCTGACACATGACCGGCTGCAAGTGGCCGAGAAGGTCGCAACTATTGCATCGCTGGTGTGTGATTATGCGTATCCGGCGGAAGAGATTCGCCAGGCTTATGACAACATGCTGCTTTATGATGAGCATACTTTCGGCATGGCCTATCCTGCCGGGAGGATGCAGGAGTGGAACTGGACTGACAAGAGCCGTTACGCATACAAGGCCGCGGGGCTGACAGAGGCTATCCTGCAGGCGAGTTTGCAGAAGATTGCCAATCAAGTCGAATGCAAGGAGCAGGGCCAGCACATCATCGTATTCAATCTGCTTTCGTTCGAGCGGACGGACGTGGTGCGTGTGCCGCGTTTTGCCGAGAAAGGGCCGTTCGAACTTATAGATACGGACACCGGCGAAAAGCTGGCCTATCAGATTGTTGAGCTGGATGACCCGCTTCTGCCGAGGCCATATGCGGCTCATCGGTACGCACGGGGACAATTTGAAAGGCATGAGCTGAATGAGCTGGTCTTTGTGGCAAGAGACGTCCCTGCGATGGGATACAAGAGTTATCGGATTGTGCCGAGTGAGAAGGGGCAGGAGTTGCCAAGCAATATAGTTATTAGCCAGAATGTGCTGGAGAACCGCTTTTTCAAGGTCACACTGGACACACGCAGCGGGGCAATCGAGAGCATCTACGACAAGGAGTTGTCGAGGGAGCTGGTGGATACAGGGGCGGCACATAAATTCAACCAGCTTGTCGTACGATGGGTACAAACGGGCAAGCTCGAATGCGCGGAACCGGTGAAGATTGAGAAGGGCCAAACCGGGCCTGTCTGCAGCAGTGTTGTAATTTACGGCCGGGCGGCAGGGTGTCCGCAGATTGTTCAGGAGATTAGCCTGTATAACGATATAAAACGGATTGATTTTGCCAACCGGGTTCTGAAGGACTCGAGGCCATTGCTGGAGATTTACTTTGCATTTCCATTTAAGGTTGATAAGCCTGAGTTTAGATTCGAGGGCAGCAACTCGGTCATCAAACCTTTGCGTGACCAGTTTCCGGGTTCGAACTCCAACTACTATGCGGTTCAGCACTGGGCGGATGTGTCTGACGGACAGATGGGCGTGACCTTATCCTGCGTTGAATCTGGCCTGCTGGAGTTCGGCGGGTTGTGGCCGTGCTACGTCTCACAGGCACATCACGGGGTTACACCGCCCGAATTCGGACGTGAATTTGTCAAGCCAGAACAAATGAGTAAAGGGCATATCTACGCATTCGTTATAGACAACAACTTCCGCACGAATTTTCAACCTGTGCAGCAGGGTGACATGCTGTTTCGCTACTCGGTGACCACGCATACAGGGGATTGGAGGAACGGACGTCCACGTGACTTTGGCTGGGCGATAGCGAATCCGCTTATTGCAGTGCTTGTAGGCGGCGGCAGGGACGGTAACCTTGCCAAAAGTGATAGCTTCTGCCAGATAAACAAGCAGAATGTACTGATAACGACCCTCAAGCGGGCCGAGGACGGCGACGGATTAATCGTGCGCCTTGTGGAGACAGAGGGCGAAGACACGACGGCGATGCTAAGTTTTCCCCACTTGAGCATTAAACGGGCATACCTGACCAATCTGGTCGAGGAGAACAAGGGAGAGCTTGCCTGTACCCAGCACAGTATTATGGCTCCTATAAGGGCATTCGGGATAACAACCATCCGCCTAAAGGTCTCTAAATAGGGTATAGTTGACCGGGCATCTGGATGAAGTATGGGAGGATGTTGGCCCTGATAATGGATGGTTGAGTGGTGATGGCGAGGGATGGGAGAGAGGCCCTTACTGGCTTGATGGGCTATTTCCGCTTGCATATATATTGAACGATAAGAACTTGATCGAAAAAGCAAAGAAATGGGTTGAGTGGACCCTGAGCAGTCAGAGGGAAGATGGTTTTTTCGGACCAATACCTGATCCTGATAAGAAGTTTGGTGACTAAAGGAGAGATAGAAGGATTGCCTGGCAGGAAAAGGTGAAAGAGGATTGGTGACCCCGGATGATTATGTTAAAAGTTTTAAAACAATGCTACGAAGCCACTGGGGATAAGAGGGTTATTGATTTCATGTTAAAGTACTTTAGGTATCAGCTCAGAACGTTGCCTGAGAAGCCACTCGATTATTGGACGCATTGGGCAAAATCAAGGGGGAGGAGAGAATTTACTGATCGTTTATTGGCTTTATAATGTGACAGGTGAGAAGTTTCTGTTAGATCTCGGTGAAATGGTTTTTAATATGACTCTTGATTGGACGAAACGATTTGAATCCGAGTATCCAGAATCTTGGCATGGTGTAAATACAGCTATGGGAATAAAACAACCGATTGTTTGGTACCAGTATTCTAAAGATGAAAGATATGTGAAAGCAGTAGAAGAAGGTATAAGAAAATTAATGAAATACCATGGACAACCAGAGGGACTTTTTTCCGGTGATGAAATGTTGCATGGTAAAGATCCAACGCATGGAACCGAATTATGTACTGTTGTTGAGTACATGTTTAGTCTTGAAACATTGTTTTGGATAACGGGGAATCCGATTTTTGGAGATTATCTTGAAAAGGTTGCATTTAATGCATTGCCAGCACAGATAAAAGATGATTATACAGCAAGGCAATACTATCAAATGCCAAATCAAATATCCTGTACAAAGGAATGGCATAACTTCAATACGAAACATGATGAGACGGAATTACTTTTCGGTCTTGAGACCGGTTATGGCTGTTGTACAGCAAATATGCACCAAGGATGGCCAAAATTTGTTTCTCATCTGTGGTATGCGACGAGTGATAATGGATTAGCTCTATCTGTATACGCTCCATCAGTGGTGGAGGTATTTGTGGGAAAGGGCAAAAAAGTAGAGATTGAGGAAGATACGGACTATCCGTTTTCTGATGAGGTGGTTCTGAAGTTTAAAAAGGGTAAGAAAGTGTCTTTCCCCCTGTATTTGAGAATACCAGGATGGTGTAAAGGTCCGGAGATTAAAATTAACGATGGAGAGGTTTTTCATCCCCAAGCAGGGACAATGTTTAAGATTGATGGAGTCTGGAATAAAGGGGATAAAGTATATATTAAACTCCCAATGGATATTGAAGTAAGCAACTGGTTTGAATATTCTGTTGTTATAGAAAGGGGACCACTTGTTTATTCTTTAGTTATAAGGGATAAATGGGTTAAGATAGAAGGAGAAGGGAAATATGGTACATGGGAAGTATTACCTATGTCTGGTTGGAATTATGGAATCCTTAAAGAATGTATTGATAAGAAGGATAAAGAATTTAAAGTAAAATTTAATGGTTTAAGTGGTTATCCATTTTCTCCAGAAAGATCTCCAATCGTAATATTAACTAAGGGGAAGAGGATTCCTTTTTGGAGACAGTATGGAGGAATACATGGTCCCTTACCATTCAGTCCATGGTGGGATGGAATCCGTGTCGATACTCCAATTGAGGAGATTAAGCTGATACCATATGGGTGTACTAATCTCAGGATTACAGAGATTCCTGTGGTCAAATAAATATGTGAAAATACTATACTTTATATAAATGCATCTGTTTTTTCAGTTTCTTTTCCCTCATTTTCAAAGAGGAAAGAGGGAAAGTTTGTAAACTGATTTAAGGAAAGGGTGTGTAAGAAATGGAAAAGTTTTTTTTTGTGTTTATTTATTATTGTATTCTTGTGTGTAGGGAGTGGTTATTCAC
>JACDNU010000063.1 GCA_017656505.1 Archaeoglobus sp. | reverse complement strand
GCTATGCTTCTGGAACCGTGATCAATGCATTAGCGAGTGGCATAGGCTCCGCCTTTGCCCTTGAGCTTGAAACTAGGGTTAGGTTAGAGATAGAAAACGATTTGAAGGAATCTGTTCTCTTGGTAAACGGTGTGGAGAGGGATGCCTCCTTGATAAAAAACCTGATTGAGGAGAGAGTTGTGGTAGAAGTTAGAACCGAAATCCCGGAAGGATGCGGCCTAGGAAGCAGTAGCGCATTCATGAATGCGCTGATTGCTGCATACTTCAAATCAAAAAATCTCGATCTTGATGCACGCGAAATTCTCGTTAAGAATGCAAGGATATCGCTTAGATCCGGTATAAGCTATACAGGAGCTTTTGATGATGCCGCAGCATCGCTGCTGGGCGGATTGGTTGTCTCTGACAACAGGATTATGAAGCTCAAGCTCTGGCGAAAGATTAAGGGGGATGCGATAGTTCTTTTACCGAGTTGGAAGAGGGGAGAGATCTCCCTTGCGAGAATCAGGGAAAGCACAACTCTGATTGAGCAGGCTTTGAGGGATGTAATGGAAGGAGACTTCTGCAGCGCAATGCTGAGAAATTCGATCCATTACTGCAATGCTATAGGTTATCCGCTAGCTCCAGTGGAGGAGAGCTTGGAGATTGGGGTTTGTGGGGGGCTGTCTGGCAACGGCCCCGCTTACACTGCGTTCGGTGATTCGGTTGGGGAGTTGCAGAACGCTTGGTCGGAGTTTGGGGAGATCATAAAAACCAGGATCGCTACAAAGCCAGCAGAAAACGTTAAAATCCCTGACACTCTGTTCGAGTAGTTTGTTATCTGTTATCTGTTATTTTATCACCTTACGAAAATCGAAGGGTTGGTATTACGGATGTTTGGACGTCTAACCAAAACTGACCATGACAGTTTTCAATTTCGGGTTTTGAAATATTTCAATTCAAATCCTCCGGAAGTCAAAGCTTTCTTAGAACGATGTTTCCTACCAGCAAGAATCTGCAGCTCTCTAAAAGCCTGAGTATGTCAGCTTCATCCACCTCATAGACTTCATCAACAACAGCCACCTCCTCCATTATCTCTTCAACCTTAGCTTCGAGTTTCCCTTCCGAGATAGCTTTAAGAATAAGCTCGGGAGTGATAATACCAGCTATTTTATCTTCAACCTCCACGAGACAAAATCCGAACTTTGCAGCCTCTTTTACAGAAGTTCCTTCCCTTACTCTATTAACTTCTTTTCTTACTTTCCCGCTGAAGAGCAGAACGTCATCACCTCTCCAGCTTATCTCTCCTTCAAACACAGCCCATGGAGTAATAATGAACAAAGCATCGCCGGATGATACTGCATCACCGAAAAACCTAATTCTTAGCTGAACTTCGTCCGAAATCGAGAGAAGGCTTATCTCGCTAACGCTGCAGTTGAGCAACTCCCCATTCCTTATCAAAGCCACGTTCAATGATGATGTCATGCAGAGTGCTTCGTAAGCTCTTGCTGTTGGTTTATATCCACCACTCGGTCCAGGAATCCCCTCTACAAGTCCCAAGACCCTCAAAACCTGCATCTGGTTTCTCACTGCAACCTCATTCCGATCCAGAATTCTGGCGATCTGCTTGCTCTTGACAAGCCCAATCTTCCTGTGCAGCCTGAACAGGGTTTTGAGAATATCCCTTTGGAAGGGAGTGAGTTCGATAGTTTCCTCCATTCTCTCACATCCTTGAGTTCAATTCTTTTATTCTTTTACTATTATTATTACTATTCATCGGCTTTCATCTCTAATTCTAAATCCATATATTTCTATCCATAATCCATAATATTAATATTGATCTACCTTCAAACTCAAGAAGTCAATCAGTCCTTGAATTAGGCTTTTGTAAGTTCTCAAAACTTCATATTTGTTACAGAGATCCTCATCCTTCAAGTTTAGAATTATTTCGTCGAGTTTAAGCTGGATTTCCTCAATCCGGTTGAGCAGATAAAAAAGATCCTCGATGCAATCTTCAAGGTGGCCATCCGAGATATGCTTTTGGAAGAAGATGTCCTTCAGTAAGCTAACGACCGCCCAGGTGAATCTGTCTCTGCTCTCAAACATCTTTTGAAGGTTAAACCTTGAAGGGAGTACGAAATCGCCTTTTATCAGGGTGAATTCAGATGCCCTTATAAAGATCAGGAGCGACAATGGATCGAGTGCGCAATTCCCTCTCATCCTCCTCGCTCTTTCAATGAGCTTTCTGTCGAATATGCTCTCCAACTTCAGACTATCCTCTGAACTCAATTATATTCCCCCCAAGCTTTCTCAGATCATCGAAGAAAGAAGGATAAGAAACCGCAATCGCTTCGGCGTTTCTGACAACAACCTCTCCCCTCAGGCCGAGAAGCGAGAAAGCCAAGGCCATCCTGTGGTCGCCGAATGAGTTTACCACTCCTTTAAAGCTTTCTTTTCCACCTTTAATTGTTAAACCATCCCTTCTAACGCTAACATCTACACCCAAAGCCTTAAGATTTCGATAGATTCCTTCTAAGCGATCGATTTCCTTATGGCGGAGATGTTCTGCGTTGTAAATCTCGGTCTTCCCTCGGGCCATCGAAGCTAGAATGGCAATGGTTGGCACGAGATCTGGAATGTCGGAAGCATCAACGGCTATGCCTTCAAGTTCCGATTTTTCTGCAACCAGAATTTCTTTCCTTTCCCTAACTCTCCCACCCATCTCCCTGCATATCTCAACTATCCTCCTGTCTCCCTGTCTGGAATCAAAAACGTTCTCGATTCTCACCTTTCCGGCTATAAGGCCTGCAGCAAGAAGATAGCTGATCGAGGAGAAGTCAGACGGTATGCTGAAACTCCTAAGCCTGTAACTCTGATTTCCCTCTATGAGGAATCTGTGTTGATTGTCTCTTTCAACTCTTTCAACCCTTATTCCGCTCTCCTCCAGCACATGTAGCGTTACATCGATGTAAGGCGATGATTTTACCCTTCTAGCTGTTAGCTCTGAATCGTGCCTTGCAAGGGGAAGGGAGAATAGCAACGATGAAATGAATTGCGAGCTTGTCGCATTCTCCATGAAGGCTTTTCCACCTTTCAGAATCCCTTTAACCCAGATCGGAGGATATCCACCGCTCCCAACGCTTCTATCTCTTCCATGACATCCATAGCCTCTTATCCTGGCTCCAAGGTCCTTCAACACCTTAACAAGCTGGCCGTTCGGCCTCTTTCTGAGCGATGCATCTCCGTCAAGGATCGAGAACTTCCCGGAGCTTGATAGGGAAAGCAGAGAAAGGAGAAATCGAAGTGTTGTGCCCGAATTTGCGAGATAGAAGTAGCCGTGAGTGCAAATGCTATCCACTCCTCTTACAATCAGGCAGTCTTTTCTCATAAAGCTTGCACCAATTTTTTTGCATGCATTGAGGGTTGCAAAGGTATCTTCAGAGAAGAGGCAGTTTTTCAGCTTGCTTTTTGGCGATAGAGATGCGGCGATGAGTGCGCGGTGGGTGTAGCTCTTGGATGGAGGTGGGAAAATTCTGCCCTCCAGTTCGCTCTCCTTAACAACTACATCCATGCTATGTGTTAGCACATATTGTTTTAAATTCTTTGCATTCCTCAACCTTCAATCTTCGATAAATTTTGGCTATAAGCGAGTGAAGAATAAGAATAAGACCAAAGATGAAAATTAAAACCAGCAGTGAAAGATCTAAAATCTAAACTCTAGAATCAGAAATTGAGAAATTAAGAAGAACTAAGAATTAACCAGATTCCAAAGATTCTAAAGGGAAATCTTTTTCGGAATCAAACCCTGCATCATCATGCAGTCAACGATAACCATCGCAACCATCGCCTCAACGACCGGAACTGCCCTTGGAACTATGCATGGGTCGTGCCTTCCCTTTATCTTTATTTCAACCTCCTCCATTCTTTCGAAGTCAACGGTCTTCTGGGGTTTGGAAATGGAAGGAGTTGGTTTAATCGCAACCCTAATAACTATATCTTCGCCGTTCGATATTCCGCCGAGAACTCCTCCGGCGTTGTTCGATGCAAATCCGATTCTGCCATCCCTTATAACAATCGGATCGTTGTTCTCACTTCCTTTAAGCTTCGAAACTTCAAAACCCCTGCCAATCTCAACCCCCTTTACAGCCGGTATTCCCATCACGGCATATGCAAGATAAGCATCAAACTTCGCGAACACAGGATCGCCAAGTCCTGCAGGAACTCCTTTCGCAATTACTTCGACAACTCCACCAACGCTGTCGCCCTCGGAAATTGCTTGTTTCAACCTATCCTCAATCTCCTTTTCAGCATCAGCATCGGGACACCTCAGCGGACTTTTTTCTGCAATCTCGAAGGCCTCTTCCACGCTTCCAATCTCGCATCTGATACCGGCTATCTCCCTCGCAAAACCGTAAATGCTGATTCCGAATATTCCAAGAATTTTCTTTGCCACGCTTCCTGCCGCAACCCTCGCAGCAGTCTCCCTTGCCGAAGCTCTCCCACCTCCCCTCCAGTCTCTGATTCCGAACTTTGCAAGATAGCCGAAGTCAGCATGTCCCGGGCGGAGAATGGTTTTGAGCTCCTCATAAGGTCTGGAGTCCACGTCAACGTTCTCTATCATCATCGATATTGGCGTGCCGAGCGTTATCTCATTCAGAATTCCCGAGAGAATCTTCACCCTGTCGGTTTCCCTCCTTTTGGAGGAGTAAATCCCCCCAGGTTTTCTTCTATCCAGCTCCCTCTGGATGTCAGACTCCCTTAATTCAATTCCAGCTGGACAGCCATCAACAACGCATCCAACAGCTCTTCCATGGCTTTCACCCCAGGTTGTAACCCTGAAGCATCTGCCGAAGGTGTTAGCATTCATGCTTGAAGGACTTGCCCTCTCAATTTAATCCTGTCGCCTCCCATTCCATCCAATAGAAAAGCTTAAATACACCTTTAAAGTCAAAGCTTATTCAATGAGAAAATTCTCTGGTGATGGGCTTTGGTCTGAGTGATGCGATCAAAGTTAAAATGAGGCAACAACTGAATCCAGTTATTGCAGAGATTAAAGTCTTCTCTCCAAAGTATGGCGATCTTTTAAGAGGTAGAGATCCGCTAAAGCTACTTAAAGATTACGAAAAGGGTGACGCAGCTGGAATCTCATACATAACCGCCAGAGAGTTTCGAGGGAATTTCAGCCTTCTCAGAAAAATTTGCAAGGAAACAAACCTCCCAGTGCTTAGGAAGGCTTTCATTCTTGACAAGTCTGAAATCGAAAGAACGGCTGAAGCTGAAGCATCAGCAATTCTGCTGATTACAAGATTTCTGAAAGATAATACAGCAGAATTCGTCGATTATGCTTTGGAGCACGGATTGGAAACTCTTGTGGAAGCGCATAACCTTAACGAGATCAGAATTGCGAACGAGACTAAGACAGGCATGATAGGCATAAACAATCGGGACATAGCAAAGCTCGAGCTGGACGATGGCTCGGTTGAAGTGACAGAGCGGCTTTGCAAATTCGTAAAGAATGATGTTGTGAAAGTTAGCGAAAGTGGAATAAGGAGTTTGGAGGAGTTAAACAGGGCTTTGAAGGTTGCCGATGCTGTTCTGATAGGCACGGCGTTGATGCTTGCCGAAAATATCGAGGAAAAGCTGAAAGGATTCGTTGGAGGAGGTGAGCGTGATTAGGAACGCTTTAAACAAGCTCGTTGAAGGATACAATTTGAGTGAGAAAGAAACTTATGACTTTGTTATAGCTTTAAAGGATAAAAAACTAACTGATGCCCAGATAGGGGCATTTCTTCTTGGCTTGACCATGAAAGGCCCAACGATCGAGGAGGTTGCAGGAATAGTCAGGGGTATGAAGGATGTGTGCAATGCTATAAGGCCGAAGGTTAAGGTGTTAATCGATACCTGCGGAACAGGAGGTGGTTTAACTACTTTTAACATCTCCACCGCGAATGCGATCCTTGCTTCATGCGAGGTTGCGGTTGCGAAGCACGGAAGTCGATCAATATCCTCTCTTTCCGGCTCAGCCGATGTTCTCGAGGCCTTGGGTGTTAACATAAATCTTAAGCCTGAGCAGGCTGAAAGGCTGATAGAAAAAGTGGGAATAGCCTTTCTCTACGCCCCCCTCTTTCACCCTGTTATGGGCGAAGTGTTAAAGCCGGAAAGTGAGCTTGGGATTAAAACCATATTCTACACAATAATAGGACCGCTGATAAATCCTGCAGATGCGAGGAGGCACGTTCTCGGAGTTTACAGGCCCGAACTTGTTAACATGGTTGCTGAGATCGTTTCAGCCTTGAAGTATGAGCACGTCCTCGTTGTACATGGCTTGGACGGCCTGGATGAAATATCACCTCTCGGAAAAACGGTTGTTGCAGAGGTGAAGAAGGGCAAGGTGGAGAAATACGAGATAACTCCAGAGGACTTCGGGATTGAGAGGGGCTCGATAGAGGACGTGGCTGGAGGAACGGCCAACTTCAATGCTGAGGTTATAAGAAATGTATTCAGCGGTGAGAAAAGCCCGAGAAGGAATGCGGTATTGCTGAATGCTGCTGCATCCCTCTATGTTGGCGGAAAAGCCTCATCGCTCGAAGAGGGCATCGAAATTGCAGCAAACTTAATTGATGAAGGCAGAGCGATGGAAAAACTGGAAGAGTTTATAAGGGAGAGCAACAAAGGGTGATGATGTTGGACGCGATCACGGCGATTGTTTTGATTAATGCGGAAAAGGGCAAGGTGAGCGAGGTTGCAAGACAGCTCTCAAGAATAGATGAGGTTGTAGAGGTGCATTCAGTGGCTGGAGTCTACGACCTAATCGCAAAGGTGAAGGTCAAGGAGTACGGAAGGCTTTCGGACGTTATAACGGAGAAGATGCAGGCGATAGATGGAATAGAGCGGACGATGACACTGCTATGCTTTAAGACCTTCAAGCTGTAATTGCTGTAAGCTAAGCTTAATTGAATAATCAAATAATCAAAAAAATGCATGAAAGTGAAGATCTGTGGTATAAGGGATCTGGATGAGCTAAAAATCTGTATTAGCTATGCCGATGCAGTGGGATTCGTCACAGAGTATCCCATAGAGGTCCCTTGGAATCTCAGCAGAGATGATGCAAAAGAGCTCATTGCAAGAACTCCACCCTTCATATTCACAGTTGTTGTCACAACAGGAAGCGTTGAAAAGATAGTTGAGATAGCGAAGCATACTAATGCCAATGCGATACAGCTCCACGGAAATGAGAGCGTGAAGGAAGTCAAAGGGATAAGAGATGAGCTTGAAGGTGTAAAACTGATAAAGGCTTTACCAGTAGATGCTGAAGCTGATGGGCCAAGAATTCTAGGCCAAGCAATGCCGTATGCAGAGGTTGTCGATGCAATGCTTCTCGATTCAAAAACAGATGAGATGCCGGCCGGAACAGGTAAAACATTCAACTGGGAAATTGCGAGAGAGATCAGGGAAAGGATAGAAAAGATAGGCAAACCACTGATTCTTGCAGGCGGTTTGAACAGCGAGAACGTTGAAAGAGCAATCCAAACCGTAAGACCGTATGCATTGGATGTCATTTCGGGAGTTGAAACGAATGGCAGGAAGGATGAGAGAAAGGTTAGGGAGTTTGTGCGAGCTGCAAAGCACATGCTGTAAGGTGATTGTATGAAGTTTGGAGAGTTTGGAGGTAGATTTGTTCCTGAAATTCTGATTCCACCCTTAGAAGAGTTGGAGAAAGCATATACAAGGCTTGAAAAAGATGAGGCGTTTAAGGCAGAGCTGGAATACTACTTTAAAAACTACGCTGGAAGACCAACACCCCTCTACTTTGCCAGAAACCTAACGGAGAAGGTTGGAGGGGCGAAGATATACTTAAAGCGCGAGGATCTTTTGCATGGAGGGGCCCATAAGATAAACAACACGATAGGCCAGGCCTTGCTCGCAAAGAAAATGAGAAAAACTCGCTTGATAGCTGAAACAGGGGCTGGTCAGCATGGCGTTGCAACGGCAATAGCTGGAGCTTTGTTTGGGATAAAAACGGAAGTTTACATGGGTAGCGAAGACGTTGAGAGGCAGAGAATGAATGTTTTTCGCATGAAGCTACTTGGAGCGGAAGTTCATGCTGTAGAAGGGGGAAGCAAAACTTTAAAGGATGCGATAAACGAGGCGTTGAAGGATTGGGTGGCAAGCTTTGAGCACACCCACTACCTCATCGGTTCTGTAGTAGGACC
>JACDNU010000062.1 GCA_017656505.1 Archaeoglobus sp. | reverse complement strand
CCCATGTGGGTAGTTTATTTTCATTGGTTAAAAATGTTTTGTCTAATACTCTAATGTTCTTCGTATTCAAGGTTCTCACCAATTCTTGTCTATAGTCATGGTTTAATGCTTAAAACCTTAAAAAAACTTTGAGTTTTGGAATCTGAATCCAAGCTTAAAGAGAAGACACTTCTATTTGTGACCTAAAAAGCTTCAATTTTGCAAGATTAAGATTAAAACTTAAGATTAAAACCCTAGAGAATTCTCTCTACACGGCTTTAGCAACTTTTGTTTTTTCTGCAAACCCCGAAGAACATCTGCATATCAAGCAGAATGGAGTTTTATAAACCTTGAAGTTACTTCACAGCAAAGCTAAAATTACTTAAGAAGAAGTTTTCTGCGGACTTAAGGCTATAGAAATAGAGGGAAGTGATTGCCAATGGAAAAGAAACTAACCAAATTAACTGAGCTTTCATACGAAGACAGGATGGAAATCTTCAGAGTGATCAATGAAGCTGCAAGGAAGTATAAAAACAGAATCCCCGATGATTGCTATTCCGAGCCTTATATGCCCTTAAGCGAGCTCGAGGAGGAAATGAGGAAGATGCAGTTCTACGGTTACTTTGAAGGAGAGCTGGTTGGTGTTGTTGGACTTCAGCCTCTATTAGACTACGATGTGTTTCTAATTCGGCATCTCTATGTACTACCCGAATTTCAGCGCAGAGGCATTGGAACCAAGCTGCTAAAGTTTGGAATTGAAAAATCCCCTACACCAAAGATTTACGTTGGAACGTGGAAGGCAGCTTATTGGGCCATTAAATTTTATGAGAAGAACGGGTTTGAAAATCTTGGAAATGAAAGGGAGTTGCTGAGAAAATACTGGGATGTCTCAGAAAGACAGATTGAGGAGTCTGTTGTCCTTGAGTATAGATATATTTAATCATAAGTCCCGAAAATCTTGAAGACTTTATCACAACTATATGCCCTCTATTGTTGTCAGCTCTACCAAAATACGGTAAAAAGTTTCCAGAGATCAGAAAATGCGGAAATAAATGGAGAGAAGCAAAGTGGAGTAGTTCTATAAGCTTATTTTTAATTAAGACCTAAATCTGCAAGTTTGAGTAGTATTGGAGAGGAATCTTTGGGCAATTCATACATGATGACCTTTTCAGAAAATTATTAAAAACTCTTGAAAAGATATGCTACGGTTATGGTTAATATGCTTCCGGTTAATTCGCTTAATACAGTTAATTCGGATTTAGAGGAGCTTAAACTCATCTTAGACTACGCTCCCATTGGTATCAATCTTCTCGATCCGAGCATGAGAATTGTTAGGCTAAACAGATTTGTTGAGCGAATGCTTGGAGTCAGGACTGAAGAAGTAAAAGGGAAATACTGCTACGAAGTTGCTGGCAATGGAAGGCCATGCAAAGGCTGCGGAGTTGCTGAATCACTCAAGGATGGCAAAATCCGATCTTTTGAAAGAAAGGTTAAAGGAAGAGTGATAAGAAACACCTCAGTTCCCGTGAAAAAGAATGGTAATATCGTCGCTGTTGTTGAGCTGATCGAGGATGTCACCGAGAAAAAGAGGATGGAGGAGGAGCTTAAAAAAAGTGAAGCAAAGTACAAAGACCTCTTTGAGAATTCTCTGGATATAATTGCTGTAACGAATCTGAAGGGTGAGTATTTGGATGTAAATAAAGCCTTCGAAAGAATTCTTGGTTTCTCAAAGGAGGAGGTTATCGGAAGAAATTACAGAGAGTTCGTTGGAGAGGAGGTTGCAGATCAAATATTTCAGATGTACAACAAGGCTTTCAGAGAAAAGAGAGATTTATACGGTCTTGAGGCAGAGATCACAGCGAAGAATGGAAGAAAAGTTGTTCTCGAAGGTAATATACGCCTTATTTGGGAGGGTGATAGAATAGTAGCATTCCAAGGAAACTTCAGAGATATAACGGAGAGAAAGAAGCTAGAAAATTCGCTTGAAGAGCTTAACGATATACTTCGCTTGCTCAACAAAATCCTGAGGCATGATATCCTCAATGATCTGGCAGCCATAGGGGCTGCTATCGAGTTATCCCTGGAGACTGGAGAAAAAGAGCTTCTAAAGAATGCTTTAGACAGAATAGAGAGGAGTGCTAGACTGATAGAGCAGATAAGAGGACTGGAGGAGCTTGCTCGATTTAAAGAGCTAAAGGCTATAAGAATGAGGAATCTGATCGAGGATGTGAGCAGGAAATACGGCATAGAGACACACATCGAGGGCGATGGGGTTGCTGAAGGCAATGAAGCTTTGGCCTCGGTTTTCGATAATCTGATTGGAAACTCCATAAAGCATGGGAAAGCAAGCAAGGTTGAAATCAAGATTGAAGAGAATGACTTCTGCAAGGTGATAATTGCTGATGATGGTGTGGGTATTTCCGATGAAATACAGACTCTCGTCTTCGATGAGGGATTCAGCTCCAGCGATGGAAGTGGTTTGGGGCTTTATATCGCAAGAAGGATAGTTGAAGCATGCGGTGGGAGCATAGAGGTTGAGGATAGAGAAGGAGAAGGAGCAGTTTTCGTGGTAAAGTTGAGAAAAGCATGTAACAGGTAATTATAATTTAATAATAATTAATGAACTAAGGCATAAACCTACTACTCCAAGATACTTGAAGTGAGGTTATGTAGGTTTTATATACGTTAATGTATTACTTTAGCTAAGTACTATTGGGGGGATGGGAGATAGCAGAACTTGAAGTCCAAAAAGGGGAAGAGTTAGGAGAGAGAGAAAGGACAGAAGAAAGAGAAAGAGAGGCAGTTGAGATAGAGATAAAGGTAGAGTTAGAAGCAGAAAAAGAAATCGAAGAGACAAGAGAGATCGAAGAAAAAGTAGAGCTCTACCCTGAATGCGGAAGCCCAAGGCTCATGCTGGACTACAGGCGGGGAGAGCTGATCTGTCAGGACTGCGGACTCGTTGTTGAAGAAGCCTATATCGATGAGGGTCCAGAATGGAGGGCTTTTGACAGCGAGCAAAAGGAAAGAAGGGTGAGAGTGGGGGCAGCAATATCCTATGCCATCCACGATTTAGGGCTTACAACAGCCATCAGCTCGAAAGACAAAGACTATTCAGGAAGTAGCTTATCGCCTGTAAGCAAGGCATGGTTCTTCAGGCTTAGAAAGTGGCAGAGGAGAATCAGAATAAGCAACGCTGCTGAAAGAAACCTTGCCTTCGCCTTGGGCGAGATAGACAGAATGGTATCCGCTTTAGGCTTGCCAAGGAGCATTAAGGAAATGGCTTCAGTAATCTACCGGAAGGCTTTGGAAAAGGGGTTGATCAAGGGAAGGAGCATAGAGGCTGTTGCAGCGGCTGCTTTATATGCTGCCTGCAGGGAGGCGAAGATTCCTAGAACTCTTGATGAGATAGCGGCCTACTCGAAGATTGAAAGAAAGGAAGTAGGCAGAACTTTCAGATACATCGCAAAGAGTCTTGGTTTGAGGCTCATGCCAACAAGCCCATCAGACTACATTCCGAGATTCTGTGCAGCTCTAAATCTCGATGGTATAGTGCAGAAGAAAGCCATTGAGATTATAAGGAGGGCTGAGGAGAAAGAGCTCACATCTGGCAGAGGTCCGAGTGGGGTTGCAGCGGCAGCAATCTACATAGCCTCGATTGTATGCGGAGATAAAAGAACTCAGAAGGAGATAGCAACTACAGCTGGAGTTACAGAAGTGACTGTGAGAAACAGGTATAAGGAGCTTGCAGAAAAGTTAGGGATGGAGATTCTTTTATAGGTTCTATCAAGCTTCTGTAAGCTGCTTAAGCCAATAAACCTCTTTAAAGACTTGATAAAAATTCTTTGTATTGTTTTTCCTAAGTGCTTGACAAAATTAACAAAATTACCCAAAAAACTGATCATGCATCTTGAAGCAGAAGATAAATACGAATTTAACTCTAATCTGTTACTCGTTACAAACTCTCAAGATGAGCTCTCAGTGTGGTTGCATAAAACCATTTGCCGTTCTTTTCAACAGATTCTGTAAACAAAGCCTTCTCGATCAGCTTGAAATAAAGAAGAGTATCTATGGTAATAAGATTTGCGATGCTCTGGATCAAATTCTCAAGCCAATCAGATAAAAAACAGAAAAAGTTATTGTTCTCGGTGGAAAGTCCTATTAGATGCTGATACTTGGCCTTATTGGATATCCGATTGGACATTCCGTATCTCCAGCAATGCATAATGCTGCTATGGAACACCTGGGAGTTGAAGGGATCTACTTAGCACTCGAAGTTAGGCCACAATCACTGAGAGATGCTGTTTTCGGAGCAAAAGCCTTGGGTTTCAAAGGACTCAATGTTACAATCCCCTTTAAGGAGGAGGTTGCGAAGTTTTTTAGGCTAGGTGAATTTGCTTCAAAAATTAAGGCTGTAAACACTTTAGATCTTGAAAGGATGCTCGGATACAACACAGATGCTATCGGATTCATAAAGGCACTGGAAGAAAAGATCGACCCCAGCGACAAGGTTGTACTTGTTGTAGGGGCAGGAGGGGTGGGGAAGGCGATAGCTTACGCCTTGCTTGAAAAAGGCTCTGAAGTAATCATAACCAACAGAACCATGACAAAGGGAATTCAACTTGCTGAGAATCTATCGAAATATGGCGATTGCCGCTTTCACCCGTATGAGAAAATCGGCGAGCTTGAAGGAGAGCTGGACATCATAGTTAATGCAACACCCCTCGGTATGGAGGGATTTGAAAGAAAGATCCCGGTTCCGGAAGAGCTCCTTCATGACGTGCTGGTTTTTGATACAGTATACAACCCCCCAGAAACTCCGTTGATTAGGAAAGCTAAGGAGGGGGGATGTAAGGTTGTAAACGGCCTTGACATGCTGGTTTATCAGGGGGCAGAATCCCTTAGAATCTGGATAGGGCGTGAACCTCCGATTGATGTAATGCGGGAGGCGGTAAGAAAGGCGTTGGGTTTGTAGCGGTTATTGCCAAGTGAGTACTTCTGTATGTCAGCACTGGAATCGCTCAAAGATCACGAGTTTTTCCACCTCTTTGAAGACCCCGATAAGTCTGTAAAATGTCGTAACTTTCTTCAGAGCTTTCAGATCTTTCTCATCAAGGCAAGCTTCAAGCTCAGAAAAGAAAACGTAGTTACCAAAACCTCTTGGCCTTGACTCTAGCTTTCTAAGATTTATTCCTTTTTCATAGAAAATGTCGAGGACTTTCTTCAGAGCTCCCGGTCTGTTCTCTACCTCAAAGAAGAGAGATGTCACCCATTCTCCATCGCTAACTTTTTTCTCCTCCGTACTCTCCCCCATCCCTTCCTTCCTTATCAGGTAAAATCTTGTAACGCTCTCCTGGCTTTGATTTTCTATCCTCCTGAGAACGTGGAGTCTGAAGAACTTTGCCGCGTTCTCAGATAGAATTGCAGCAGATTTTTCCGCTGAATCGAGCAGCTTTGCCGCATCGCTTGTCGAGGAAGTGTATCTTATCTCACAGCTTGGCAGATAATTCCTGATGAAGTCCATGCATTGCGTTACAGCCTGTGGATGTGAATACACAACCTCTATCTCATCCATCTTCATCCTCCTTTTTGCGGCAAGACAATGCTTAATCTGGAGCTTCACCTCCCCGAAGACCTTAACCCTGTGGTTGAGTAAGGCATCCAGAGCCTCAAAGACCGTTCCGCTTATCGAGTTCTCTATCGGGATTATGCCATAGAAGTCACCTTTTTCAGTAAGCTCTACCACCTCGTGGATGCTCGAGCAGTAGCGCAGCGGGAGTTTTGAGCCGACAAGCCTTAGAGCAATCTCCTCACTATAACTTCCCGGAGGACCGAGAACTGCCAGCCTCTTTTTCAATCCAAGCACTTTGCATTCTTCTTCCTTTGTTAGTCGAATTATCCCCTCGAAGATCGATGTCAGAAGTAAGGGATTAAGGCTGGTTTTAGAGGCAAGGATTTCAAGCTTCCTCTTCTCAACCTCTAGATTCTCAATCGGAATTCCCTTCTTTTCCTTCTCCTGAGCAATCTTCTTGGCCAGTTCAACCCTTCTCTCCAAAAGCTTGAGGATGAGCAAATCAATCTTGCTTATGCTACTTCTGAGGAGATTGAGCTCCCTGCCTCTATCTCTATCTCTATCTCTGCATGCCTTCCAGGTTTCGATGAAAAGGCTGTCTCTTTTCCTGTATTTTCCTCTTAAATCAGCAAAGAGCTCTTTAACTCTGCTTTCGCTTCTCAAAATCTCGTTTATACTCTTCAAATGCTCCAAAAATTTCTCCCTCGCTTTTTCAGCATTTTTCTGGATCAAGTAGCTCATTCTCCAGTCCTGATTTACGACCCTTGCTGCAAGTTCTCTCAGAATTCCGAAGATTGGAGTTTCTGGGGTTTCTGCTTCTCTCCCCTCCAAATCTGCTAAGGCGGATGTGAAGGATGCGATGGATATTAGGATAAAGTGGGGGATTCCTTGGATGGCAGCCATCAACCTGTCGTGATCTTCAGCTTTCATTCTGATGAGTCTCGCTCCCGCATTCTCAAATTCCTTTAGAATTACTTTTTCCTCCTCTCTCCCCGATTCGTGGGTGACGATTATGTCAGAAAGAATTTCTGAATCTCCACCGAAGAGGGGATGAATGCTCAGATAATCGAACTCAGACTCTTCAAGTGAGGTTGAAAGGGCTTTTATTGACGATACATCCACCAGAAGTTGGTTCGAAAGCGAAAGGTTTCTAAGCCTAGAAGCAACGGATGAGATTTCTTCCATCGGGACGCATAGGAATATCACATCGAAATCCTTTATGTTTTCTTCTCCAATTTCCTTTCTCTCCTCAACAAGATCGAAACCCTTAACAGTATACCCTCTCGATGAGAAGAAGTTGTAGAATAAGCTTCCCATCTCCCCAACACCATAGATGAGGATCTTCATACTTTACTCCACCCCAGCATCTTTTTAATCTGAATTGCCTCCTTAACGCTGTATTGGCCTGGTGCAGCCTTGACAGCTGAATAGCAGTAGAGGAAGGGATGGCCTATAAGGGATGAAATTATCCTCGTGTAGGAGTGGCTCTCTCCAATTAGGAATGCTATCAAGTTCTCATATTCTGCGTGGAGTTTGAGAATCGTCCTTAGATTCTCTTTTCCATCCTTTTCTTCGGTGAAAATCGCCATCTTAACGATATCGCCCCTCTTTCCCTCCACAAGGTCTTTGAGGTATCCATAACCGGGATTTACCCCATGGTAGGATTCGATTATTCTAGCTCCCGAATGACTTGCAGCTTTGAAGAACTCATCGGCAACATCGTGCTCAAGATCCAGGTAGTCCGCATACATCACATACCTTGAAATCAGCTCCAATCTCTTTCTTTCTTCGCCCTCGTACCTTCCGCCCTCGCTCCTCCTTCTACAGGTGAAAATTAGGTCGTTCTCTGCCGTCTCAATAACCTTGTTCACGGTTCTTCTGTTCAAAATGTCAAGCCGGAGTTCGATGGCATCGCAGAGCAAAGCCTCATCTAGATTCTCGCTAACTAGGGTGCAGACGATCTTCATGCCTTCCCTCCATTATTTTAGAAATTTTATTTAATGTCTTTATTTTTCTATAGCCAGATAGAGTAAGACAGCGCAACGGCATTCAAGACCCTCCTCAATCAGAAGCGGTAAAAGCTAAAACTATAACTAAAATCAAAGTCAAAGCTATAGCTAAATAAAAAAGGGGAGGTTTCCAAGACGGAAAGGGGGTTGAAATCTATTGGATAGGGAGCGAAATGCATCGTGCACCCTTCATAGTTGCTGCATATAAATTTTGCTATGTGTTAGCAATGAACAATAAAAGTTGAGAGGGACATGAGTTTAACTTTAGCTGAAAAGGTACTAGGACTCTAATTTAAACTTCCCTCACGAACTCTTCGATTTCAATTCCGAAGTGTCTAGCCTTCTTGCCCATCCAAACGAGAACCTCGTCACCCTCCTTAAGCTCAGAAACAGATAAATGCTTTCCTTCCGGAGTGATGAGTTTTATAGTCTCGGCATTCTGCAGGATTATGCTTCCCTCCTCTTCATTAGCCACTGCTTCAACGAGAATCAGAGGTCGCCTTTCAATTTTAATCCTGCCTACAAAGCTCTTTCTTGTCTTTCCGTCGAAGGCCGTGATTTCTACCTCGTCTCCAGCCTTAAGCTCTGAAAGATACTTCGTTCTCTTTCCTGCTTTAATGTATGCATTAACGCTCCCTGCATTAACTCTGAAGGGGCGGGAGGCTACGTATTCGCTCTCCTCGCTCTCACTTGCAACCAGAAACATGAACGATGCTTTGTTTCCGATGAGCATACCCTCTCCAACTTCCATAAGGGAAACGGTATCGATGCAAACCCTATCTCCAAGACCCAAATGCTTTATCCTCCTTATCTCTGCTTTCTGAAGTTCCAGACTCACCTCTTTCCCCTTAGCGATATCGTAATACCTTTTCATCTCGCTCCTGTCGCCCTTCACCGCTATGCCATCCGCTCCCTTTTCAAGCGTAGAAAGAGCTACTTCTGCCTCCTCCAAACTTTTAACCTCGGCGATCACCTTACCGCTCTTCTTCATCGCAACTATGTTTTCAAGGGGTATTACCTTCCAGTCGTTGAATCTCAGCAGGCATATCTCCTTATCGATGGCCTTTTCCTGATCTTGGGCTGAATTTATCCTTACGAGCGATTCTTCGAGAGATAAAATCTGAATCCTCCCAAGCTTTCTTGCCTTCTCCATAAATCCATTGCTCACGAAAGCCCCATCGTAGCCGAGCTCGATTGCATCTTTTATTCTCTTTTTCGCTTCTCCCCATTCTCCATCTGCCAAAACCCAGACCTCTTTCAAAGCTTCCTTCATACCTTCTTTCATTCTTTCATTCATCCTCATTTTTCCTTCATTCTACTCTTATAGCCATCCAATTGAGGAATTCCAGTGCCTCCTCTGCCGTAGCATTGTCATGGACTATCATCGCAATGGCTTTAGTCATCTTAGCGGGATTTCTAGCCTGGAATATGTTCCTTCCTATCGCAACCCCTCTTGCTCCCGCATCCATCGCCATTTCCACCATTTGGAGCAATTCTGCTTCATTCCCCATCTTTGGTCCTCCTGCAACGACTATTGGGACAGGACAGCCCCTAACAACTCTCCTGAAACTCTCGACATCTCCGGTAAAGTTTGTTTTCACTATATCAGCCCCCAGCTCAGCCCCAACCCTCGTTGCAATCGAAACTGCTCTCTCGCTAAAAGGATCTATGCCATCTCCTCTCGGGTACATCATCGCAAGCAAGGGCACCCCCCAGCCCAAGCATTCGCTCGAGATCCTTCCAAGCTCTGCAAGTTGCCTCGCTTCGGTTTTGCTACCGAGATTCACATGAACGCTCACAGCATCTGCTCCGAGCTTTATTGCCTCCTCAACTCCACAAACTCCTACCTTTTCATTTGGATCCGGAGCCAAACTCGTTGAGCCGCTCAGATGAATTATCAGTCCGATGTCCCTTCCAAATCCATTCAGGGAAGCTATACCCTTATGTACGACTATCGCATCAGCCCCCCCTTCTGCCACCTCATCTATCGTTCTCCGCATGTCGATTAGTCCTCCTATAGGCCCCATCGAAACTCCGTGATCCATTGGTACAATTACGGCGTTATCGTTGTCTTTCTTCATTATCCTCTCAATCCTTATCCTCTTACCTATTGACATAGTGTGACACAGTAGCATACTTAATATAAATTTTTCGCTTATCTTCAGTCGAACACGAAGCTTAGAAGGGAAGCAGATGGGAATGTGTGAGAGCGTAGTGGATGAAATCAATGCCGAAGAGGGCGACAAGCACAGCCAAGACGAAAAGCAAGCCTTTATAAATTTTTAGGCTGAACCCGCTCAAAGATGTTATCTTGGCAAGAGTTGTGAGCCAGGCGAAGTCGAGCCAGACGTGTGCTGCGTAGAAAATTCCTATACCAATTAAACCCCAGTAGCCGATGGCCTCAACTATCAGCGGCGAGCCAACTCCCGCCCACCAAGCAATGAAGAAGGGATTCAACGCGGATAAGCTCAACCCAACAAAGAGCGGTGAGGTCGAAGCAGACT
>JACDNU010000061.1 GCA_017656505.1 Archaeoglobus sp. | reverse complement strand
TGGAGAGCTTTATGGTTTTCTATAACTATTGGAGGTGTTAACTTGACAGTACCGTAAATCTCAAACCCGAACGAAGTTTTTTCTCAAAATTCTAACTTTTCTCATAATGATGATAGAATAGAAAGGTATAAATATCAGGAATTATAATGATGAATATGGGTACGTTTGCCCCACCCCCCTTTCCCCTTGCCACCATTGGGTGGCACTATTCTTTTCTTATCTTCTTGTAATTCTTCTTGTAATTGTTTGTTGCTTTGATTGTCAATTTCTGACAGGTGAATTTTGCTGGATGGTATGCTGGATGGCAAAAAAAAGATGCGATAATGGTCTGGTGTAGGAGTATAGGATATGAGACCATCAAACGATCAAACGATTTATGATCTAATTTCCCTTCCTAGGTTCCCATTTCTATAAAGAACTCGTGGACTCTGGTATCTGGGGTGAGCTCGGGGTGGAAAGCTAGCCCTAGGATATTTTGCTGTTTAGCAGCTACTATGAACTCATCATACTTTGCCAGAACTTCGACATCTTTTCCAACCTTAGTTATTGCCGGAGCTCGGATGAAAACAGCATCAAACGGGCCAATGCCCTTGATATCCAGCTTGATCTGGAAGCTCTCTCTCTGTCTTCCAAATGCATTCCTCTTCACCCAGATGTCCATTAACCCTAGCAGCTTAGTCTTTGTTTTCTCAACCTGTTCATCTCCATGCATGGAAAGTAAAATTAGTCCAGCACATGTGCCCATCACGGGCTTTCCATCTCTTGCAAGCTGGATGATTTCTTCGGCAATACCCTCTCGGAAAATGAGCTTGCTAATGGTTGTGCTCTCTCCGCCCGGGATAATCACAGCATCGCTTTTTGAAACAACTCCATGCTTCCTAGTTGCCACTGCCTCTCCCTTTATGCCCAGTCTTTCTAATGCCCTCCTTGCAGAAATGACGTGTTCCTCAACGTCTCCCTGAACTCCAACGACCGCAACCCTATACATTTTAGATAATTGATAATTGTTGTTGTTTAAATTATTGAATTAGTCAAACTCCTCTGCTCTGCATTCTCTCCTCTTCACTGAGCTTGAAGACATCAAGGCCCTTCATAGCCTCTCCAAGTCCCTTACTAACTTCAGCAACGACAGCTGGGTCATCGTAGTGCTGCACAGCTTCCACAATAGCCTTGGCGTATTCAGGAGGATTTGAGGATTTGAAAATTCCAGAACCAACGAATACCCCATCCATACCGAGCTGCATCATGAAAGCTGCATCTGCTGGAGTTGCAACCCCTCCGGCTGCGAAGTTCACAACCGGCAGTCTCTGCATCTCCTTTACCTCCATAAGCACCTTGAAAATTCCATCAATTATCTCGAGGAGTGTGTAGTCTTCAAAAACAACATCCTCCTTGGAAAGCCTTCTGATCCCCTGTTCATCTCTTATGGATTCGAGCAGTCTTGTGTAGGCAGAAGCATATTTCTCGGCTATCTCCATGATACTCGGCTCATCAAGATTTTCAAGCTCCTTAATTGCCCTGTTTATCAGCCTGATATGCTTCACAGCCTCAACAACGTTTCCAGTTCCAGCTTCACCTTTCGTCCTTATCATCGCCGCCCCTTCCCAGATTCTTCTCACAGCCTCACCCAAGCTTCTAGCCCCACAGACGAAAGGGACGACGAACTTCTTCTTGTCGATGTGGAAGAAAACGTCAGCGGGGGTTAAAACCTCACTCTCATCTATCATATCAACGCCCAAAGCTTCCAAAGCCCTTGCTTCAGCCACATGTCCGATTCTGCATTTAGCCATAACCGGAATCGTTACAGCCTCCATAATTTCCTGAATTTTGAGTGGATCAGCCATCCTCGCGACTCCACCGCTCTGCCTTATATCAGCCGGCACCTTATGCAAGGCCATAACAGCCACAGCCCCAGCATCCTCAGCTATTGCTGCCTGCTCCGCATTCGTGACATCCATTATCACTCCGCCTTTCTGCATCTTTGCGAAACCCCTCTTAATGAGCTCGGTTCCAAATCTGAGTTTCTCAAGGTCTACTGGCAACTTTGATCACCCAAAGGCAAATCCATAGTGCGATATTTAATTCCTTTGGCTGGAATGTGTCTGGTGTGTCTAACTATGTTCAGCGTCTGACCGAGCAACTATATCTGATTGTATTTGATCAGAAAGATCCCAGAAAGGTAAACTGAACGATAACTGATTTATATCTCCATCAACCAGTAACTCCAATGACCAAAGGATTGCTAGTTTCTTCAGTGGAAGGAAAGTCGGGAAAAAGTGCTATGATCATCGCAATGGCATCAATTTTAAAAGAGAAAGGATATGAGGTTGGATTTTTCAAACCTTTTGGCACTTCTCCTGAATATCAAGGCGAAGAGATAGTGGATGGTGATGCCCTCAACACTGCTAAACTAATTGGGAGCGAGGATGATCCGAGGGACATCTGCCCTGTGGTGCTAGAAGTGCCATATGCTGAATTCGTTAACGTGGCAAACCCTAAGGATTTAAGAGATCTGATTAAAAAATCATACGAGAGAGTTTCGGAAGGCAAAGATGTCATGTTGGTTGAGGGAAGTGTGGACTACAAAATAGGCTCATCCGTCGGTTTGGGAGATGTGGCAATATCTAATCTGCTTAACCTAAAAGATCTGCTTGTCGTAAAGTATTCAGACGATTTTGTTTTGGATAAGATTCTCGCGGCAAAGGAGCTTTTCGGAGAAAGACTGGAGAAGGTGATATTCAACAAGCTCTCCGGCTACAAAAGATCATACATCGATGGAATAGCCGGAACTCTGCTGAAGAAAAGGGGAATGGAAATTCTCGGCATAATTCCGAGGGATGCGATAATAGGCGGAGTTTTCATCGATGAAATTAGTGATTTTCTCCATGGAGAGTATCTGGTAAAGCCGAAAGAAAGTATGATAATCGAAAACATCATTGTTGGAGCCATGTCTCCAAACAGCGCGATAGAATATTTCCGGAAAACGAAGAACGCTGCTCTGGTTACCGGTGGAGACAGGTCTGACTTACAGATAGTAGCTCTCGAAATTCCCAACATAAAATTGATGGTTTTGACTGGAAATCTGAGGCCGTCGAAGTTTGTAATGGAGAGGGCGGAAAACAGAAACGTTCCGATTTTGGTTGTAAGTGAGGATACACTTACAACAACTGAAAGACTATACGAAATGTTCGATCAGGCGAAAATTAGGTCGGGAATAAAGCAGAAAAGGGTTGTTGAGCTTTTCGAGAGTTTCGTTAACGTTAAATCGTTTTTGAGCTATTTGGAAAGTTAGCGGACTTAGTTTTAGATTATATTTTTGACTAATATTTAGACTTTCTTTTATATTATCAACAAATTATTAGTTGGCAAACTCATCAACAACCAAACAATCATTCTTTTAAAAGCTCCAAGATAACGCTGTCCACCTCTCTAACCTCGGATTCGGGGATAATCTCAGCTTGAACCTCTCCTCTTTCCCCCTCAGAAAGAGAAACGAACATTCCTTCGCTTAGATACTTTCTAAAGGCTCGGGGTGGGAGAAGGGCAATTAAAGCGATTTTTCCGGGTTTGAATGTCTCGTTGTTCGTGATTACGTTCAGCTTGAATCCACAGTCGACTGTGCATACCCACAATCCGTTAATTTTACTCCTTGAAACGATCTCTCCCCGATAGAACTTTATTGCTTGGCTTGGCTTTGAAATTCTTCCCTTCAAAATAAGCTTTGGAAGGCTTGTAAGGTAATCCAGCCAGTAGAGGGCTTGGACAACGAAATTGTCTTTTTCCAGATCTTTTACCTCCCTTTTAATTTTTTCAGCATTCTGAACTATATTTTTGAAACTCTCAAATTCAATGAGATCTTTTGGGCTAAGGTAGCTGTACTTCACATTCTGCATTTCCCCAGCCAAAGTTCTAAACTTTCTCTGGTATTCCTTTCTCTTCTGAATTTTCAGATTGTTGAAAAGCTTCTCCAACTCCGAAATCGCTTTTTCTGAGAGCAGGATCCTGAAATCGTTGGGCGTATCAAGACTTTCAAGGGCGTCAAGAGTATCAAGAGTATCAAGCTTTTCAGGATTTTTGTCAATTCCATTCATCCAACAACCTCTCCTGAAATTATTATGACAAGCCTCTTCAAAAACCAGTTGGGGCCGGTTTCAACGAACCTAATCTTCTCCAAATTTGCAGCCTTAAACCAGGCAACACATTGCTGTGTGGAGGGAAAGAGCATAATGCTTTCCGCAAACTTTCGGCTGATGAGATTGTCTGGTTTTCTTGGCGCTAGCACCACCACTCTACCTCCAGGCTTTGTAACCCTTGCCATCTCGGAAATGCCTTTCTGCGGGCTCGGCCAGTATTCAATGCTCCCCGCCGAAATGCTGACGTCGAATGAGTCTGCTTTGAATGGAAGATTTTCAGCGTCTCCCCTTATGAAATTGACTTCTGGGAGCTTTGCAATTGCCTTTTCCATCTGCTCCGGAGTCAAATCCAGAGCAACGATGTTCTCCTGCTTTACTCTTTTTGCTATGCCGGAGGTTGTGAAGCCTGTGCCGCAGCCAACTTCCAGAACAAGATCACCCTCATTAAGCGAGGCCATCTCTATGACTTTATCGAGCATGTGGTCGGCATAAAAAAAGGGATTCACTCTGTCATAAATCTTCGAAAAATAGCGGTAGAATATCCTTGCACGTCTTTTGTCTTCAAGCAAACCCATAGTATTTGCAATTTACGAAAGGATTTTAAGAAATTTAATGCCCACTCAATCACTCAGAAGCTTTCTCCTTGAAGAACTCTGCGAGAGGAACTTTTCCCTGCTTTTCTACTCTCATGTTGATCTGAACGATGTCCCTGCTTATCACGTTCCCCCTTACCATCTTCTTCCTTCTCATTCCGTGCTCTCTCGGCCTGTATCCAACTCCACCGCTAAGAAGTAGCCTTCTTCTCCCTGTTCCCGGCAGATCTTTCCTCATCGGGACTCCATCTTTGTCGCTTCCCCCGCAGATTTTAAGCTCGTAGTCAGGTGGCAGTTCCACAATCGTGCCGTTTACAACATCGCCTATCCTCTTCCCAATGAGCTTGTTAGCGTTCGCTCCGCTAATAACCTTCTGGTACGCCAATCCCGTTGAAGGATCGGAAATCACAACCTTGAATTCCATTTCATCACCCCTTGAGTTTTGCTTGATCTTTAATTCTATCTTTTAACCCTCAAACACGTCAAACTTTTATGCTTCCTTCGGACATTCTTCGGACATTATAAGCCTCAAACTACTGCATTTATTCTTTACCCTTAAGGCTCTTTTTCACTTCCCTTACCTTGCTACTCTTCTACATTACCTTTACTTTTTTTCACTACCTCAACTATCTTCCCCAGAAGGGGTTCTCCTTCCTTTTGAGCTCGAGAAATTCTTTCAAAGTTTTCTTTGCCTCCTCGCTAAGGATATCCAACATATCTCTCTCCAAAATTCTTGCATGTCTCTCTGGAATCTCAACGTAAAGAACTTCATCTCCGCTAAGCTGCCTTCCGATAGTGACCCCATCTATCGAGATGGCAAGCTCCTCGCCTTCCCTCGCTACTGCGACGTTTTCACCCTCTTTCTGCATGCTCCTGACAACTCCTGCTGAAGTTCCATCTGGCTTGATGAGCTTTGCCTCTCTCTTCAGCTCTCCGGCGAGAATTCTAACCCCTATTACAGCGGGCTTGCTCCGTCTGAAGATGTAGTCCTTCAGAAGTTGCAGCTTGCATGGTTTGATAAGCTCCTCCACCTTTTGCTTCTCTCTCGCTCTCAGTTCCTCTTCTCTCCATTTCACGAAGTTATCAATCAGGTTGTAGATTATATCGTCGATGAAAATTCTTATGCCGTACTTTGCGGCCTCCTCCTCGACCCCAGGGAGAGTTCTCACGCTAAACCCAAGTATTACTTTGTTTAGCTCATCGTTGTTGGCTGACGCCTCGATAACGTCTCTCTTGTCTATGTTCCCAACTTCTGCCTTCTTTATCTTGATTTCTGCCTCCTTGAGTTCGTTGATTAAAGCTTCTAGCGATCCTAGGGTGTCGGTTTTGAGAACGACTCCCTCTTCATCCGTTCGGATCTCTATTTCCTCGTATTCCTTGCTGAGTCTTTTCTTAAAATCTTCAACATCTTTCTCGCTCTCAATTGCCTCGAATTCCGCTCCGGCCAAAACACCTTCGAGATTTGCTGCTACGAGCTTTATTCCTGCAGCTGCTGTGACACTCTTCACACTCCTAAACTTGCTTTCGAGCCTTATCTCTTGGGAAGGCCTGGGCTTGAGTATGCCCTTAACGTGGGTGACGATGACATCATCCTTACCAGAAATAACGATTCTATCGCCGACATGGAGCGTTCCGTCGTAAAGGATGACATCGCAGGTCATCCCTATACCTTTCTCCTCCTTAACCTCAAGAATCGTTCCTTTTGCCTTACCACTCACGTGCAGCCTTAGATTTTCTTCGAGATATCTTTGAGCTAGCCCAACAAGGACAAGTAAAAGCTCTGGGATGCCCTCTCCTGTAATCGCTGATGTTGGTATAATCGCGATATTTCTCGTGAAATCCCTGATTCGGTCGAATCTGTCAGCTGAGAAGCCGTGTTCGTAAAGCTTTGCAACTAGCTCGTAGATTCTGTTGTCAAGCCTCCTTTTCGCGACATCCTCTTGCTGAGTATAGCTGAAAAGGAAGGGAACAAATCCCTGACTTTGCCATCCGGGTATCCTGTCTATTTTGTTTGCTGCAACAACGAAGGGAGTTTTGAATGTCTTGAGTATGGATATGGCTTCCTCTGTCTGGGGCTTGAAACCCTCATTTATGTCTATTATAAGGATTGCCAAGTCTGCTAAAGCTCCTCCCCTCTTTCTGAGATTGGTGAAAGCCCTATGGCCGGGAGTATCGATGAAGAGAAGACCGGGGATTTCAACCTCTTTTTGCCATATCCCCTTGCATATATCTTTGATAATTTCAATCGGGATCTCAGTTGCTCCTATGTGCTGCGTTATTCCACCAGCTTCCTTTGTTACCACTCTGCCTTTTCTGATCTTATCAAGCAGCGTCGTTTTCCCGTGGTCAACGTGGCCTAATACAGAGACGATGGGCGTTCTTAGCGCTTTTTTGTTATCCTTTTCGCTTTTCATAAAACAATAAAAATAAAACTATTCGTAAATCCATTTGTCGATTGCTCTTTCGTAGGTGAAAATTTCATCTGGATTAAAGAAGAGGGATACTTCCCTTTCTGCCGATTCCTCTGAATCTGATGCATGGATTATGTTTCTGCCGAGATCCATTCCAAAATCTCCTCTGATCGTTCCAGGAGACGCGTCTATCGGGTTCGTTGCTCCAACTAAAGTTCTCACAACTCTGATAGCTTCTTTACCCTCTACCACCATTGCAACCACTGGGCCGCTCGTGATGTAAGCAACCAGAGAATCGAAGAAAGGTTTCTCTTTATGCTCTGCATAGTGGTTCTTCGCAAGCTCTTCGCCGATTTTAAGCATCTTCATTCCTACGATCTTCAAGCCCTTTCTTTCTAACCTTGAAATGACTTCCCCTATCACACCGCGCTCAACGCCGTCTGGCTTGACCATAACAAAAGTTCTTTGAAATTCTGCCTCCATTAAATCACCCCGTTAAATCACCCTGAATTACTTTAAACTACCCGTAAATCACACTCTACTTTCTGGAGTATTTTCTTGTCCATTTCAGCTTTCTTGGATTTCTTTTAAGCTTCAGCATGTTCTTCTCGCATTTTCCTGAGCAGAAGTAGAAAACCTTTCCATCCCTTCTGACGTACATTTTCCCTGTGCCTACTTCAATCTCCTCTCCGCAGAAGCTGCAAACATGAGTTTCCATAATCTCACCTCAGAATAGCTACTTCAGAGCGAGCTTTCTTGCCTCTCTTGCTGTTTCTTTAATCATTAGGATGTCTCCAACTCGGACTGGTCCGATGACGTTCCTTGTAATTATCCTTCCCTTGTTTTCTCCTCCCAGAACTCTAACCTTTACCTGAGTCGCCTCTCCATGCATTCCAGTCCTTCCTATGAGCTCTATCACCTCTGCTGGCTGAATGTCCTCTTCATCCGCCATGCTTCTCACCTCTTTCAGATCATCATCCTGATTTTTTATTGATGCTTAAGCAAATTTAACCAATTAATTAATCTTCAAGGATATTTATTTCTTTCTGGCCTTTTATTTCTTGAGGCTATTTCTTGAGACCGTTAATCTTTGAAACTAGGTCTCTGAGTTCCTTCTTCGCCTCTCCCTCGTCAATTACTGCCACTGCTGCGCAGTCAACCTTCAGTCCTGCCGCCTCTCCGAGCTTGCTTTTAGTGCTGACATAGAGATACGGCACGTTTTTCTCTTCACACAGCAAAGGAAGATGAGCAACTATCTCAGGCGGATCAACATCCTTTGCTATGTATATAAGCTTTGCAATTCCACGTTCCACGACCTTCGTTGTCTCATTCGTTCCTTTCTTAATTTTCCCAGTCTCCCTGAATTTTTCAAGCAATGCAAGTGCATCGTTCTGCAATTCTTCAGGAACATCAAATCTCACATACACCATTCAAACACCTCCTTCCTTTTAAGTCATCATTCATCGGCTTTCATCGGCTTTTATCAGTTTAATTCATGGACTCATCAATCAAGATTTCAATGATGTTTTAAACTTTTTGGTCTTTCGATCTCTTTTGATTTCACTTTTGATTCTAAATCTAACTCTACTTTAGCTTGCGGGAAAATCAGACCTCTTCTTTTTCTCAGCCAAGGCATTGTAAATCCTCTCAGCTTCTTCCTTGTACATCACTGCTTCCTTCTCCCTTCCTATTTCCTTATAGAAATCCGCCAAGTTATTTAGACTGTGGGCATAATTCTTGAGATAGGCAGGATTTTTTGCCATGAGTTCTCTTTTAAGGTCAGCATCTTTAAGAAAAGCCTCTTCTGCCTCATCAAATCTTCCAGTTTTCTTGTATATCACTGCAAGGTTACAGAAAGTGTCGCCAAGAAATCCTTTAAAGAACTCATTCCTTTCTGCAAGCTTTTCGAAAATCTCTCTCGCCTCACTAAACTTCTTTTCCGCCTCCTCAAACTTCTTGGCCTCTCTAAATAAAGCGCCAAAGTTGTTGAGAACAGTTGCGAGATCGACAGAGAACTTCTCATCTTTTTCAGCAAGCTCTCTGAAAATTTTCTCCGCTTCGTTGTAAAACTGTTCTGCTCTCTCAAATCTTTTCTTCTCTGTTTCAAGTGATCCGAAATTGCTCAGAATCTCTGCAAGAACGTTTGAGCTGAAAGCGTCGGGATTCTCTTTTACGAGTTCCAGAGCTTCACTCAGACATTTCTCAGCTTTGTCGTACTTCTCTTGTTCGATACAAAAGGAGCCGAAGTCGTTTAGATTTGAAACGAAACCTCTTAGGTTCTCCTCTGTCTTTTCAAGTTCTCTGTAAATTCTGTCTGCTTCGATGTATGCTCTGTTCGCCCTTTCTGGCATGTTCATAAAGGAAAGGGCTCTAGCCGCATTCGATATGGTTCTCGCCTCCAGTTCTGGAATATCCAGTTTTCTGGCAAGCTTTGCAGCATTTAAGGATGAAACTGCAAGGGATGCAAGCCCATCCAATCCCATCATCTCTGTTGTGATAAGTGAAAAATGGGAGAAGTAAATGAGCGAGAGAAGATCCTTCCAGTCTTCACCAATCTCATCTCCTGCTTCTTTAAGAACGGCTGGGTTCTCCAATATTGTTTCTGCAGTCTTTTTTAGCAATTCGTCACCAGAACTTCTTATAGCGTCGAGAGCCATGAGCGGGAGGCCTTTTCTGAGGTATTCAATCACTTCTTCTTTTAGTTTGATTTCTGATCCTATTTCAGATTCCATTTCAGATTCTTTCATAGAAGCTACCAAGCTTCCAATGAATATTTAAAGTTAATCAAGGTTAAAGTTTCAAAGTTGAAAATTGATGCTAGTTTGTGATTGGGCGATAGATTTGCAAAAGATTAAGTTGATTTTAAATTGGTAAGTTATCTCGAAAATTAATCTCGAAAATTAAACATATAGGGTCCTTACAAAACTAACTCTCAGCCAACCTCTGCAATACCTTCTTTTC
>JACDNU010000060.1 GCA_017656505.1 Archaeoglobus sp. | reverse complement strand
CCATGTGGGTAGTTTATTTTCATTGGTTAAAAATGTTTTGTCTAATACTCTAAAAAATTAAAAAAGGCTTAAATTGAAGGTTAAAGGTTTAAGGGTTACAGGTTACTTACAAGTTACTTACAGATTACTTAGAACCTCTTCGATCATCGAGTAGTAAAGCTCTTTATCTTTCGTAAGATTGGTAAAGCTCACCTTTGCATGCGGCTGGTAAAATTCGTCGATGCTTATCGTGGTAATCTTTGAGAAGTGCTTCAAAGCTGAGAGCATTCTGCTCAGGTAGTAGGGAAGGAAACCCATGTAAATAACGACATCATAGCCCCCATTCCCATCGAAACCTGACCACTCTGAATCGAGCATGTACTGGGTAACTTGGTGGAGGGTATAGGTTTTAGCCAGCGGCTTTATGCCTTTCTCCAGCAACGGTTTACTTGAACCACCTGTTGCAATGATGGGAATCCCCTTCTCGTGAAATTTTACAGCAAATTCCACAAGCTTCGGCTCCTTTAGCAAATTACCTCCCGTAATAAGAACGGGATTCTTTGCTCGCTTAATCATGCTCGCGATCGCTGTAGGTTTCGCGGCAATCGACTCTCTGCTTGCCTGAACGTCTGCGGTATCAAATCTCTTTGCCACGGGATACTTCTCCTCTTTTTTAACCCTTCCCGTATCTTTAGCCTTAGCCTTTGCCACTCTAATCACCTCGCGTACTTCTCGTAAACTTCTTCCACAATCGTTGGATTGAAACTCGGGTCGTGGAATCTAATCGGCCCCTCAAGAATCTTTTTCTTGCTCCAATCAATCTTCCAACCGTGCTCTTCTTCAAGTATCTTCAGAAGTTCATCTTTCATTCTAAGCGGCAGATCTGCTTCGTTTCTCACGTAAATGAACCAATCATCCGGCAAGCCACCCATGTACTCCTGGCTTAGCTCTAAGTAATGCGTTAACTTGATCTGCCTTCCCTGGTAGGTGTCATTTGGTCTTATGCAAAGCCTTGCGAGCTGTACTATCGCTTCCTCCTTCGTTTCAACTGCCACAAGCAAAGCATCCGGGGCGGGTTCGATCATCACTTTTTCCTTCCTTCTTATGTCATATACCCACCACTTCTCCTTCTTCCAAGGCTTTCCGATGTAGGCTCTCCTGTATTTCGTTCCGTGCGGTCCTACAACAACCGGAACACCTAAGCGGTTGAATCCGGTTGCTATGCTAGCAGCCTTCTGGCTGTAGGGCCCCCAGCTGAAACCAACTGCTCCGACTCTGTTTAGCACGTAATCTGCTATCTCAGCGTAATTTCCCCTTAACGGCCTCTGAGCGAATATGTTCGCAATTTTTATCGTCGCTCCGCTTATGTGTGGATTTGAAACGCAGCTACCAACGTTAACCATCCCGCCAGCATCGAAGCTTCCCGGGTATTTCTCGTAAAGTGTCTGGCCATCTTCATCTTTAAGCATGCCAATATCCATCGCGTGGCAGCCTGAGGTTACAACGATGTACCTCCTCTTTAAAAACGGTTCAAGGATCTCTCTTATCGATTCCATTTTGTCCGGATAATTTATACAACCTACCGGAGCGATAACACCGGGAATCTGACCGAAAACGATTGGCTGTCCGACTTTTCTGATCTCAGTATCCTGGATTGGGCCCCTTCCGGTTCTCGTTTTTCCCGTTTTGTTGTAGAGTTCATCAACGGAACTCTGCATTATCACATCGATAATCCTGATGTTCTTCGGACATGACTGTTCACATCTACCGCATGCGATGCATATTGCCTCGAGATCCTTGAACATGCTGAAATCTGCTGTATCTTGAGCTTTCCTCATTGCCTGATCGATTCTGAGATCATGGGGACAGGCGAAAACACAGTTCATACACTGCGTGCACTTGCTAACTTCCTCCTTCAGCTCTTCTTCTGTTAAATAGAGCTTGCTCTTGTCTTTCCTTTCGAATACCGCCTTAGCCACTCTAACTGCTACCTCAGCAATCTTTTCAGGAGCCTCCTCGTATCTTATGAATACTCCGATAACTTTTCCGCTAAGCAAGTCCCTAACTATTTCATCGACGGAATCCTTCGTTCTGTCCTCGAAGTCGTGGCAAGCAGCCTCGGAGGTTGCTATCACAGGTATACCCATTTTACTGCATGCATAGGGTACATCGGTTTTTATGCACTGCTCATCCACAAGCACAACATCTGGCAGGCCAGCTCTTATTACTCGGAGCTGATAGTAAATTGGCCCGAAGATCTTTGCCTTTGGGTTGTACCTCGTCACATCGTGGGCCGTGCAGCACAAGCCGGCAAGCTCCATGTCCCAGCCTTTCTCTTCCAGCAAATCTGCGATAGGCCGGGCAGACATCACGTTGTGACCTATAACAACGATTACTGGCTTGCTCCTGTCGACTATTCCAAAACCGGTCTCAACGAGTGGAGCTTCGGGATCCGCTTTTGGATAGTTGTAGGTGGCAATCTGTACAGCATCCGCAACTTCCATTGCAACGTGATCTATCATGCTCACCTGCAATGCTTTTGATTCGTAATCGATGTAGCTGCCCTCGTTCCCCGTGTGGGTTGTATGCAGGACTCTAACAATTTCCTGCTCGCAGTAGCTTATTACCGCTTCTAAGTCGCCTAGGGTTTTAGGTTTGATCCCGAAAACAAGTCTTGTATTTGGCATTTCAACATTAACATCTGGCCCAAAGTCGAGGGGAAGATCCTCGCCGAACTTCTCTATTGCATAGTCCAAAAGGTGTCTACCATGCGACGTGTGAGCAGAGGCTCCTATGCAGCAAGCAATAGCAACAAGCCTTGCTTTCTGGGTTTTTAAATCAATTCCACACGCTCCGCGTTTATTCATTGAGAGATCGCAAGGTCCCATCGTGCAGAGATTACAGAAATCTTGCATTGGAGCGTAAAATGGCTCATATCGTTCAAGCAGCTTTCTGTCCCAATCTCTTAAGTCCAGAATATGCGGCTTGATCGTAGGTCCAGCAACTTCCCATTCCTCTTCCTCTTCCTCAACAACTTTTCCAATTTTAATGCTAACGTTTCTAAGTTCGTCTAGAACAAAAGTGCCCTTGCCAAATTCTAACATTTAACCACCTCTTTGGAACTATTATTTTTTACTTCAACTTTATAACCTTTTTGGGATATTGCAGCGCTATTCACCTCTTATTTATAAGTAAAATAATAGAACCTATTTTAAAGCTTAGGTAGAGATTCCGAGACTTTACAAAAAATTAAGGGAGAAAACCGTAAAAATAGATCTCTGGTGAACTATTTCGCCAGCTCGACTCCCACTGCAAAGGCCTTTTCAAGTTCTTCTTCGTTTGGCTTGAACTTAACCATGAGTGGTTCGAGTGTATCAAGCTTTAACTCTTCCAGAATTTTTACTATCTCTTTTACTGCAGCTCCATTCCAGCCGTAGGAGCCGAAAGCCAGGGCTTTTTTATCTTTTGGCTTCAAACCTTTCAAATAGGCCAGAAAGCCTGCCATTGGCGGGAAGATGCCGTTGTGGATAGTCGGAGATCCGATGGCTATCGCCTTTGCATCGAGTATTTCTGTTACTATCTCCGTCCAGTAGTCTTTTCTTGTGTGGAAAAGCCTCACTTCTGCTCCTCCGCTTGCAGCCCCATCAGCGATTGCTTTGGCGATTTTCTCGGTGGAGTGCCACATGGTATCGTATACAACCACCACTTTGTTTTCCTTCTCGAAATTGGCCCACCTTGCATAAGCTTCGACAATCCTCGAAGGATTCTTCCATATCAGACCATGACTTGGGGCTATCATTTCTATTTCTAGGCCAAGCTCCTGTATTTCGGAGAGCTTTTTCCTCACTAACCCGGCCAATGGCATCAGAATATTTGCATAGTACATCTTTGCCCACTTTACAGTTTCATCAACCCCTATGTCTTCATCGAATCTCTCCTCGCTGGCTATGTGCTGACCAAAAGCATCGTTGGAGAAGAGAAGTTTATCCTCTTTTACATAAGTCGCCATGCTGTCCGGCCAGTGGAGCATGGTCATGTCGATGAACATGAGTGTCCTCCTTCCTAGCTTCAATTCATCTCCGTGCTTCACAACCTGAATGTCCCAGTCCTGGCAGTTGTAGTACTTGCAAATACCCTCCTTCGCCCTCTGGGAGCAAATGATGGTTGCATCCTTAAATGCTCTCATCGTATCGGGCAAACCGCTCGAATGATCAGGCTCGATGTGGTTGACAATGACATAATCAATTTTTAAATTTACCTCATTTAGCTCGTTTACCCTATTTATCCTTTTAAACATCTCTTGCACGAATTTGTGTTTAACGGTATCGATCAACGCTATTTTTTCATCCAAAATCAGGTAGGAATTGTAGGTCAAACCGCGAGGGGTAAGAAAGTTGTGGAAGTCTCTTTCCTCCCAGTCTAGGGCTCCCACCCAGAAAATACCATCTTTTACTTCAAAAGGTTTCATAAATAAAATTAATGTTCTGAATTTTAAAAACTTTTCGTTTAGCTTTCGAACTGGATAACGTTACAGAGAGAGCATATCTTCAGCAACGTAGTATGCTCTCGGATGCCCGCAGCTTGGACACTCCTCGGGTGGTTCCGTGCCGTAATGGATATAACCGCACTCCAAGCAAACCCATGCAACCTCTTTATCTCTCTTGAAGAACGTCCCTTTCTCAACTGCCTCCAGCAGTACTCTGTACCTCCTTTCGTGATGTTCTTCAGCCTTGCTGATAGCCCTCAATCTTTCGGCGATATCCTTGTATCCCTCTTTTTCCGCAACTTCGGCGAAGGTTGGGTACATCTCTGTATTTTCGTAATGCTCACCTTCTATCGCTGCCTTGAGGTTCTCAGCTGTGCTCCCCCACACAAGGGGTGCTTCAGCTTCAACTACGATACTTTCCGACTCACGGAGCTGCTGGATAAATTTGAGTAGATTCTCAGCATGTTCCTTTTCGTTTTCGGCAGTTTCGAGAAAAGTTCTCTGGATGAACACGTAACCCTCATCTTTGGCAACTTTCGCATAGAAAGTGTATCGATTTCTAGCCATACTCTCTCCGATAAATGCTTTTACCAGATTTTTCAACGTCTCCATAAAATCACCTCAGTGTCCTATAACGATTTAAATAATATAAAACTTTTGTTCTGAATTTTGAAAAGAAAGAACGAAAAATTAAAATTTAGGTTGGGTTAAAAGACCTAGGAAAAATCTCGGGAAATTCTTTTTAGCCTAAAATTCTAGCCTAAAATATTACCTTTTTGGAATTTTAAACATGATGAAATCTCCAATAATTTCATATACCAGAAGATTCAAAGTATAAATTGGAGGCCACAGCGTGACCGTTGAAGAAGGAGGAACAAAATCCGCAAAAGAGAATAACGTAGATCTTTCTGAATACCTAATTGACAGATTGAAGCAGCTTGAAGAAGAATACGTCAGATTGAAAAATCTTTACAGAAGACTTGAAGATGAAAAAAGATTTGTTGAAACTGAAAGAATAAGATACGAAAGAGAAGTAAGAAGATTAAGGAGCGAAATTGAACGATTAAGATCACCACCTCTCATTGTTGGAGTAGTTTCAGATGTGCTTGATGATGGAAGGGTTGTTGTTAAAAGCAGTACAGGCCCGAAATTTGTCGTCCACTCCTCACAGGCAATAGATCTATCCGAACTCAAGCCAGGAACGAGGGTATCGCTGAATCAGCAAACTCTGGCTGTGATAGGGGTCCTACCACCTCCAAAAGACCCATCCGTCTATGGCTTCGAAGTCGATGAGAAGCCAGACGTGAGCTACGCTGATATAGGAGGCTTAGACCACCAGATAGAGGAGATCAGAGAGGCTGTTGAACTTCCATTGCTCAAACCTAAACTCTTTGAAGAGGTAGGCATCGAACCACCCAAAGGAATAATGCTTTATGGCCCTCCAGGCACGGGAAAAACGCTACTCGCAAAGGCGGTAGCGAGACACACGAAAGCGACCTTCATAAGAGTTGTGGGGAGTGAGTTCGTTCAGAAGTACATTGGTGAGGGAGCAAGGCTAGTAAGGGAAGTTTTCCAGCTTGCAAAGGAAAAAGCACCGGCGATAATTTTCATAGATGAGCTTGATGCAATAGCTGCGAGAAGGACAAGCAGCGATACAAGCGGTGACAGAGAAGTCCAGCGCACGCTTATGCAGTTGCTTTCGGAGATGGACGGCTTCGATGCAAGGGGAGACGTGAAGCTTATTGGCGCTACTAACAGAATTGACATCCTCGATCCAGCGATTCTCAGGCCGGGAAGATTCGACAGGATAATAGAAGTGCCAATGCCAAACTTCGAGGGCAGAGTTCAGATCTTCAAGATTCACACGCGAAAGATGAAGCTCGCTGAAGATGTTGATTTCAAAGAGCTTGCAACGCTTACCGATGGAGCGAGCGGTGCAGACATCAAAGCGATAGCAACGGAAGCTGGCATGTTTGCCATTCGCGAAGACAGAACGAGGGTTACGAGGGAAGACTTCATTAAGGCTTTGGAGAAAGTGCTGAAAAAGAGCACAAGGGATGAGCCGAAGGGAGTGATGTTCGTTTAATCCAGCAAACAGAGGGCCTCCCTTCGTAAATTTCCTTTTCGTTAATTTCCCACTCGTTAACTATTTTTGTAGTTTGATTAATCACAATCCATGTTCCTCGTAATTCCCGCCATTGATCTCAAGGAAGGGAAAGTTACAAGGCTTGTTCAAGGCGATTTTGAAAGGATCAGCGTTCAGCTAGACAATCCCGTTGAAATAGCTGAAAAATGGGTGAGGGATGGGGCGAAATGTCTGCATGTTATAGATTTGGATGGAGCTTACCATGGCAAGCTCAAGCATCACGACATCATTCTAAAAATCGCCGAGAAATGCGAAATCCAGGTAGGGGGTGGATTGAGGCGGCGAGAGGAGATAGAAGCTTTGCTGAAAGCAGGGATTTCCAGAGTGATCTTGGGAACGGTTGCTATAGAAAATCCAGAATTTGTGAAAGAGCTTGCGGAGATGTATCCGGGTAGAATTATGATAGCAGTTGATTCCAAAGCGGGAAAAGTTTCAGTAGAGGGATGGAGGAAAGTTTCAAATCTAACACCTACAGAAGTTATAAGGCTCTACGAGGATTACGACGTCTCTTTCCTTTACACGAACATAGATGTAGAGGGATTAGTTGAAGGGGCGGATTACCACCGGATTGAAGAGGTCGTGGGATCGACTTCCAAAGACATCTACGTTGCCGGTGGAATTTCCAGCCTTGAAGACATCAAGTTCGTGAAGCGGACAGGCGCGAGAGGTGTGATAATAGGCTCAGCTTTATATACTGGAAAAATAGATTACAAGCAGGCAGCGAAATTTCAGGATTAGACTTGAGTTAGACGATTTAACAATTAAAACTATTAAAACTATCTCAAGGTGATTTGATGGGCAAGAAAGATAGGAAAGCGAGATTTGAGAGGAAGACGAAGGAGACAGAAGTGGCTGTCAAGCTGGATCTCGACTCTTCTGGTTATGAGATCTCAACACCAGTTCCTTTCTTCAACCACATGCTTGAAACCTTCGCGAAACATTCGGGTATAGGGCTCAAGCTTAAGGCAAAGGGAGATGTGGAGGTTGATGAACATCACCTCGTTGAAGATGTTGCAATATCGGTGGGCAAGGCTTTAAAAGAAGCGTTGGGGGATAAAAGGGGAATTGAGAGGTTTGGTCACGCGATTCTGCCAATGGATGAGAGCGTAGCTATTTGTGGAGTAGATGTTAGCGGAAGGGGAGTTTTCAGGTTCGAGGGAGAAGTTAGAGGGGAAATCAAAGGATTTAAGGGCGAAAATTTTATCCACTTCTTTGATACCTTTGCAAGGGAGGCTGGGATAAACGTCTACCTTGAGATAAAGGGGTTCAACCTCCACCACAAGATGGAGGCTGGCTTCAAGGCATTTGCAGTTGCTTTGAAAGATGCCGTGAAGGTTAGCGGAGAGGATTTAAGGAGTACCAAGGGAAGTTTGGATTAAGTTTGATTGGAAGCGTTAGTGTCAAACTCGGCATCAAATTTTCGAAAAAATTATATTTCTGATTTTAATTTTGAGTTTAATTAGTTTCATCGGTGATGCCATGAAGAGGAGGGAGTTTCTCAAGCTTCTCTTTTGGGTAGGTGGGACTTCTCTCGGGATGGGTTGTGCATCCAAGCCCAAACCTAAGGCTGAGGTCATCCAAACTCTTACACCCACACCTTCTCCTACACTTACTCCAACTCCATTCCTCAGCATCGATTACTATCAGCTCTGCGACACTCAAAAAGGGATCATCAATTCTGTTGTGGAGATTCTTTCAGAAGAAAAACCAACAGTCCAGATCAAATTACCATATACAAGGAAGGTGGAGGTTAGGCAGGAGGATGGAAAATGGATTGCAAGGATCGAGCACTTGAAGCCAACGGACTATGCCATAACCATCCAAGCAGGAGATCAACAAGAAAACCTGACATTAGAAGGCCTCATATCCCAACAAGAATACCCTGAGAGCCTACAAGACACCCTCGACCAAATGTACCACCAAGTCATCAAAGACCACCGCCTCGGAACAGACATACAACAAAAAAAGAAAACCATGAAAAAAGCGGCACAATACGCAAGCCACCAGACACCACAAAACCCGGAAGCCATACAAGCCACCCTAGCACTCGGACACGCCACCGCAAACAAGCAACTACCAGAAAACCCCGACGAGATATACAACCTCGTCAAAAAAATAAACCAGAACCCCCTCCTCTGGAACGGCGCAGAGACACACTCCTACACCGACGACTACGGCAACACGTTCCGCATCTATACTCACAACCAGGCAGAGCACGCATGGCTACTCTCCCGCGTCCTCGCGGAACTCGAACAAAAACACGGTCCAAAAATCGCGCAAAAATACGGCCTCCTCACGGGACACGTAACCAGCTGGTGGAGCCAGATACAGCAACTCGTGAAAGACTGGGACGGAGGAGGATACCTCAGGATAGGACATATACACCCCAAAGAGGGAACACAAAGGATGGACATCACACACCCCGACTATACCGATCTCGCTGTCACGAGCACGGACTGGTACGTCACGCTCACAGAGCAAGGAAAAACATTCTTCCCGGCCGACGACCACTCCCTACAACAAAAATTCTCGAAGCCAGAAGACAGGGCTCTCGCACTACAATTCCTGGCCGAGACACCATTCAAGACCTGGAACGAGACCTGCAATGGCACCCTCTACGGCTTCCAGGCAGCCAAAGCATTCTGGAACCACCACGTCCCCAAAGCCAGACAACTCACAGAAGAAGTACTCAAAACATGGCCGATGTGGAACAACGAGCTCAACATACTCTCCTCGTTCTACGTAATGCTTGGGGACGCCTTCTTCCACGGAGAACAACATTCTATGTCAAAATTCCTGGGGTTCCCCCCAGACGAGGATGGGTTCTACAAAGAATGGAAGAAACTTATATACAGCAACCGTGACCGTCCTGACATGGAAGCAGAATACTTTAACAAATACCCGGATGCCCCAAATGTGGTACTATCCAGGAACTCTGAAGAGTGGAGGGGCGTAAAGTTTGTATACAGCGTGGGGCACATCGCCGACATGTACACCAATAAGGTAGGATGGCCCAAAAAAAGATACGACGAGAGAGAAGAACGCAGTATAGTTATCCCCGTACTATTCGCCGCGAACGGACTCCCATGGACCTACGAGAACACGGGAGTCTTCAGGGCAGAATTCGCGACCACGATAAGCGACAAGACCGCCAGCCTCCTCAAACAAAAATACGGGAGCGACCTCGCGATCGGGCCGGCCAACCTGGTCGGGCCCTTCATGTCCAAGCAGGCAGCCAGAAAAGACTGGGAAAAAGCCAAACAAACAGGAGGATGCGGTGGCATACTCACAGAATACCCGCAAATATCCGCCCACCTCCCGAGACACACCCAGAGAGAACTCCCGAAAAACGGATTCTTCATATGGAAAGCATGAAGCCATTGCCTAGACCCAGCACGTCGCCAAGCCAGACCGCGTTCTCCAAGCGGGCACGTTCTATATATTATCCTGACACACTCCCGGAGTTAAGCTTATAAGCGGTTATAAACTCTTTCTCGTTTGTCCACGAGGTGGACTGAAACTTCTCTGTTGTCTTTATCCAAACGATATATAACCCTGTAATCTCCAACACGAATCTTGTAGAGGTCTCTCCTTCCTTTTACTTTCTCGTAAGGTTGGGAAAATGGATCTTCAAGCTTTTCAATCGCCAGGAAAATTCTTTTTCTGTTATTCTCATCCAATCTCTGCAGAAACTTGATAACTCTCCTGTGAAGCTTAACCTTAAACATTCAGGATCCTCTTTGCCTCTTCAATGTCTATCAGTTCAAGCTCCCCTTTCTCGTAAGCCTCGATGTCTTTATCTATCATCTCAAGTTCTTTCTCACTCAGCTCACAGAACCCCATAAAATTCTCTATCTTTTCGTCGATCTCCTCAAGCTTTTTCTTGATTTCCTTGAGAAGTTCAATTGCTTCGCTCATCAAGCTAACTTCTCATCTGAGGATAAAAAGGTTTAGGGTCCTTGCAAAATCAACAATCCAATCTCTTTTTTCACACTTCCAAACTCTC
>JACDNU010000059.1 GCA_017656505.1 Archaeoglobus sp. | reverse complement strand
CGGGTTTTCCGGCACGATTAGCTTGCCGTCCTTGTACTCGATCTTCTCTCCTTCTGGTGGGGTTACCTTTTCATAGGTAAAGTGCTCCATCCTTTGACCTCCTTCTTAGCTGGAAAAGAGCTTTGGAATAGACTTAAGAAAGTTTTGATTAGGCAACTACATTTGCCAAGGTTATTTTGGAACAATATTAATAGTAATCTCACCCTCTCTATTTTCAGTTGACGCCTCTCCGTTCACGTAAATAAAAATATAGACATAATCAACAGATCCTGCTTTATTAAATGTCAGAGGTTCAGGCGTAGTTATTTCCTTCGTCTCCAAGTCAAAATAAAATTGCGTAACACTACCATTCTCGAAAATAAGTGGTGAAACAAACATAATAGTCAAATTCGCATGTTTCACATTCTCAGGCGTTATTTTGAAAAGATAAGTTACCGTATCAGCATACTGCTTGATTCTCCCAACTTTTGATACATAATTTGTTGAATTGTTATTTATTGTTATATGGAAGGTATACGATGTTGCCTGTTTTACCGTGAAATTTAAAGTGATAAAAATTACTAAAGCAATAATAAAAAACGAACTGACTACAAATTTTTTATGACTTTTCATATATTCGATTAACTCAATAAAACTTTCCCTACTCCTTCTAAGCGAATACATTATATAGAAAATCATAATGCTCATTCCAACCGTATAAAAGTAAAAACTGCCAACAAACCCCAGCAACTGAGGAATTCTCGAAATACCAATACCCAAGAAAGTTAAACCCAATGCCAGAATTGCAATGGCAAGTGATTGGTCAATTTCTTCGCTTTGCAAGTCCGAACCAGTATTTTTATTATCATTGTTTTTCTTGGGAGAAGGTGAAAAGTTTCTCATTTAGATTTTTTATGTTTTTTACCTATAAATAATTTATTTTGTAGTTTAAATCCAGTTATCATACCCCAGTTATCGATACCTATCAATTTACTATTTCAGAATTATTTTTGGAATTATCGTCCTAAAATCATAGTCCTAAACGCATCTGCAGCCCTTGCAGTGCTGTTAGCCACCTCTCCAAGGTGAATTAGTATGTTTCGCAGAAGGATGACGTCCATCGGATCGAGATTGCTGTTCAGCAATAGTTTATGAAGTTCGATCTGGACTGTGTCGCACTCGTGTTCAGCATGCTCAATAGTGTTAACGTGTTCAAGCACATCCGTTATTTCCCTTTTGCTGAATGAGGTCGCTATCAAGCCAGCAACATGATCTATCAGTTCTTCGTACTTGCAAATTATGTCGTTGAGCTTGTAAAGGAGCTGTCTGAACTTCTTCTCTATCGCAGGCTGGATGTTTTTTGTTTCGCGATAGGTGAACATGTGGCAGACGTGTTCGGCATAATTTATTATCTGATCCTGAAAAGTAAGAAAGCTGAGCAGATCGTGTCTGTCCACTGGCAGCCTTAGAGATTTGGTTACATTCGTCCTGATCTCTGCTTTTATCTTGTCAGCCTCATGCTCCAGCTCGTCTATCTCCTTCTCAAGCTTGATTATTTCTTCCTTATCTCCCCTGATAAATGCTTCAAACTGGTCGACGAGGAGATCTATTGCTATCTCACAGTACTCACTATGCTGGTGGATCGCTTTGAAGGGTGAATATCCGAAAACGTCTGCCACAGATCTTATGAATTTCATAGGAACACCACCATTAATGTGTAGAGGGAGATCGTTAGCATCGCCGCTGCTGGAATTGTTAGAACCCATGAGTAAATAATCCTTTTGACCACACTTAGATCAACGCTCGCAAGTCCCCCAGCGAAACCCACACCAAGTACACTTCCAACAAGGGTGTGGGTGGTTGAGATTGGCATTCCGAAGTAGGAAGCGGAAAGTACTGTGGTTGCGGTGGCAAATTCAGCTGAAAAACCTCTTGTAGGGGTTAATTCGGTTATTCTCTTTCCTACAGTCTCAATAACTCTGTATCCCCACGTGGCTACTCCGATTGCTATCCCAAGCCCACCCAGCGCCAGCACCCAAGCCGGTGTTTCTGAGAAGCCGAAAGTTGCAGAAATTGGCCCGACCGCATTTGCAACATCATTGCTTCCATGGGCGAAGGCCACATAGCATGCTGTCAAAACCTGAAGATAACGGAAAATTCCCTCTACTTTTTCCACTTCCATCCTTGCAAGAATCAGCACCCTTATAAAAGAGAAGATTATAAAAGCCAAAACAGCTCCTGACAACGGGGAGATTATCCAGCTCAGGACGATTTTGTAAAGAACACCCCACCTTATACTCTCCAGATCTATCAGGTTCTCTGATACAGCAGCCAAACCAAAACCAACCATAGATCCAACAATTGAATGAGATGTGGAGACGGGAAGATGATAATAGGTCGAAATCGTAACCCAGATACCAGCTGATAGGATTGCTGCAAGAGCCCCGATAGCGACAATGTGAGGGTCGAGGAGCTGGATGGGAACTATGCCCTTGCCGACAGTATGGGTAACCCTGCTACCGAAAAAAAAGGCTCCGCAGAACTCTAATATTGATGCTATGAAAATTATCTGCTTTAGTGTCAATGCTTTGCTTCCATAAGAGGTAGCCATTGAGTTTGCAGCATCGTTTGCGCCTATGTTCCATGCCATGTAGGCTGCTGCGGCAAGCATGAGGATGAAGAGGATATCGATCATTAGGCCTCCTAAACCTCTCTCCTTTATTTCACTTTCGAAATTTTTCGCTTGGTTTGTTTAAGATTATTAGTTACCAACTTTCTTTTCTTCGCAAAACGAATCAATGAATGGAATTGCTTAAATATTCTATAAATCTACTTCAAAAAGTGGAAGCTGTGGTTTGCGAGGACGTATGGATGTCATACAAAAGCTTTTTCGGTGGTAGAAAGCTTGCTCTAAAAGGGGTGAGTCTCAGGATCGAAGAGGGTGAGATCTTTGGCATTCTGGGGCCAAATGCTGCGGGGAAGACAACGCTCATTTCAATCCTTTCAACCTTGCTAATACCAGATCAAGGAAAGGTTAGAGTCCTTGGGATGGATGCTTTTAAAGAAGTGAAGAGAGTTAGAGAGAGAATTAACATTTCAAGCGGCCTTAATCTGCCCTGGAGCTTGAGCGTTTATGAATGCCTCAAATTTTTCAGTTTGGCCTACGGAGTCTCGAACAGCAAAGTTGAAGAGTTGATAGAGGATTTTGAGTTGTCAGAATTCAGAGACATTGAATTTGAAGAGCTCTCGACCGGAAACAAACAAAAACTGAGTCTTGCAAAAACTTTCATAAACGATCCAGAGCTCGTTTTCCTAGATGAGCCAACTACTGGCTTGGATCCAGACGTTGCGCGGAAAGTGAGAAAGAAAATTTCTCAGATTCACAAAGAGAGAAATCTGACGATAGTCCTCACAACCCATTATATGGCAGAGGCTGAACAGCTTTGCGACAGAATAGTTTTCCTCAACAAAGGAAGGATTATAGCTGAGGGGACGCAGAAAGAACTCAAAGAGATAATCGGTGCTAAAGACATAATAAAAGTTGAGTTAGCATCAAAACCCAGCGAGTCGATTCTTGAAAAAATTGGTACCGCAAAAAACATCCATGCTTTCGATGTGAAGGACAACAAGCTTTTGTTATACGTGGATGATTCTGAAAAGAGGATGAAAGAGGTTTTGGAGATTTTAAGGCCAAACTGGGATGAGATAAAGAGGGTCTCGATGGAAGAAGCAACGCTTGAAGACGTTTTCCTCGAGCTTGCAAAAAGGGGGTAGAAACTTGAAGACCAAAATCTGGAAGGAACTTAGAAAAACCCTCGCTTTCTCTTACAAAAACATAATAATGACCAAGAGGAATTTTTTTACGATATTTGAGATGCTATTCTGGCCTTTAATAAGCTTATTCTCTATCGGGCTCATGGGAGCATATTTGGATATAACAGAGAACAAATTCGCTTTCATAATGATAGGAGCTATTTCTCTAAGCGTTATTCAGCTTGCTCAGCTCGATGTGACTTACGTTCTGCTTTTCGACGTATGGAGCAAGAGTCTGAAATACACCTTCGCAACTCCGGCATCCTTTTACCACATGATTATTGGATCTTGGTTTGTGGGGATTCTACGAGGCTTAGTTGCCTTTCTCGCCCTCTCGCTCTTCAGCATTTTCATCTTTGGCTTTGACATGGGGAGACTTCCATTGCTCGAGCTCTCAGTCTTCCTTCTTGGCCTTTTCTTTGCTGCGATGCTGATAGGCATGGCTGCATGCATTCTCATGCTGGTGTTTGGAAGGAGGGCCGAGATAGCTGCCTGGACTTTAACAGCCATAATCATGCTGATTTGCGGGATCTATTACCCGGTCTCTGTTTTGCCGGAGACTGCAAGACTTGTCGCGTTACTCATCCCCGTTACACATTTTCTGGAGTACTTCAGGAGCTTTTACGGCTTTGCTCCCTCGTTTCCCAATCCATTGCTCATCGGTTTTGCTCAATCCTTCGTTTATTTCCTAATTTTCATTCTTCTTTCCGAATGGTCTTTGAAGAGAGCGAGAAAGAATGGAATGATCATGAAGCTCTCGGAGTAGCTTAAAAGATTTAAAAGCTTGAGGAGATTCTATGAATTCCGTAAAAGGTACACTTAAGGAATACAAAGGGCTTGGGGTTTTTTGCCCAGCTTACAAAGTGATGCTGGAAAATGACCCCCACCACCCAGAGTCCGTCGATATGGTTCTCATGAAGAACATGATACTGCTTTGTGAGGAGACTAAAGAGTTTCTCTATAAGGAATACACACCACTAGAAGTTTTATACGAAAGAGGATCTAGACCAAAACTCGAGGAATATGTGGAATCAGCAATAGTAGCAACACCTCAATCATCTGCAGATAAAATAAAGTCCATATGTAAATTCGTCAGCGAATTACAATGGAAAGTTGCAAGGGAGATACATTTGGGCGGAACTGAAGAGCAGATAATCGAGAGAGGTTCAGAGTGGTGTACGGAGCTCGCAAGAGTCGCATGCATGCTGTACCAAATTGCTGGTTTTCCAGCGAGGATTGTTTATCTTGCGGATGTGGAAAGAGCCTACAGCGGCCATGCAATAGTTGAAATTTACTGGAAAAGCTTGTGTGCTTGGTGTGCGGTTGATCAATCCTCAAATGTTGTTTATCTTTATCCCAACGGCAAACCAGCTTCGGTTTGGGATCTGATGCATAATCCAAAACTCATCCACCGCTACTCCGATGAATCCTTACCCTATGTCACCCCCTCTCAATTCCGTAAGGCAGCGATCTCAAACTACTTTGTATGGGAATGGGAGAAGTACAGTTATCAGATTACCAAAATCAACGAATACTACCGCTCAATCCTTGAGATGTCAGAGAAGGGCTGGCCGGGTGGCCTGAGATGGCTTCACGGAGAAGATCAGGTGAGATAAGCAAAAATAAACAGAAAAGATTAGGATTCTTTGGATAAGACTACTTTAGATTACTCAGCCATTAAAGCGTAAGCCTTGCCGAGATCCGTTAGCATTATTTTGACGTTCTTCCCTTCCCTTTTCATCTGGATTAAGCCGTCCTCTTCAAGCCCCTTAAGATGGTAGCTCATCCTTGCCCTCTGAGCCATGTACTTTTTCTGATCTCCTGTTCTGCCTTCAAGCAGATCGATAAGCTTGTTTATAGATTCGACCTCTCCTCCATTATCCCTTATCAGCTTTATTATGTCCACCTTGTCGTTGCTGATCTTCTTCAAGGGCGGTATCGGAATCTCGACAATTCTGTCAATTCCTACTTCTTTGCCCTTCTCATACTTAGGCAGGGCTATGTAGAGTCTGCTCTCTGAAAGCTGGGCTGCTATGTAGCAAGAGATCACTGTAGTTCTTGGAGCGTCTGTTGCATTTATGAGCACCTCATTACCCTCTGAGAGTTCCTTTTTAATAACTTTTAGAATTTCAAGGGCAGAGGAATACACGTTCAGTTTGTCCACATACACCCTTTCTACCTCAATAAGCACCTTCAGTGTTTTCTCGATCTCGTCAGCCTTTGCATAGATTTCCTTTTCACCGCTCAGCTCCTTGTCCTTCCCGAGCACTATGTAAACTTTCTGTATCGGATATCCACTTCCTTTTATGCTGTCAAGCAATCTTTCAACGTTAACACCTATCGGTATAATGTGAACGACTTTGCTCATGTTCTTACATTTTGCTTTATGGTAAATAAATTTTTCTACTCCAAAATTCTATTAAAATAAAGTTCCAAACATAATCGTGAAGGTAAAAATTCCGAATTTTTCATAATCTGGAAGGGTTAACAAACTTTAGAAATTTTAAAAATTTTAGTATCATATTAACTAAATTCTAATTTTTTGTCAAATATTTAAAAAGTATAAGAATTAATCATTGAAAAACTGAAAGTTTAAGATGGTTTTGAAGATGAGGTGATGTGATTGCAAAATAAGGCAATATTTAAAACCAAGCAACCCAGCTAACTTCTGATGATCGGAGTTAAAATCTACCTGAGCGGAGTTGTTCAGGGTGTTGGTTTCAGATATTTCACGAGAAGTGTCGCAAAGAAGTTCGGGGTTAAAGGCTTCGTTAAAAATCTGAGCGATGGTAGGGTTATGGCAGTTGTTGAGGGGCAAAAAGAGCAGGTTGAAAAGTTCATTTCAGAGATACGAAAAGGTCCTAGGCATGCAGTTGTTAAGAGAGTCGAAGTTGAGGAATACATACCCTCCGGAAACTACGAGGACTTCGTAATCGCGTTTTAGGTGTTATTCATGGAGATCCGAGAGTTTCAGGAAATGATAGGGAGGATTTACGAAAGAAGAGACAGGGAAAGGGGAAAAGAGAAGACTATGCTCTGGATAGTCGAAGAAGTTGGAGAGCTCTCACAGGCTGTTAGAAAAGATAACCTAAGAAATATCGGGGAGGAGATGGCAGACGTTTTTGCGTGGTTGGTTTCTTTAGCAAACCTTTATAATATAGATCTAGAAAATGAGGTAAAAAAGAAGTATCCGGGCTACTGCCTCAGATGCGGAAAAGCTGTGTGCGAATGTGATACCAGTTGAGGGGATTGGAATGGGAAAAATGTTTCTGATGGTTGATGAGGACGATATAAAGAAAGGTGTAACAACTGATAAATACTTCATCTGGACTGAAAAGGTTCTAAGAGAGAAGGGGATAAACCCAAAGGTTGTTGCTGAGGTAACTACCTCCAGATGGGGGATTTTTGCCGGTCTTAACGATGTGCTAAAGCTAATGGAGGGAATACCCGTTGACATTTATGCGATGCGTGAAGGCACACTTTTCTTTCCTCACGAGCCTGTTCTCTTTATTGAGGGAAGCTATTTGGATTTCGCAAGATTTGAGACCGCATTGCTCGGCTTCATCTGCCATGCTTCAGGCGTTGCAACCGAAGCTTTCAGAGCCAAGCTCGCGGCTGATGACAAGAAGGTTCTCTCCTTTGGAACGAGAAGACAGCATCCAACATTAGCGGCAATGATCGAGCGAGCAGCTTACATTGGTGGTGTTGATGGTGTTAGCAATTTCGCCGCTGAAAAATATTTGGGAATAGAAAGCACCGGCACAATGCCTCATGCCCTCATAATAAGCTTCGGGGATCAGCTTTCTGCATGGAAAGCCTTCGATGAAGTTGTTGATGAGAAAGTGGCGAGAATATACCTCGTCGACACATATTATGATGAAAAAACCGAATCGATCATCGTTGCGGAAAACCTAAAACGTGTTGGTGGGGTAAGGCTAGATACCCCAAGCACAAGACGTGGAAATTTCAGAAAGATAGTCGAAGAGGTGAGATGGGAGCTGAATATCAGAGGAAGAGAGGATGTCAAAATAGTTGTCAGCGGCGGGCTGTCGATAAATGATATCCTCACTTTAAAAGATTTGGTCGATTACTTTGGGGTTGGAACGATGATAGCAGGGGCAAAACCGGTCGATTTTGCTCTGGACATAGTTGTAAGAGAGGGAAAATTCGCAGCGAAAAGAGGGAAGAGAGGAGGAAAGAAGCAAGTTTACAGGAATTGGAATAGCCTTGAGGACGAAGTCCGCCTTTTCGATGCTGAAGGAGTTGAGGATTCGGAACCGCTGCTTTTGAAGTACATCGAAAATGGAAAAATCGTAAGGGAATCAGATATGGAGAGAGCCAGAGAACTCGTTCATAAGGAAAGGGAGATAATAAGAAAGCTTGGAAGGGTTGATGAATTCTTAAGATAGATAAATTTAATACAGAATTTCGGAGTTAATTTCAGAATTTATCAGATTAAGATCAACACATCAATACTTCCTTTTTATCTTACTTCAAAAACTTCATCTCACTTAATCAAAATTTCAAAAATTTTATATGTATTATTTGTGTTGATCAAGACAAATTTACTACATCAAGATGGTGATTCTCAATGAATGGTAAAGTAAAGAGCGAAATTATTGAGGAACTAAAAAATGATAAAATCCTAAGGGGCTTGCTCAGAATGAGCGCCTCCGAAATTGAGATCTACTTCATTCTAATCGGCAAACACATGAGTGTTGGAGACCTGTCAAAAATTCTCGGAATTGAGAAGAGTTCAGTTTACAAGTGTATAAAGAACCTTTACCATAGAAAACTCGTGAAAAGAAGAAGAACAAACACACAAAACTGCAGATACGTTTTCAACGCAGTCTCCCCTTCTCAATTCAAACAGCTGGTGGAGAGGAGACTAGAACAGTGGTACGGTGTGATAGAATGCATAGGATTTCAGAAAGAAAAATAAACCTCCAGATGAAGATGAATTATGGATTTGAAAGAAGATCTTATCGAGGAAGTTGGAAGGTTGTTGGACGAGTTTCTAAAGGTAAAGAATATAACCTACAAACAAATCCAATGGGAAGTTGATAACTTCGTCTATCCTTTTATCGGATCCTATTTGGCAGATGGAAGCTTGACAAGGGAAGAAGGAAAAGATATATTCATGTATTGCGAGTTAAGGTTAAAAGAAATAAGGAAAATGCTAGAAGAATGATTATTTTAGGCGCTTCACAGCCCTATATACCTCTTCTATCGGTGCATCGGTTTTGAAAGACGTGCCTGAGAATCTTGTTCGGGAGGCTTGAAAGCCTATCTCCCTCAAGGACTTAACCACCCTGTCCAAAGGTGGGGGAGAAACTCCCATTTTCCCTGTGATAAGATGAAGATCATAGTAGCTAGGAATATTCACTTCCTCCATAATTCTCTCCGTTAAGCCTTTAACAGATTTATCTAATTCTTCTAAGTCCCCAACTCGACTCAATTCTTCCAGAAAATCATAAGAATGAAGATCCCCCAGCCACAGAGGCCCAATAGGTGTGAGCTTTTTTCCACATTCGCAAGTGGTTTCGAAGTCTTCACCTAAAACTACAAAAAATCTCCTTAAGCAGTTAAAGCAGTGCAGAAAGAAACCATAACTCCTATATGCCTCTTTAACAGCTCGTGGAGATCTTTTGAAGCGTAAATGCACGCGATAAAAATGTTCTTTTGCAAAAGAGACCAGTACTTCCGGAGCTTTATCATACTTTCCTGCCTCAGAAAGAACTTTTCCCACCAAAATTCTAATTCCAACCTCTGGATAATACTCGGTTTTTAATGCAAAGGCCGAATACTTTCTTAACCCAGAGCTAGGGGACGAACCGCAAAGAGCCGCAGTATCTGTGGCGGTAATGCTGAGATATTTCGGCTTTATGACTGCAGAATCGATGAATTCGGCTGGAGAGCCGAAGGGGTCGATGTCAATGTGGAAAAAGTATTTCCTTCTCACAAGCAAGTTTGCATCTTCGTTGTAAACTTCCGCATTAATTCCGTTAATCTCCAGATTTTTTCTTATATTTGCGATCGCATGCTCATTCAGATCGTTGAAGGCTGAATCATAGCCAGCCTCGAGACGAGCTCTGATTCCTCTCACCCCCGAGCCTGCCAAGGCATCAAGGTAACTTACCCTTCCTTCCTTCTCTTTGATTGCCCTAAACACGAGCATATCGAAATCTCGGCAGAATTTCATTCGGGGATTGTAAAAAACCCCTTCATCCACTTCTATCTCTGCCTTACCCTCTTTTACCCTCATATTCTCTCCAATGTTCTCTCCAAATTCTCACCCAAGTTCTCTCCAGAGTTCAAGAATCTGATCAGGGAGTTTATCTCTGTTCCCCTCATCGATTACGAACACCTTAAACTCTCTCCTGATCCTTTCCAGCAAAGGATGCTTGGATCTCAGATGGATTGTGAAAATTAGTGAGCTATCTCTCTCCATCAACTCTTTCACAGCTTCAATGAAATCATTACTTTTGAGTTCCATCGGACCGATTTCGTCAACTATAAGCACGTCAGCCTTTTTATCGCGAAACTTCTTTGCAATTTGCCGGATATTCTCAACGAAAACTCCATACCTTCCTACCCTGACAGAAGTAGGGTTGTCAACGTGGGCTAGCCACACTTCCTCACCATCATCGAGGTCATAGAAAAGGAAACCCACCCTTCTCCCCTTTTCCCTTACCTCTTTTGTAATAATCCCCGAAACCACAACTCCCTCAATTTTTTTCAACCTGTCAAAAATTTTCAGGCAGAGTGTTGTTTTACCACTTCCCGGTTTTCCCGTTATTGCAATCCTCACATTATCCAGAAGATTATGCGGCCTAAAATAATTTGCCTAAAGGTATGGATGAAGAGTTCCTTATAAAAAATTCACAGGTAATTATTCTAAAATCAAAAAAAATAAAAAAATCGAAAGATTTTTAATTTTAAAAAATGAAGAGTTAAGAGGTGAGAAAATGCTAATTTCCGGAAATGAGTATATTGAGAGGCTTTCTGGATACGAAAGAGTGATTTTCGTGAAGGGAGAGAAAATCGAGGACTTCGTAAACCATCCGAACATCAAACCGGTTGTCAACTCCATCGCCTTTACGTATGAACTGGCCAAAAAGAAGGAAGAGTACTCGCCCCACTCCGACCTTGTAAACGAGAACGTAAACAGGCTGAATTATGTAAATAGAACTCCAGAAGACCTTATGGCAAGATTTGATTTCCAGAGAGAACTCAGCATGCGAATGGGAACGTGTAACTATCGTTGTACTGGAGCGGATGCAATTGGAGCTCTCTATCCAGCAACGAAGGATGTAGATGAGAGGCTTGGGACAGATTATCATGAGAGGTTTCTGAGGTTGCTTAAGGAGATTCAGAAGAAGGATTATGCATGCACAGCAGCTTTGACGGATGTGAAGGGAGACAGGGCGAAGA
>JACDNU010000058.1 GCA_017656505.1 Archaeoglobus sp. | reverse complement strand
GAAGAAAGGGAAGAGCTACTAAGGATGCTTTATAATGCGAACTCGGAAAACGGCAATATAAGCTTGCTCTCTACCGCCCCCCAATTTGCTCGCGTTGCATTACAGTGCGAAGCAGAATTCATTCCCACCCATTTCTATAACGTTAACGCGGGAGAAAGGCTTAGGCAGTTAGCGGAATTCATTGGTGGCTGTGGAGCGGGAAGATTTTATATGTCCATGAGGGCTAACGGTGATATTCAACCATGCGTATTCTTCCCATTGAAGATTGCAAACATAAGAGATCTCAGCTATAAAGAATTAGAAGACCTATGGCTGCATAATCCAGTATTCGAAGATCTAAGAAACAAAGATCTCATAGAGGGCTGCAGTCATTGCAGCTACCGCTATTACTGTGGAGGGTGCAGGGCGAGAGCCTACAACTACTTTGGTGACTATCTTAAACCCGATCCGGGCTGCATAAATAATCAGAAGCAGTGGAGGGAACTCGTCTCAAGTCTCGTGGAGGTAAGCTCCAAGGCGTGAATTATCTTAGAATTTAACTCGCGAGGTTTACGATTTCATGATTTTATGATCGCCTATGATCACTCTCATCAATCCGAATGCAAACGTCGAGGTTGTTAAAAGGCTGGATATCTCCACCCCGCCCCTTGGTTTGGGCTATCTAGCAGCGATGCTCAGGGAGAGGGGTTTTAAGGTTAAAATAATCGATGATCTTGTTGAAAGACTGAGCTTCAGTGATCTTTTAAGCAAGATAAAAGATGCCCTTATCGTTGGGATAACCTCTACAACTCCTACCTTCAATGCCGCTTTAAGGTATGCCTGTGCTATTAAAAGAAGGCTTCCTGACGTTTTCATAATCTTAGGCGGCGTACATGCAACCTTTATGCCTTACAAGGCGATAAAAAGTGAGTGCGTCGATGCTGTCTGCATGGGCGAGGGGGAATACACTCTCGCTGAAATAGCTGAAAAAATGGAAGCTGAGGAGTCGCTTCGGGATGTTAAAGGTTTGATTTATAAGGAAAATGGTAAAATAATAAACAACGGACCGAGGGAATTCATTCAGAACCTCGATGCCCTCCCTTTCCCGGCCTTTGACCTCATGCCTTTGGGCAAGTACACGGTTCTGGGCCATAGACTTGAGCAGTTCCCAATGATAACATCACGGGGCTGCCCCTTTGGCTGTAGATACTGTTCATCTTCTCTCTTTTTGGGCAGGAAGTTCAGAGCGAGAAGTCCTGAAAATGTCGTCGATGAAATCGAGTGGCTCGTGGCTGACTTCAAGGCCAAACAAATAGCTTTTGGAGACGATACGTTCACCTTCAACAAAAAGAGAGTTATCAGGATTTGTGATGAGATCTTGAAGAGGAAACTCGAGATTGAGTGGAGCTGCTCCTCTCGAGTCGATACAATTTCTAGAGAGCTGCTGGAAAAGATGAGGAAGGCGGGCTGTGTTGCGATATATTATGGAGTTGAATCCGCAAGCTCAGAGGTTTTAAAATACTATAAAAAAAGAATTAATCTTGAGAAGGTTAAGGAGGCTGTAAAACTCACAAAGAAAGCTGGAATAGAAACCATATGTTCCTTCATAATCGGCTCTCCGTATGAAAAAAAGGAAGATATGGAAGCAACGCTCAACTTTGCCCTAAAGCTTAACCCTGACTATGCCCAGTTTTCGATTTTAACACCTTATCCTGGAACGGACATCTACAGGGAGGCGAAAGAAAAAGGTTTGCTGTTGAGCAGTAATTTCGATGATTACACCGCTGGAAAGCCGGTGTTGAAGAACATCTACATTTCCCCACAGGAGATAATGAAGTTTCTAAAGTACTGTTACCTCCGTTTCTATCTGAGCCCGAAGTTTATTCTACGTCAGATTGGAAAGAAAAGGATCGGAATAATCTTAGATGTGATAAGGAAGGTAAGCCAGAAGGAGTAGTGATGAAGTGTAATAACGAAATCCAAAATCTGTTACTCCGTCAGTTTCCTGCCTTTTAACTCTAGCCTTACCAATTTTTCGAATTCTTGGATGAACTCCTCCTCTTTCCCTCTCTCGATTACACATGCAGCTGCAATCTTGTGTGTAGCATCTGCAAAACCTCCAACTGCCTTGCTGGCTTCGGGAACGAGTAGCTCAAGACCGGGAGCAACGCCTCTCAGAATTAACCTTTCAAGCTGAGTAGGGGCCCTTCCACTCATCTTCACAGCATTCCATTCAATTTCCCCGATGTCAGGGATGATCCTTGGCATGTTCTGGAAGCCAATGAGATACTTTTTCCCATCAACGAATATCATATCTTTAATGAGCTGGCAGAACTCTCCGACTGATTTAACCCCTAAAGGGGAAAATCTATCCTCTACATGAAACCACTGAGTGTAATCACCTTCATTGAAGCCGTTCGCCTTCAGCCTTTCGATCTCCGCATGAAATTTCTCTTCCCTGAGCTTATCCAGTTTTTTTGCCTCTTCAAGAGTTTCTTCATCGAATCCCTCGAAAAGAACTCTTACCGCATCTCTGTAACATCTCATACCATATCCGCAAGCGCCAAGGTCGGTTAGGTATTTCGCCACAACATCCGCATACTCGTTGAAAAACCTGATGAAGTACCTTTCCTTATACTGCTCAAGCTTGACTTTTACCTGATTCTCCTCGATAGCTTCCTGCAGAGCGAATCTGTCAAATCCTAGAACCCCACCACTCCTGTCGTGGTAGTCTCCCACCGCTCCGATCACAGCTATGTATGCGTATTTTTTCGCCTCTTCCGTTATCCTTCGGAAGAAAATGTAATTAAGGGTTGCAGCAGAAACGAAAACGTCTCCAGAGATCCCCCCAAGCTCTGGATCAAGAACAAAAACATGATCACTTTTAATCGGTTTTGCGGGATGGTGATCTATTATGAAAACGTAACTCCTTCCAGCGTTAATTTCATCAATCATCTTCGCAGCCAAACCGCCCAGATCGGTGTAAATTATCACTCCATCAACTTTCTCATGGATTTTCTCAACAATGGCTGGATGAACTTTTTCTATGCATATCAGTCTTGGAGAATGTCCAAGATACTCACACAATTTTGAAAGAATTGCTGCTGAACATATTCCGTCTGCATCGTTGTGATGAACGATCGTAATGTCCTCTCCTTTGAAACTTTTTATCTTCGCTGCAGCGTCATCCACCCAGTCGAAGAATCTACCGTCTATAAACTCCTCCATTCCGCTGTTTATGTTATCTAACTGAAATAAATAGGTTGCGATAAAAAATCTCATCAACAAATTGAAAAATTTTAAGAGGAAGCTTGAGAGTCTTCTAATTTTCTAACTATAGGAATGCATATTTGAATTCCAAATGATTTCAGATATTTCGGACAACCGAAAAATTGAAATACTATTTTGAATATATATTCATTGGTGAGAAAACATGCCAGGTGGAGATAGAACTGGGCCTTGGGGAGAAGGGCCTAGAACGGGAAGAAGGGCTGGATTCTGCTCAGGATACAAGATGCCGGGATTCATGAACAGGAGTGTATGGCCACCTTTTGGAGGTAGATGGTTTGGTAGGGGTTTTGGAAGATTTACAGGATTCGCAAGATTTCCCGGAGCAAGATTTGGGAGAAGAGCAAGAAGAAGATTCTTCTGGAGGTGGTAATATGCCCTGGTGGCCAGGTTGGGGAAGAGGTTGGAGATGGTGTTTCTGGGCAACGGGAATGCCAGGATGGATGAGATGGGGCTATCCGGGGTATGGTTATGGCTTTCCAAGCTTTGCTCCCTCTGAAGAGGATGAGTTGAGGTGGCTTGAGGAGGAGGAAAAGCTTCTAGAAGAGGAGCTGGAGTGGGTAAGGAAGAGAATAGATGAGTTGAGAAGAAAGTCCAGCGAGTAGGAAAGATTTTTTTATTTTTTACCAACTAATTTTATGAATCCTATAAAACTTACAGTTGTTTATGATAATGAGAAAATCTCTCCCGAGTTAGAAACCGGTTGGGGTTTTTCCTGTTTTATCGATACAGAAGAGAGAATTTTGTTTGATACTGGATGGGACGGCAGCCTTCTTTTACGGAATCTTCAAAGACTCGGCATACAGCCCAAAAGCATCGATGCGGTTGTTTTGTCTCATTCGCACTGGGATCATGCTGGTGGGCTGTCGAGCTTGCTGCTGGATGTAAACGACCGTTTGAGAGTTTATGTACTTCCATCTTTCTCAAAAAATCTTAAAAGGGAGATTGGAAAGCGAGCGGAAGTTATTGAAGTTGAAAAGGGGATGCAAATAGCCAAGAATTGTTTTACAACCGGAGAGCTTGGAAGATCAATCAAAGAACAATCGATGCTACTCAAAACCGTTCATGGGATTTTGATCGTTACCGGATGCTCTCATCCCGGGGTTGAAGAAATTTTGAGAGAAGCGGAAGGATATGGGAATGTTTATGGAATAATAGGGGGGTTCCACGATTTCAGAAATTTGGGGGTAATTAAAAATCTAAAGCTCGTTGTTCCGTGTCACTGCACCACGAAAAAGAGAGAGATTGAAGAATTTGATTTCGCAAAGAAGTGTGGAGCAGGCATAGAATTGCATTTTGAAACTCCTTAAAATGCTCCCTAAAATATAAAAGCCATAACAAAACAAACTATTTGAACAGCTTTAAGGGGAAATTCACAATGCTCGAAGCCATAGATATCCCGCGAATTGTCATTGCTGGTGTCAAAAGCAAGGTTGGAAAGACAATGCTTTCAATCGGCCTGATGAGAGCACTCAGAAATAGAGGGCTAGCTGTTCAACCATTCAAAGCTGGGCCGGATTTCATCGATCCCAGTTTCCACTACTTCGCCACAGGCAGAAAGTCAAGGAATCTCGACACGTTCATGATGGATGCTTTCAGCATTCTGGAAACCTTCCAGAGGAACTCTAGAAATGCAGACATAGCGATAATCGAGGGAAAAACCGGACTTTTTGATTCTCATGATGCAGTTGAGGAGGAAGGAAGCACAGCCCACCTTGCAAAAATACTCAAAGCTCCAGTTTTGCTCGTTGCGGATGTTGAAAGAATGTCTAGGTCGATTGCCGCTTTAATTCACGGATACAAAACTTTTGACGGAGAGCTCGATCTTCGGGGAGTGATTCTGAATCGAACCGGAAATCCTAGGCACTCCGAAAGGGTTAGAATTGCGGTTCAGGAGCTTACCGGGCTTAAGGTCTATGGCACGATACCGAGAAGGGACATCTGGATGCCCTATCGCCACCTTGGGCTGATTCCTGCCCACGAAAGGGAGGAATATGATGGATTATTTGACTCACTTGCGGAGCTCGTTGAGAAGTATGTTGATGTTGACGCCATAATCGAGCTGAGCAGGACAGCGCCACCGCTGGAAGAGGTTGAACCAAATCCTCTATTCATGCCTAGGCGGAAGTTTGGAAGCTTAGGAGTTGTGATGGACAAACCATTCTCCTTTTATTACCAAGACAATCTCGATGCAATCGAGGCAGCTGGACTTGAGATAAGGGTTATAGACTCTCTTTCCGACAAAAAACTTCCTGAGGTGAATGCTCTCTATATTGGGGGTGGTTTTCCAGAGGTTTTTGCGGAAGATCTAGAAAAAAACAGGTCTTTGAGAGAAAAAATCTATGAGTTTTGTGAAGAGTCCAAGCCTGTTTATGCGGAATGCGGCGGTCTTATGTTCTTGGGAGAGAGCATTATAACTGAAAGTGGAGAGTATGAGATGGTTGGATTTCTTCCTTTTAAAACGGAGATGAACAGAAAGTTTCATGCCCTAGGTTATACTGTCTATGAATCTATGAAGGACACAATCATAAGCAAAAAAGGAGACGTGCTGAGAGGACATGAGTTCCATTATTCCAGAGTTATCCCCTCTGCTAAGCTTGATTTTGCCTTTAAGGTTTTAAGGGGAAAGGGGATAGGCGGTAGAGATGGGGTAGTCAGAAAATCAACCTTGGCTTGTTACCAGCACCTCAATGTTTTGAGCTATCCTGAATTCATTCAAAATTTTGTTTCAAGTATTAGAAATACTAAGAATACTGTTTAATCAAAAAATGCTTAACCTAATAAAATCAAAATTGAATCCAGATAAAAAATAATATTTTTTAAAAATTTAGACACAACCAGTTGGCTTGGGCAATCCTGCTATTCTGCAGGCATCCTTTGCTGGGCCCTGTGGGAACAGCTTGTAAAGGTACTTCAGGTTTCCTTTCTCTGGACCGAATGCCTTCTTCACTTCCTTAACGAGAATCCTTATTGGGGGGGCTACACCATATTTTTCATAATAACTTCTTAGGAATCTTATAATCTCCCAATGTTCATCGGTGAGCTCCACCTTGGCACCGGTCCATCTGTCGTCTGCAGCCAAAGCCTTGGCTACATCCTCGTCCCACTGTTCCCAGTCTTGGAGGAATCCATCCTCATCAAGCAAGAGTTTCTTACCCTTAACTTCAATCTCAGGCATGTTTGAACCACCCCCTCTTTCGTTAGGCTTTCCTCGTGCTCTTCGAATATATAATTTACGGTATTTCAATTAAGCTTTTCGATTGTAATCTCTATTATCTGCTCTTAAATTTTGAGATCTCTCTTGCGTGGAGAGCAAGGAAAAGAATGCACTTTCAAACTCTTCGTTAACCTTTTTAAAGATTGATAGCAAGGCGAACAACTTCCTTTTCCCGACCAAAAAGTGATTTACTAGCGTCAAATTTCTTCTCAATTTTAAATCCGAGTTTCTTGTAGATATGGAGGGCAATGATGTTATCCAAGGTACAAAAACCAATCAGCCGTTTTACTCCAACCTTTCTTGCGAGATCCATTATCTTTATCACTAGAGTTTGCCCTAGCTTCATGTTTCTGTATCTATCGTGCACGATTACACCGAACTCCGCTGCGGTATCGGAGTACTTTATCAGTCTCGCTTCTGCGACAATTTTGTCTGCGTTTTCAGCAACTATCGAAAAAACTTTTTTCCAATCGACTCTTTCCTGCATTTCCCTCACTTCTCTAGCGGTGAACTTGTAAGGCCTGAGAAATCTAAGGGTCTCTTCTCCCAGTGTAAGGTACATCTCTATGAGCTTTTGCAAATCGTCTTTTCTCACTTTTCGCAGAATAATTTCTTTGCCGGTCGGTAGAGTTAGCTTTTTGTCCATCTTTCCCCTTTTTTTGCTTTTACAACTCAAGATGCACACTGATTTTTAATAATTTCTGAATTTAGAGTAGAAGACTGAAAAAAGGTCGTTATAATTAACTATCTGTAAATATCGCGGAGTTTGTTATCCTCGTAGATGTAACGTTTTAATCTTACTTCAATTCTCTATAAGGTTAAATCATACACTTCTGGTCTTGTAAGATCATAGATCCAGCTTTACCGCAGAGAAAGAAGGTTATCTGAGCCTCACCGAAAAAACCGGTTGCGTAAACAACTCCTCCAAGTTGATAATGTTCAGCATTTAATGGAATGTAAACGTCAGCATAGGAGTTCGGCTGGATTATCATGTCCGTCTTCAAGATCGTTAGAGTTTTGGAGTTTAGAGCGTTAACATCCCTGTATATTTCGATCTTGCTCACCTTAAGCGGGGAGAGGGTTGGATTTGTTATTCTCAGCTCTAAAACATTCTCTTTGAAATCGATGATCTCTGCTCTGCAGTTTCTCATCTTAACCATCTCTCCCATGATGAGTCCAGCGCTAGCTATGGAGACCGTGAGGAGGAGTAGGCTTGCAACCTTCCAGTCCATCCTTTATTATTGCACTTACGAAGAAGTTAAGTTTGCTAAATTCGGTTGATAATGATGGGTTTTTTGATATAATATGCTTTAAGGCTTTAAAATGTGATGCCTATTTACCAAAATTTCTCTCAAGAATTTTGCCCCCTATTTTAGAGCTAGTTATATTTGGATAAGATCAGAATAAGATATGAAATATACAACATTTACAAGCTACTTTCTTCTTTGCTTGGCTCATGGGCTTTAAAAAACCTATTAACTCCCCCCATAAATTCTTATTTTCGCTCAGTTTTTTATTTTTTACTAGTAAATTAGTGCGGGGGGAGGGATTTGAACCCTCGGACCCCTACGGGACTAGACCCTCAATCTAGCGCCTTTTCCTGACTCGGCAACCCCCGCCCCCTCAGATGGGGAAATCAGGATTACATAGGGTTCTGTTTGTTCTCTAAGGCGATCTATGACTTCATCAAGGAAATTCGAGATGTTTGGCGTCGTTTTTCTCAACCATTCCAAGTTGGCTTTTTTTAGCGTAATGTGCAATCTCGGCTTATTGCGCTTCGTTTTGCGTTTAGAGGCTTCTGGTTGGCGATCCGTATGTCCGGACAGATGGGTCTCTGTGCCCATAATATCACCTTGAATGCTGTTTATGAAGGTTGTGGTATTTAAATGGGTAGCATTGAAAAGTTGTGAAAGGTTGTTAGTAAAGCCTTCCTTTGAAATTAATTTTCCACAAAATTAAAATCAATGTTTATATCTACTATATCCATGAATCGAAGTCTCCAAATCGTCATAACTATAATCGCTTCAGCAATTCCGGCTATGGTATTACATGCTGTTAATCTCATCGGATTAAAAGATGCTTTGATCATTTTCTTTTTAGCCTTGTATGGAATCCTTCTTATTGGAATTTACTGGGAACTCTACGGCCTAAGAAAAAGTGTTGACTCCCACAGCAAATTTTCTTTAATTGCAACGGATCTGATATCAAAAATAGGGGAATCATACCTTAGCTATATTGAGCATGAAAATCCGAAGAGACTTATCAACGAAGTCATGAAAAGACTTACATCTGCGCAAAGTAGGATAGCTAAGATGCTCATGTCTCCTGGAGATATTAAATATGAACTATCTCCAGATGAATTGAAACAACTTCTTATGAAATATCAGAGCGGAACTCTAACAAAGAAAGAAGCTATGAGACTTAAAGAACTATTGGAAAAAGAGAAAAGTCGTAAAGAGTCGGAAGGCAAACTTGCAGACGCTATTTTCATCGGACTGCTCATTCTTGGTGTTATCTTATTACTTGCCTCTTTACTATCTGAAGAAAAGAATCTTTAAGTATCTCTCATTCTTCTTTTTCATTAATCTCGTGTAGAAATCTAAGGTAATTTAGGAATTCATCCAATTCCTTCTTGATTCTTTCAATGTCTTTTTTGATTTCATTCAATTTCGAAGCTTCTTCAGGATCTTTGATCTTATCCTGAATTCTTGTGTAATCCTGCTCAAGTTTTTCAATACTTTTTTTGGCTGTATGCACCCACTTGAGCGTTTGAAGTGAGCTTTTTGGTGATAAATTTTTTAGTAATACTAAATATTTATCTGGAGTGTCATCTTCAGTAAGTTCAATCCATAAGAAATAGCCTTCAATGAGGTCACGCAAGAATTCATTTAAATTTTTATAATCTATAGAAGCAGCAGTCCCTTCTAAAATCGCAGAAGAGATGGCATCATCGAATTCTATCTTAACGGCATCTTCTTCAATTCCAGCTTTTATATTTTTACTATATTTTTTTATTATTTCCCTCCCCTTTGGAGTTATAGAATAATAAACAGGTGGCGGATATTCAGAAGTTGTTGAATCAACTTTCCGTTCAATTAATCCAGCCTCAATTAATTTTTTAAGATTGGTCGAAATAGTTGCCCTTGCTAATCCTAAATTTTTTACAAGATCTGAGAATCTAACTGATTTTTGTGACAAATATCCTAAGATTTTTGCTTGATTTTTAGTCAAATTCATATGGTAGTTTTATGCTGAACTTAAATATAAACTTATCTATTAGTTCAGTATCATGTAGTCGTAAAGCTTAAGTACAATATTGAACCTAAGATTAACATGCGTGAAATTATACCTATTTGGAGGAGGAAGTTACGCAGAACTAAAGACGGCGATATGAGTGTGTCAATACCAAAAGAGCTTGAACACTTCTTTAGAGACGTTACCGAAGTATACATCTTCGTTAGGGGCCAAAATCTTGTTATATCTACTGAATTGGAGGTGAAATCCAATGGAGATGGTAGAAATTGAAATTCCAAGACAGATGGTTGATAAAATAGTTGAAAAAGCTGTGGAATCTAAGATTAGAGAGATAGAAAAGAGGCAAAGACTAAGTATAGTACTACCGAAAGAGCTGGTGGATTTTTTGAAGAAATTCTGTGCTTGGGCTGGGTTTGATTTAAATGAATATATCGAGGAGGCCCTGATATTAGATCTGGAATCTACTATAGACCACGTCAGAGGAACTCCAATACCAAAGGGTGGTATATTTTGGGAAGAGATCCAGAGATTGAAAGAAAAATGGGTTAACGGTGAGTTATGAAGCTGTATATCCCAAAAGGGAGAAGAGGAGAGATCTATCGATACCTACTCCGCAAAGCTATTGAAAGAGGAGAACTTGTGATAACTAGGAAAGACATCGAAGAATTGACGAATAACAAAAGAAGAGTTGATACGATTCTGATGTGGCTCAGGATCGAAAATCCACCATTGATAGGAAAGAGCAGGCCTAAGCTTTACGATGTAGCTATTGAACTCAAAGCTTATGCTAGTATGAATGGAGATCTAACCGAAATAAGTCTTGAGGAAGTCTCAAAACTTTTAGAGTGATTTTTTATTTTCTGGAAAAAACCGCCCCATGAAAATTGATGATCTTCCAAGAGGTTCTTTCCTGTACCACTGGATGAAATATTGTCATGGAACTTATCCAAAAATCGTTGAAAAGAACTTTGAGGCTTTCTTTTTCGCAGGATGCCAGCTGCTTGCTCACGCAGGAAAGCTCTTTGTTCAGCGATCTAAACCTATGCCTTGTAACTTCTTCCTTGTTATACTTGGAAAGCCTGCTGCCGGAAAGGGGAGGATTATTGACTGCTTGAAGGATGTAATTGGCCAGACTTGGATCCAGGAACTCGTAACAGGAAGTGTTGAATCCATCGAAGAGAGCTTAGACATCTGGAGGTTCAGCTATCTGATATGGGATGAGATGGGAGAACTGGGAGAAAGATCTCAGAGCTATCTTGATCGAATAAAATACCTGCTGAACAAAGCCTACTATTTGGATCGAATTACCAGAGGCAGAACAACAAAGAAAACAGTTGACATCCCAAGACGGAGCTACTACCTGAGCGTTCTGCTTGCAGGTTTGCCGGAAGACTGGAAAAAGATTGAGGCCAAGTTTTTGGGAGGCTTTGAAAGAAGATTCCTGCCGGTAACGATACAGAGAGCTAAGTTGCCATTTGAGCCAGATGAGCCTCAAAGTGAGGAGGCTTTGGGTCATTTGGCGAAGCTCGTTCAGATGATCAACTGGATGGAAGACAAAGCGTTTCTGGTTGAAGCTGACGATCTGAGCCATTTTCAGGAATTAACGCTGAAAGTGGATGAAAGATACTGGTCGATGATTGAGGAGTATGCCCACAAGATCGATGCCGTTCTAAAGTTCAATCTTGCCACAGTAGAGTTTGAAAAGTGGGGAGACATCGAACCATCATACCATCAAAACATCATACAATCAACTGAAAATAACATCTTGATGGATGTTGATGGTATTAATGATGTTTATAAGATTGTAATTGATGGTTTGATGGAAAATAAAAATTCTCAGAACTCCGTTACCATCAAAGATCCTTTACCATCAATGTTGCGTGATGGTATCTTCTATATCATTCGCTGCTTACAAGGGTTTATAGATATAGCCGATGCAACGCTTAATCGCTGTATCCAGCGCATTGATGATTTTGTTGCAGAAACAGGAAAGAGAGTTATTGGAAAATGGGATTTTGCCAGTAAAGTTCTTAGCATAACGAATGCAGACTACTACAAGCACATAATTTTTGCACTGGAAGAAATGCAGAAGATTAAAACGATTGTAATTGGTAAAAGAAAGCAATTTGTGGTCCTTGACACCAACGCTAAGATCTGCTTTAACTGTTCAGAGTTCTGGAATTGTTTTAAAGCCAATAAAGAAAAGTTTCTCTCTACAGATTTTGATCCTGAGGAAGAAATGGATTGTTATGTCGAGCCAGAATAAAGCAATTATCGGCAGACATTGTTGGAGTTGTAAATATCGGCACGCAGATGATTGGTATGTATTGGAGGGTTTCTGTCACTTTTATCCATCTCTTTTTGAGAGGCAGATTTTAAAAGGTTCAATTTGTGTTTATTATGAAAAGAATGCCAAGACTCCCAACCCTCCAGGACCTGAAAAAGAAGTGGAGGATTAGGTTCCACCTGGGATCAATCTTCTTGATAGCCTGGCTGATCACCGATGAACTTGTTAAGGAAGGCTATGCCTTCGATCCTGCCGATGTGGTTTACTTTGGAACCCATGAGTTCTGGATCGTCATCCTCCTGGCCATCAACGTGGCGGTTCTCGGCCAGCGATGGCTAAGACGTGGT
>JACDNU010000057.1 GCA_017656505.1 Archaeoglobus sp. | reverse complement strand
GGTTGGCTGAGAGTTAGTTTTGTAAGGACCCTATATAGAAATAATCTTAAATTTTAAATCAGTTTTCCCAGTTTTCCCGGTTCTCCCAGTTTACTCCCCCATTCCTCCAAGTAAACGATTTCTTCTAGGGATTTCCTTTTTTCCTTCTCTTTCTCATCTGCAGAATGTCCGATTGGGAGAATCGCTTCGAGGCGGTAATCGGTTGGAACGTTGAGATAGCATCTGATCTCGTCGAGATTTGGAGGGGTGTAGGTGACGGTTGCTAATCCTTTCTCCTCTAAAGCCAGCAAGAAGTATCCTATCATCAGCCAAGTCGACTGGATGAAGTACCTCGCTTTTTTGTGGGAGAACACCAAAAGCAAGTAGGGAGCTTCCTCGAGAAACCTCTTCTCCCATGTAATCCTCTTCTCTTTCAACCATCCTCTAAGGGGCCCCTTAACCTTTTCATGGAACTTCCTCTCCCCTTTCTCGCAGATCTCTCTTATCTCCCTCTTCAACTCAGGATTTGAAACCAAAAGGAATTTCCACGGCTGTGCGTTCATTCCGGAGGGAGCTTCCTTTGCAGCTTTAATACAGTAAAGAACGTCTTCAATTTTGATCTCTTTCTCATCGAACTTCCTTACAGTCTTTCTGCGAGTTGCTAGCTCTAGAATTCTCCCGTTCATGACCATTTTCTATTTATTTTAATTTTCTTATATAATCAATCATCGACTGGAAGATCAGCCTTCCCTCACCGTAATCATCTATTTCATTCCTCGGGTAGTCGAGGTGGTTCCACGCAAAGAATGCCCTCTCTGGGTGGGGCATGAGTCCGAAAACGTTACCCTTGACGTTGCATATTCCTGCTATGTTGTAAACGCTTCCATTTGGATTCCACGGATAGCCGGCGTACTCTCCATCTTCGTTAACATAGCGAAAGACCATCTGGTCGTTATCTATGAGGCGTTCAAGGTATGCTTTTTCAGCGCTTGCGGGAAAAGTAACCTTACCCTCAGCATGAGCAACCGGAAACATGACGATCTGTTCTCCCAAGTTTTTTGTGAAAATGCATTTCCCTTTATTTTCGTGTTTCAGCAAGCTTTGCCTGCACTCAAATCGGTTGGAATTGTTTATCGCCAGAACCATCTCTGGGGTCTCAGCCAAGGGTCTGTCCTCGTCAAACCCCGGAAGTGCGCCAAGCTCTACAAGAATCTGGAATCCGTTGCATATGCCTAAAATGGGGTAGTCATTCATTATGAAATCCTCGAGATCCTTTCTCAAAACACTTTTAACCCTAGCTGAGAAAATGGCTCCAGCCCTAACGTAATCTCCGGCCGAGAATCCACCCGGAAACACAATTCCTGAGTAATCTGCAAGCCTTCTTTTCTCGTCGTCTCTGATCATGTCGCTGTAGAGCTGCTTGAGGTGAATGGCCTCGGCAAAAACACCAAGCTCCCTAAAAGCTCTTACCGTCTCATCCTCACAGTTCGTTCCTTCAATCCTGAGAACGGCTATTTTAATGTCTTCTTGTATTCTACTTTCTTGTATTTCCTCTTTTTGCATCTCACCTTTTTGCATTTCACCACCCCGTGAATCTCACAAGTCCATCTCTCCACAGCTTTTCCACCTTTTCTATGTCGATCTCAAGATTGAAGTCCCGGTCGTTGAATGAGAGCTCTCTCTTCGAAACGACTCCCAATTCATGAGCTTTGCAGCCCTTTGAAAGCATGAAAGCGATGTAGTCCTCTAAATCTGACTGCCTTATCTCAACGATCCATCTGGTGTTTGACTCGGAGAACAGCTTGACGAAAACTTCTCCTTCTATCCCACTGAGATCGATCTCAGCTCCCAACGACGCTCCAATCCCCATCTCGGCGATCGCTACTGCAAGCCCCCCTTCTGAAACATCATGGCATGTTAATACCTCAAACTCCCTAAACGATTCAAGCATCGCGTTAGCATAGGTCTTCAACCTTTCTGGATCTGTTCTTGGAACAAGGGAGCTTTTCTGGTTTGTTACTGCTGCATAAACGCTCCCTCCGAACTCTGGCTTCGTTTCTCCAACGAGAACGATCGCGTTTCCTTTGCTTTTGAAGTAGGAGGTGATAGCTCTCCTTATGTTTTCAACCAAACCTATTCCCATTAGTGTTGGGGTCGGAGGAACGGCTGAATAGGGAGTTTCGTTATAAAAGCTCACATTCCCGCTCACGCATGGAAGTTTCAGAGCAGAAGCCATCCATCCCAAAGCTTTCACACTTTCAACGAACTCGCCCATCCTTTCGGGCTTCTCTGGGTTGCCGAAGTTCAAACAATCAACGAACGAGTGCGGGATTGAGTTTACCGCAACGAGATTCCTGATCATCTCATCGAAGGCTGACGCTGTACCCCAGTATGGGTCGATAGAGGTCATCCAGGGATTTACATCTGCTGTAATGGCAATACCTTTGTTGGATTCAGTCGGTTTTATGACTGCCGCATCCCCGTGGGTTTCAAAGTTTATTCTCCCCTGCAAAGGCCTCAGAATTGTTGAACCTCTCACCTGATGATCGTACTGCCTTATCGCCCACTCTTTCGATGCGACATTCGGATGCTGTAAAATCATTTTGAAAGCCTCGAAATAGTCTGAAGGTGGCTTTATTCTCTCTGTATCAGCCTTAACTTCAGGTTTTCTGGAAACATAGGTTCTGCAGTATTCCGGGCCTGAAGTTACAAATTCTATTTCCATGTCGTAAACTTTGAAACCTCTGAAGTAAACTTCAAGTGTTTTCTCGGCTTTTGTAACCCCTATCACGTTTGCTGGCACATCCCATTTGTCGAAAACGTATAGCACATCATCAACTAGCTCAGGCTTGACTGTTACGAGCATTCTTTCCTGACTCTCAGAAACCCATATCTCCCACGGAGCCATATCAGCTTCTTTGAGTGGAACGTTGTCCAATTCAACTTTTGCTCCATAACCAGCCGCCAGAGCCATCTCTCCGACCGCACAGCTTAACCCGCCACCACCCAGATCCTTCATGCCTGTGATGAGCTTCTTTTCCACTATCTCAAGGCAAGCATGCATTAGAGGCTCCTTCATTATCGGGTTTCCAAGTTGAACGGCTCCCCTCGACTCCTCCTCGCTAGTCTCTTTAAGCTCTGCCGAAGCGAAGGTTACTCCATGGATTCCATCTCTTCCGGTGAGACCACCTGCTAGGACGAAGTATTCACCTTCTCCCCCAGCTCTGCTTGGGACGATGTTATTCTTCTTTGCAATTCCTATGCATCCAACGTTGACGATACAGTTGGTAAGGAAACCGTCGGCGAAAAAGATCATTCCCGAAACTGTGGGGATCCCAACCCTGTTTCCGTAGTCCCTTATCCCAGCAACAACTCCGGAAAGCAAGTATAAGGGGTGTTTCGTGCCTTTTGGCAAGTCTGAATGCTTGGTTTCTGGCATGCCAAAAAACAGCGGATCAATCAAAGCAATTGGCTGCGCACCCATGCAAACGACATCCCTCAAAATACCTCCAATGCCGGTGGCAGCTCCACCGTAAGGCTCTATGGCAGAGGGGTGGTTATGAGATTCAAATGCGACAACGTACGCATGCTCTTCATCGAATTCAACCACTCCTGCATCCTCCTTTATTGCAGAAATGACGTAATCCGTTTCGAGGTTGAAAATGAATTGCTTTAGATAATACTTCGAACTCTTGTAGCAGCAATGCTCACTCCAAGCTTGGCCGAGAGCTTGAAGCTCGATGTCATAGGGATTCCTCCCTTTCGCTCTGAAATACTCCTTTATCCGCTTCATTTCATCAACATTTAAAGCCAAGCCGAGTTCGTCGCTTATTTTCTGCAAACTTTCGTCATCGGCTGCGAGAATGTCAACCTCGTAGAGTGAAAAAGGTGCATCAACCTTTTTAAAGATCTCCGCCATAGAAAACACCTTAATCCTAAGAAATCCATTTGATGCTGTACTTCTGGATGACAGGGTTTGCTAGGAGCTTCTCACACATCTGTACTATCTCCTCTTCAGCTTTTCCCCTGTCATTTTCGTCGATCTCAATCCTGAAAACCTTCCTCGTTGATACATTTTTAACGTTCTCAAAGCCAAGAAGCTTAAGGGCTTTTTTCGTAGATTCTCCCTCTGGGTCCGTAACACCCTCTTTAAGTTCGATGTACACATCAGCAATCATGCTCTGATTTCTGATGCGGATGTATAAAATGATTTTGAGTTTTCCAGATTTGTTGAGGAAATTTGAAAAATTACCAAAAATTTTAATCATCTTTTTATTTTTCTCGCTTCATCAGAGAATTGATACGTAAAAGGTTTATACTCTTTTCAACAACGCATTCTGAATGCAAATCGAGGAGATCTTTGCCGATGGGATAGAAACGTCGAAAAAACTGCTTGAAGATACACCAAAACTTTTGTTACTAGTTGTTCTGACAGTTATACCGATCATCGATCTCATTCTGCTGGGATACTTCGCTAGGGTAATCAGGAACGCGAGTCGAGATTTGCCCGAAGTATCGGATTTTATGGGTCTTTTCATAGAAGGCCTTAAAATAATGGTCGTCCTTCTAATTTACCTCCTTATCCCAATAGCCCTCATACTAGCCGGAGTATGGATGACAATCTTCTCAGGAGGTTTTGCCCTCGGACTCTTTCTGGCCGGAGCATTTCTCTCCTTGCTAATTGCCTTAATTGCGGCAATGGGTATCGTGCACATGATATGGAACCAAAGCTTTGCTAAAGCATTCTCGTTTGGAGAGATAATAGAGATAATAAGAACTGCGGGATGGGGAAGTTATCTAATTTGGGTTCTCTCACTTTGGGTTCTTTCCCTCGTCGTTTCAGCCCTCTCTCAACTAACTCCGATTGGTTGGGTTGTTACCGCTTTCATAACCCCCTTCTTCACCGTATTTGCCGCAAGAACAGCATATCTAATCTACTCTTTGGGGGCTGGGATAGTTATGGATTAGCCCATCTCATTTCAAATTTCCTCAATTTTATTCGTATTAATCTGAAATATTTTTAAGAAATTTCCCTTCTATCAAAAATTTTATATAACCTCAACTTTCTGCCTCTAGGGAGGAGGAATGCGAATGGAAGAAGCGAAAAAGTTGCTAAAGGATAATGATGTGAAGCAAGTCCTCTGTGCTTTCAGTGACGTTAGAGGTTTTATGCAAACGTTCTCGATTCCAGCAAGGGAATTTGTTGAGGGTGGAGCTTTTGAAAGTGGAATTGGTTTTGATGGGTCATCTATTAGGGGCTTCAAAACGATCGAGGCAAGCGACCTTGTGTGGATGCCCGATCCGAGTACGATAAAAATAGTTCCTTGGATCGATGATCCGATCCAGAAAACTGCAATAATGTTTGGAAACGTTTACGAGGCATGGGGAGCTGAGATGGCAAACTGCGATCCTAGAGGTTACGTGGCTTACAGATATGAGAAGATGCTGAAAGATGGGGGGATGAGCGCCGTTTTCGGGCCGGAGATAGAGTTTTTCGTATTTGAAAGTATGGATCCGACGAATCTTAGCTGGGACATGTGGGTCTCGCCTAATGGGGGGGCTGGGGACTCTTGGGGCCCGCCAAGGGTTATGCCTGAGAGCAGCGAAATTTCACCCGGTGGATTTTTCATCAGGCCTAAAGAGGGATATTTCCGCCCTCCACCTGAGGACACAACTGTCGAATACAGGAATGAGCTCACTTACTATCTCGAGAAGTTGGATGTGTATATCGAGTACCACCATCATGAGGTTGCCACAGCTGGACAGGTAGAACTGGATTTCAAACCGAAAACACTCGTGGATGTGGGTGACGCGTTCTACCTTTACAAATTCGCAGCAAAGAACATCGCTGCTATGAATGGTTTGATAGCCACCTTCATGCCCAAGCCGCTGTATTTAGATAATGCGAGCGGCATGCACACGCATCAAAGCCTCTGGAAGGGTGAGCCTTTCTCTGGAGAAGCTCTATTCGCCGATCCAGAGGATGAGTACATGCTGAGTCAGAAAGCCAGATACTACATCGGTGGCTTGCTCGAGCATGCTAAAGCTCTAACGGCCTTATGCTGTCCATCCATAAATTCCTACAAACGCCTCGTTCCGGGATTCGAGGCTCCGATATACATCTGCTGGAGTCTTAGAAACAGATCCGCTCTCGTTAGAGTTCCTATGTACTCAAAGAAACCCTCTGCAATAAGGCTCGAGTATCGTGGTGTCGATCCAAGCTGCAATCCATATCTTGCCTTCTCAGCCCAGCTTGCAGCCGGACTTGATGGCATAAAGAAGAAGATAGATCCGGGAGATCCGGTGATGGAGGATGTTTACGAGCTGTCTCCAGAGAAGAGGAGGGAATACGGAATTGGAGAGCTCCCGACAACGCTTAGAGATGCCTTAGACCATCTTGCCAGCGACGAGCTCATGCATGAAGTCTTGGGCTCACACATCTTCGATGCCTTTATGAGCCTCAAATACGACGAATGGAACCAGTACTGCCTCTACATAACACCTTGGGAAATACTGAAATACTTTGACATCTAATATTTTTTCAAAAAAATTTAGATGATAAGGTGATAAGATGGGTGTTCATAGAATAACGAGTGAGGCGGCAAAGTATTATGCCACAAAAGAGAAGATTCTTGGTACCGGGATAAACCTTTTCGGTGTGGCAAGTGAAAGGGTTGGCGAGATAGATAAGAAGGATTTGGAGAGCTTGGGAGATTTAGCAGCAGCGTTGCTCCCTCACACTCCCGGAAATTCAGGTAAGCTGATGGTTGTTGTTGCAAGGCTTTTCTGGGCTTTAGCCGGAGTTGCGGAAAAGGAGTTTAAGATTCTGCCTTTAGAGGAGATAGAAACACTTGTTGAAGATCTCAAGCAGAGGATTTCTCCGGAATAACCTTTTCTTTTTTGACCATGGTTTTTGGTGGAGGAAATGGTTAGAGGAGTAATTCACATAATCAATCCCTATGATCCCGGAAAGTTCCCGGAGGACATTTCTAAAAAGTATGGAATATCCAAGGCGGAAATAATCTCTCTTTCCTCCAACGAAAATCCTTTTCCTCCTCCAGAAAGTGTGAAGAAAGTCTATGAAGAGGCTTTTAACAAAGTGAATCTCTATCCGCATCCCTTCTACCGGGATCTTAAAGAGAAGATAGCAGAATATACTGGGGTAGATGAGGAGCTGATAGCTGTAGGAAATGGGGCAAGTGAGCTTTTGAAAATGATATGTGAGGTAAATCTCGAGGCTTTTGATCCGGTTGTGATTCCCATTCCTGGCTACACGCTTTATGCAATCCTTGCGATGCTCATGGACGCTTCTATTCGATTTCTCGAATTTCCAGGCTACAGGATTAAAGCCGAGGAAATTCTAAAGGAAAATGGCAAATTAACGTTCCTTTGCTCTCCTAACAACCCGACGGGAAATCTTATCGATGGAAAAGAGCTCGAAAAAATTCTCAGGAAAGCTGAAGGCTTGGTTGTTGTAGACGAAGCGTATACAGAATTCTCCAAAAAATCTCATCTCAAACTTCTGAAGAAGTACGACAACCTGATAATTGTAAGATCATTCTCCAAATTTTTCTCTTTAGCGGGTCTGAGGGTTGGATATGCGATGGGGAACGAAGAAACGATTAAGGCTATTGAAAAGATAAGACTTCCCTTTAACATCTCTGGCATTTCTGCAATGGTTGCGAAGGCATGTCTGGAAAGTGTGGAGTACTTCGAGATGATTAGGGATGAAATTGTAAGAGAGAGGGAAAGGGTCTTGAAAGAACTGAAGAAATTTGATGGGATCGGCGTCTATCCGTCGGATGCAAACTTTATTTTAATAAAAATAAAAAAGGAAAAAGATTTCGAAAAAGAATTTCAGGAGTTTTTTGAGAGAAAAGGCATAATTTTGAGGAATGTTACTGGGTTACTCGGGCTAGATGGGCTTCATTTTAGAGTTACCATTGGCAAAAGCGATCAAAACGACAAATTTCTCTCTGCTTTAGAGGAAATTTTGGGATAATCTCGTTTTCGTGTCATCATTATTACCACTACAATGAGGAAGGGATTTATATTCTCGTTTAGAAGTATCACCCATGAAAAGGAAAGTGGCTTTGACATTACCAATACTCCTTATGGTTGCTATCCACCTCACCTCTGCCATCTCTGCTACAGGAACAATAACGGGAAGGATTGTCTCGACGACCATAGATGTTCAGAACATATCCTTCAATGACCTAGAGGCAAACCAGAATATCTACTATTACAAAACGGCCAGCGGGGTAGGGAGCGTAAGTTTGGGCAACCAAGCTTCTGACATGGTGCCTTTTGCAGAGATTGATTTTGCTCTCGACAGCGGGAGTATCCAGATCGGTTTGGGGAGTAACAGAGTTCTGCCGAGTGGTGCAAAAATAATCCTCGACGATGACAACACTCCCGACAGCACATCTTCAGATCCAAATCAGGTTCAAATCACCGGTAACTCTCAAAATATAGCGGAAATAAGCTATGCAGGAGAGAACGGGGACTCTCGGATAAGCTACACAACCGACGGGCATCTCTATGTATTCATTAACACAGGAGGGGCAACCTCTGGAGACATAAACGTTGACATAACTTTGGCATCCTAATCCTAAATTTTTTATTTTTAGTCGGCGAGTTGTAAAGGATGAGGAAAATCGCAATCCTTTTGTTTGCACTAGCTCTTCTCGCATCGGGATGTTCCCAAATTGAAAAACCCACTGAAACCACTCAAACTCCCATTCAAACTCCCATCCAGACCCCCATTGAAACTCCCATAAACGAGTTGGGCGAGCCCATCGATAAACTCGTTTTCGAGGCGAGGGTGGAGGTAATCTCTTCCGGCCCACCTCACATCGTTTCATCGAAAACGGTTCTCGATTTTGGAAAGCTTCCGTATAATATGGTTGAGAGAAAAGAGGTTCTGATAACTAACAACAGGGATTTTACTGTAATAGCCATCCCCTCTGCAAATGGTTCAATTTCCAAATGGCTGAGTTTTGATAAAGAACAAATAATTATAGAACCGAAAGGGAAAAACACTTCTCTCGTGAGTATAAGGGTAACAAGCGATGCTGAGCCCGGAAATTATTCTGGATACGTTGTGTACACATTTTTCAAAAAGCCATAATAATTATTATAACAATTTAGTTACTCTTAAATAAATCGAAAACTTCTTGTATTCGTGGTCAGAACAATGAACATATTCAAATTTAGATTAACATATATAATAAATCTTATTAATAAATCGGAGGCATAAAGATGCATTACCGCATTTGCTGCAAAAAAATCATCTGCTTAATTGTAATCTTAATTCTCCTATTACAACCGGTCATTGCTGAGTCAGCAACAGGGAATATCTCGGGGAGAATTGTTTCAAGCTCTTCGAGTTCTAGCTCATCTAGCTCTGGGAGCTCTAGTTCGGGAAGTTCAGGATCAGGCGGAGGAGGTGGCGGTGGCCCTCCTCTCTTTAATTCAACTTTTTCCAATGCTTTTGTGACCTCAAGGTACATTTATGAAGAGAACGAGGAGATTCCGCTAAAGCTTGCTGATGTGTATACGAATGCCACTGACATCGTAAATGTAAGCATTGTCGTCGATAGCCCGCTTTACATCGATTTCAGGTTTGCGAATGTCATAAAGTTGCCAGGAATTGAAATGCCGGAAAATGCTTACAGAGTTTACGAGTTCGTATTTACAAAATTTGGAACGAGAACGAAGGTCGAGCCAAAGAATGCAATCGTTACGTTTAGAGTTGCAAATAACTGGATTGAGGCTGAGAAGGCTGGAGATGTTAGGCTCTTCGAATACCTTAACAACTCATGGGTCGAACATCCCACGGAATTGCTTGGCGTTAACGGCAGCTTCACTTATTTCAAATCATCCTTTAACCACTCGGGTTTCTACTATCTGGGTTATCCAGAAGTTAGGGAGAACAAAACTCGGGGAATGGAAACAAATGTAAATGAAACCCAGAATATTAGTAGTTCTAGTAACCTTCCCGCGACTAACACAAGCACCACCACCAGCACCAACTCTATAAACACATCGAGCTCAAATTCCACCTCTCAAACTGAGTCAGAAGAATCGGGAGGCTTGAACTTGCAGGGTGCATTGCAAGAAAGCCTCATTGGGAACATCGTGGATGATATTCTTAACTTCCTATCGAATTTGATTCAGACGATAAAGTCCTTCTTGGGCATTTAGCTTGGGGTTGATCGGATACGATCTAAAGTTAAGACTTTAAGACTTTATTTAGTGAATCCACCTGAAATTATGACCTTCAAAGCATCTTCAACTTTGATCTTCAGATAAATTACCTCCTCCTCTGGCACTAGGATTACGAATCCCGACGTTGGATTGGGGGAGGTTGGAACGAAAACGTTGATCAGATTCTTTCCAGTTTTCTCTCTCGCCTCCTCGATTGTTGACCCGGTTGTGAATCCAAGGGTGTAAATTCCTTTTCTTGGGTATTCGATCAAAACGACTCCTTTAAGCTTTTCAGTTTCAGAAACGAGGATGGCCTTTGTAGCTTCCTTTACGCCTATATAAATCGTTCTTATTATTGGAATCTTTCTGAGCTGGTTTTCCGTGAACTCTATTAGGCGATTTCCGATTGTAAATCGACCAAGTACACCCAAAGCAAAAATGATTCCAATTATGAGTACCCAGCCCATTCCAGGATAGTAATGACCAGATTGAGCCAAATAAGGTTGTAGAAAATCTTCAATGTATCTGAAAACCCAGAAAATTATGAAAAGAGTTGCAGAAATTGGGATGAAAATGAGCAAGCCCGTGATGAAAACATTTTTAACCTCTTTCTTTACCATGGAGTGAATTAGTTTTTGGTTTTTATATCTTTTTGCAGAAGTGGAAGCTTTGTGTTTGAAGGTAATTAGTATAAAATCGCTTAAAATCGCTTAAAAAAGACATTAACATCGTGTGGTAGTATTTTGAATGGGCTTTTGGATTATAAGGAGTTAGGAAAAGAACAAAATTAGAGTGGGACATGATGGGACATGAAAATAAAATAATTGCATCCACATGAACACTTAAATAAAAATTGAAGTCAATCATTGTTAATGCATGATGTCGTGATAATTGGCGGTGGTTATGCTGGTTGCTTACTCGACTCCTTGCTCGAAGGATTGGATACTCTTCTGATAGAGGAGAAGGGAATTGGGTCAAAAGATGTTAGTGCTGTAACTTTCATGAGAATCGTTGATTCGGATGATGTTATCAGAAATACGTATGATTCTTACACGCTGATGACAGTAGATGGAGATAGCGAGAAGTATGAATTTGGAGAGGATGTATTCTGCTTGGTGGATTACGAAAAGCTTTGTAGAAGTCTTGTAAGAAGTGATGTGGTGGAAGGAAAAGTAATTGGATACAGTAGTGGAAAAGTGGAACTTGAAGATGAAACAATTGAGTCGAAAATAATCATAGATTGTTCAGGGATCAATGGAGAAAGTTTAAGAAAGAAATTTGGTTTCAAAACCCCTCCTATTGTAAATGCTTTAAGATTTGAGAGGATAACTTCGCCCGATTGGGTCGACCCATCTACTTTTTATTTGATTGTTGGTTTTGCAAATTTTGGTGGATGGATTTATCCACTTGGTAATGAATTTTTAGAATTTGGGATGGCTAATAGGTTTAGGAGGGGAGATAATATTTTATTTCCTGATATAGATAAGGCAAGGGATTTATTCGGATTTAAGAGAGGTTCAGGACTAAAAACTGCCCTCTATCCGTACGGATTCGTTAAAAAAGTTGTAAGAAATGGCGTAATTATTTTCGGTGATGCGTCTGGCCTAACTCATCCCGTTTATGGAATGAGCCTTCATTATATCAGTAAAATGGCTACAAAACTTGCAGACGTTATCAAAAAAACAATTCGTGGTAAAGGAAAGCTTGGAGAATACCAGGTAATCTGGAAGGAAACTCTGAGAAGGGCATCTAGTCTAATAGCAGGTGGTTACTCTATTTGGTCTCTTCCACTAAATACTCAGGTAAGACTCACTAAGCTTCAGATGAAACTTAAAATATCTCCACGCTCAGTATTAGATCAAATGTGGGCGTTTGACGAGGAATTTGAAGTTTATGCAAAACATCATCCTAAATTCACAGATTACCCATTAACACTCCACCTCAAAACCATTCTCAACCGGATCAAGATGATGATTTGAGGCCATAACGAGTGTGAGAGGAAAAGTGTAGAGGATAAGATAAGCTTGTTACAGGCATAATAATTATTTTTTGTTGTTCTACGCTCATTTTATCCGTACTTCGACTACAGATGGCCTTTTTTCAACATTAAAAGCGATAAGAGATTTTATAAAAGCTTTTTAGATCTTCTTATTTTTTGGAAATACCCGATTCTGCATTGCACCAGTTATTCCTTTTGTGAGATTTTTGATTTCTGCTGTTAATTGCGTTCTCTTCTTTTTTCCCACTTATGCATTCGTTTTACTGCTTTCTCTTTAGGGTACTAATCATTTATAGGGTCCTTGCAAAATCAACAATCCAATCTCTTTTTTCACACTTCCAAACTC
>JACDNU010000056.1 GCA_017656505.1 Archaeoglobus sp. | reverse complement strand
GGTTGCATAATTTGTATCTTCTTTATTTATTTTTTGTTATTTTGACACTACCGATCAATAGATATACTACTTAAAGCTTACTGGTATGTGAAAAGTGATGGTAAAAATTCTGATTAAATATTCAAAATTTGAACTCAAGTTGCAGTCCCCAGAATATACAAACTTTTGGGGGAAAATAAAGAACCGAGAAGAAATCCTAAAAATTAAGAAGTCCCGCCTCCCGGATTTGAACCGGGGACCACGCGATAACTACTCGTCCGAGCAGTGACAAACTACAGTCGCGCGCTCTGGCCAGACTGAGCTAAGGCGGGTTCAGTGAGTTCAAAGCCATTATTAGGGGAGAAGATATAAAAAATTTGTGCATGGTTGCTTTAGGTTAACTTGGAATCTGCCTCCCCTCAATCTCAGCTTAATTTTATAATCCGCGAAAGGGTTGGAGACATCATGAGTTCCGAGCCTAACGAGGCATTTTTCACTCCCTCTCATGATTCGGAGCATGTGGAGAGAGTTAAAAGAATCGCAATTTTCATCGCGGAAAAGGAAGGAGCAGACGTAGAAATTGTTGAAAAAGCAGCAGAACTCCATGACATAGCCAGAAACAAGAAAAATCATGCAGTTGAAGGAGCGAAGCTCGCGAGGGAAATTCTATCAGCCCAAGGATATGATGGGGAATTCATCGAAAGGGTTGCAAGCTGCATAGAAACCCACTCCTTCTCGGGCGGTAAAAGGCCTGAAAGCCTAGAAGCTTGGATTTTAAGCGATGCTGATAAGCTCGACGCAATGGGGGCTATAGGGGTTGCGAGGGCTTTTCTTTACTCGAGAGAAAGTGGTCGCGGAATTGGAGAAACCATAAAGCATTTCGAAGAGAAATTGTTGAAACTCTACAACATGCTTCACACGGAAACAGCAAGAAAAATCGGTCTTCGAAGGCACAAGTTTCTGGAGGAATTCTACAACCAAATAAAGCACGAGCTGGAGTTTGAAGATCTTGAAATTTAAAAATAAAAAATAAAAATGAAATTAATGATTGCTAGTGACAACTAACTTAAAGGCTGATAGATCTTTTTCAGACTCCTTATCCTTTCAATTCTCTCGAGCGCAAAAGCGTCAGCAGCCTTAGCTGTTGAGTAAACTTTGGATTTTGCCATCTCCTCACGCATCTGGAAAATTCTCTTCAGTCTATCACCTATCTTCTCCACTTCCTCTTTGATCCTGCCCTCATCGGTTATACCCTCATACTCTCTACCAACAGCTATCAGGCCGCCGGCGTTGATGACGTAGTCTGGAGCATAGAGAATTCCCTTCTTCGCCAGAATGTTTCCATGTTTCTCCGCTTCAAGCTGGTTGTTCGCCCCTCCAGCGACTATCTTGCATGTCAGCTTCTTTATCGTGGCATCATTTATGACTCCTCCTAACGCGCAGGGAGAAAAGACATCACATTTAACGGCAAAAATTTCGTTCGGTTCAACAACCTCTATTCCCAGCTCGTTTTTGAAGAATCCAGCCCTCTCAGCATCGATATCGGTGGCGGTGACTTCAGCTCCGGCCTTTACGAGCAATCTTACAAGCTCACCGCCAACCTTCCCGAGTCCTTGAACTGCAATCCTCACACCATCTAAGCTTCCATCTCCGAAAACATGCTCGAGACAAGCTTTTATGCCATGAAAAACTCCGTAAGCTGTGAAGGGAGAGGGATCGAGCTTCACTCCTGTAACGAATCTGGTTTCTTCAGCTATTATCCTAATATCTTCAAGCGTCGTGCCAACATCCTCAGCTGTAACGTATCTTCCCCCCAATGACTGAACGAATCTTCCATAAGCTCTCAGCAGTGCTTCACTCTTCTGTTTCGGATTACCTATTATAACAGCTTTCCCTCCTCCCAGGTTTAGCCCTGCAGCAGCTGCTTTCATCGTCATGGCCTTTGCAAGCCGCATAGCATCCTTCAGAGCATCCAGCTCCGTCTCATACTGCCAGAATCTTGTCCCACCCAAAGCTGGGCCGAGCAATGTGTTGTGGATGGCCACGATTGCTTTCAATCCAGTTCCCTTGTCCTGAAAGAAAACTATCTCTTCAAAATCATCCTTTTGCATCAGATCAAACGTAAAACTTCGCAATAGCTGCATCAACCTCACCCTCCAGCCTTGCAAGCTTCTCCCACTTCTTGACGACGTATTTCCGTATTTCCGCTATATCCTCTGGTTTTAGATGGGAAAATCTCCCCTGCGATAGAAGATACTCTTCCAAACTCTTCATCTTCCTTCTTCCTTCAGCTATCGATTTGCTAACTCCGGTAAACCTGAATTCTCCGTTTATGCTCTCGAACAGAATCCACATTCCCGATTCGACGGCTAACTTTCCCATCCGAATTGTTTTATCCATCGGAAATCTCCATCCCGGCGGGCATGGGGCTAGAATCTCGAGATATCTGAAGCCCCTTATCTCCCTAGCCCTCTTAACTTTCTCGTAGAGATCTCTTAAATACCCAACCGAGGCCGTTGCAACGTAAGGAATCCCATGGGAAAGCATTAGCTCAGAAACGTCTTTTTTATGCTCCCTCTTCCCTTTCCAAGTCGTCGTTGTCCAAGCGCCATACGGAGTTGCCCCGCTTCTCTGGATGCCCGTGTTTGAGTACATCTCGTTGTTGTAGCAGATGAAAAGGATATCTTCTCCTCTCTCAGCAGCTCCTGATAAAGCCTGCAAACCAATATCGTAGGTTCCTCCATCTCCAGCCCATACAACGACTTCCGTATCCTTGCCCTGAAGTTCGAATGATGCTTTAATCCCCGAAGCAGTTGCTGCTGCTGAAGCGAATGCCGTGTTGAAGACGGGAACGCCTATGGCTGAATGCGGGAAGGGGCCCATGTAAACCGAGGTGCAGCATGCCGGAATCACAAGAACGGCATTTCCTTCCAACGCTTTCAAAACTGTGCGTAAGGCTACAGTAGAAGGACAGCCTTGACATGCAGTGTTACCGGGTAAAACGTATTCTTCTCTCTCCATTTCGGAAATTTTCATCCTATCACCTCTCTATGGTCATAATCGTTATATTTGGTGAAATCACGTATCATGCGTATCATGAGATCACCTCCTTTATCCAGATCTTGCGCTCGAATAACGCCCTTTCGAAGGTTCTCTTAGTTACATCGATTCCCCCTATCCCAACGATTCTCGGAGTTATCCTTTTAATCGGTGTCGAAGCCAAAGCAGCCTTCAGCTCCTGATAAAGCGGCCCTCCAGAACCGGGACTTATTGCTCTATCGAAAACATAGATCTTTTTATCCTCAAGCAGTTCTTTGAGCTGCTTCTCTGGGAATGGTCTGAAACATCTAAGCCTGACAAGTCCGGCTTTAACTCTCTTCTCCCTCAAGCTATCCACAGCAACCTTAGCCTCCGATCCAATCGCTCCCATCGTGACGATTACCTTCTCCGCATCTTCTACCTTGTATTCTTCTAAGATAAGGGGAGTTCTCCTTCCATACAGCTCGTAGAATTCTTCTTCAACTTTGTGCATAAGCTTCAAAGCCCTATCGTGGGACTTCTGTACGTTGTGTCTCAGCTCAGCAAATTCTTCTGGCGGAAGAATGTTTCCATGGGTGAAAGGCTTCTCAGCATCGAGTTTCCAGACCGGTTCGTATTCATGCAGGAAATCTCCGAATTCGGTAAGCTCCACTGGCATTGCCGTATGGGAGAGAACGAATCCGTCATAGCAAACCATTGCTGGAAGCAAAACCTTTCTGTTCTCAGCAAGCTTGTAGGCCATGGCAATCGTATCATAGATCTCCTGATTGTTGCTGCAGTAGAACTGCATCCATCCCGTGTCGCGCTGGCTCAGGCTATCTCCTAGATCAGCCCATATATTCCATCCAGGGCCTATTGCTCGATTCGCGACCGCCATGACTATCGGTGTTCTCGCATTTGTTGCCCAGTGCAGCATTTCGTGCATGTAAGCTAACCCGTGGCTAGAAGTGGCTGTGAAAGCTCTTGAACCAGCAGCACTGGCTCCAATGCAAGCTGCCATCGCTGAATGCTCTGATTCAACTCTTATGAACTTTGCAAGCATCTTTCCGCTTTCAACGAGCTTGGAGATCGTCTCAACTACTGGTGTTGCTGGGGTTATCGGGTATGCTGCTACCACTCTAACGTTTGAATTCATCGCCGCATAGGCGGCGGTTTCATTTCCGGTAAGAATCTCCACCTCATACATCTGCGAACACCTCCCTCTCTGATGTTATCGCCTTCTTTGGACAGACTGCTGCGCAAACCAAGCATCCCTTGCAGTAGTCGTAGTCGATCTCAACCCTGTCGTTGAGCCTTATCGCCGACTCGGGGCAGTGAAGCCAGCAGTTCAAGCAATCGTTGCATTTGTCATAGTTGATTTCTGGCCTGAAGTCTCTCCACAGCTTCGTCTTCCCCGCAACTCCTTCGGCAGGAGTCGAAATCGGAAATTCCACCTTAATCTTTTGCTTCTTTGGATACCTCCGTTTTCCAGAACCATGGATGAGTTTGACTTCGGCAAACTCATAAGCTTCGCTTATCGCCTTCACGTTCTTTTTCCCTTCCTTTCCAAACTTCCTCGCAACTATTCCCTCTAGAACCTCGATGTTCAGCGGGATGTCCGCGCGAAGAAGAGCTCCCAGCATTGGAGTGTTCACAACAGGCATTCCTGCTACGAGCAAATCGTTTTTAATCGCGATCCCGGTTGCATCGACTGCTACGATGTTCAAGTACTCCTGACCGAAGACAAACTCATCTGGCTTCTTTGTTGTGTTTGCAACTATCCATCCACCCTCCTTAACTCCCCTGAAAACGTCAACAACCTTCATTATTACGGGATCAAGGACAACAACAATATTCGGATGGTAAACTTGGGACATTTCATAAATAGGTTCATCTGATATTCTTGTAAACGAAATAACGGGAGCTCCTCTTCTTTCTGCTCCAAAGAAAGGCATTGATTGGCTGTAGTAGCCCATCTCGCTAGCAGTCTGAGCAAGGAGCTTACTAGCAGTAACAGCTCCCTGCCCACCTCTTCCGTGGAACCTGATACTTATCAACATATAAATGATTATTTGTTAAAATACCTATATAACATAAGGAGCGAACATGTTAGATTTTTTAAATTAATAATTTAGCCCAATCTAATATGTCCAAGGTTTAATCAGATATCTGACAGATAGGACTCCCTTTCCTTTATTTCTTCCACAAATCTTCTGAGAATTTTCTGTTCTGCCGTCCTAATGTGGTGTAAACATGTTGACTTTGCTATTCCAAACTTCTCCGATAGCTCGCTTAGGTTCATCTTCCTAGGCCAGTCGAAGTATCCACTCTTGTAAGCTTCGAGCAGAACCTTCTTTTGTTTGATTGAAAGATTAGAGGAGATCTCCTCGATGAAGTCATGCGGCTTATCCTCCAAAACTTTAAGCCTAGAAACGCTTAAAACTTCATATTCTATGTCTTCCATCTCGCTGAGCCTTTCGAAAGTTTCCTTGAGTTTGTCATCGTAGATGAGCAAAGTCCAGTATTCGTGTCCTTGAGATATGATTATGCTTGTAGGCATGAACTCCAATGAGAATACGTTTTCGTAAAAGGTCGATTCGGTAGGAAATCTGCCATGGATGTATGCTTCAAGATCGCTTTTCCCTATAACGAGAACATCTCTGGCGAGATGATCGAATTTTTTGATATCTGAAATGTACTTTTTGAGAGATTTGTAGTTCTCAGCAACGAGCTTGAAATTCGCCCTAATTTCTTTGCCAATTTTGAATGCCCCCTCAACGAAGAGGTAAACTTCTGGGTTTATTTTCGTCGTCTCGATTGACCAGCATCCGGGATGCCAGAGTCTGAGGACTACTTTTTTCAATCCTTCCATTTTAAGAAATTCTGACCTAATCCAATATAACTTTAATTGATATTTAATTGATTAATCTCTACCCATCGAGCACTTTGGAATCTGAGAATTACTCCTCGCAAACGTCAACAGTTATTGCACCAGTTGGACAGACTTCAATGCAGGAACAGCATTCGGTGCATCCCTCGGGATTCACTGGCTCAGCCTTTCCCTCATCATCGAATTCGTAAACATCTCCAGGGCAAACGGAGATGCACTCTCCACATCCCTCACACTTGTCCTTATCAACTACAATATACACCATGTTATCACCGATAATATATTGGATATGAACTAAAAAAACTTTTCTATTATTAACTAAATGATTTTCAGTAAAAAATTTTAAATAGATTTGATCAAAGTAAGATCATGGATTGCAAACTTTCAGCCTCAGAAGTAAAGGATGATATCGAGAAGATCAAGATCAAGTTGGAGGGTATTGAAATTGACTTCGAGCTCGCTGAAGAAATCTCAAAGCTTATAGCTGAAAGGAAGGGTTTGGGAATGATTGTAGCTTGGTATGATCCAAAGAGAAACGTACACTTCCCCAACGTAGAATGTTGCGGTGAGGATGAGCCATCGTGGTACATTTACGGGAAGTCAAGGGGTGGAAAGCTGCTTATCGATGTTGGGGGCTTCGAATTCCTTTTCCTTTAAATGTTTTTTAATTGTTTCATTCAAATATTTTAGAAAGAGAAAAAAGCTCATCCTTCAATCTTTATCTTCCCTTCGTCAATCTCTCTCTGTACCTCTTTCGGGTTCTTTCCTTCAACGGTTACACCCATTGAAAGGCAAGTACCCAAAATCTCCTTTACTGTATTCTTCAAATCGTAGCTTAGCACTTCCCCAGCCTTCATCTTCGCTATGTTTATAACCTGCTCCATTGAAAGATCTCCCACGACCTCAGAACCTGCTTTGTTCGAGCCCTTGCTTATCCCAAGCTCCTTCTTAATCAGCGCTGTGGCAGGTGGAATTCCAACTTCTATGTCAAAACTCCTATCATCGTGCACAATCAGCTTGACAGGCACAGCCAATCCATTGAACTGTTTCGTTGCTTCGTTGATTCTGTCAACTACCTCCTTCACGTTCAGACCAAGCGGACCTATGGCTGGACCTAGTGGAGGACCCGGTGAAGCTTCTCCTCCTGGCACAAGAACCTCTACAATCCTTGGCATATTTTTACACCTCCTCTTCTGGCCTATCAATCACCCTAACGTGATCTGCTTTAACTGTAATTGGTATGGGAACAACAGCATCGATAAGCTCAACTGTAATCTCATTCTTAGCCTCATCAACCCTCTTAACGACGGCCATCTCACCTTTAAAAGGCCCAGAAACGATTTCAACCCTGTATCCTTCCTTAATCTGCTCAGCAGCCTTTCTTGGCACCAGAAAATGTTCTATTTCGTGGAAGCCAACCTCTCCTTTCACGACTCCCTTGACGTGGGGTACACCCCTTATCGCCTTCAGTAAATCCTCCATCCCCTCAGCTTCGACGAAAACGTAGCCCTTGACTTCTTTGGGAGACATTATCGAGTAAACGGAAAGCTTGTACTTCTTCACAGCCATTTCCATCAGATTCGCCACCACCTTCTCCTGATTTGCAGTAGTCTTTAGCAGAAAGAATTTGCTCATTTTTGCACCTACGTGAAACTTTTTATAAGAACCGTTAGCAGGTATATAAGGAACCCTATCAGTCCAACGAAGAACATGACAGCTATGGATACCTTTGTTGTCGTGAAAAATTCCTCTCTATCCGGTTTCCTTGTCATTTTCAGCACGTTGTAGTACTCCTGAAGCTTTTTCTGAATACTGTTGTTGGCCATCTTCTTTCACCTAAATCCATTGGGTATTTGAAATTTTTCGTGGTTTTGTTTGTTGGTTCGAAATTTCATTCCTAAATCATTCCTAAATAAAACAACAAAAACAAGAAAGGAAAACTAAAAAATTTGTTTCTATGCTACTTCACAATGTCTATTCCAAATCTCTTCGTTACTGGCAATCCCTTTCTTCCTAGAATCTGCGGAGATTTCACGCCGGTTACGATCACCAAAGTTTGCATTGTATTTTCTAAGCTTGGATCTATCATTGCACCCCAGATTATTCTTGCATCCGGATCAACCTTGCTGTAGATCTCTTCGACAACGCTCTCTGCTTCCTCTATCGTCATGTCAGGCCCACCAGTAACATTTACCAAGGCTGCTTTTGCTCCAGAGATGTCCACTTCAAGTAATGGGCTCTTCAAAGCCTTTCTTACTGACTCTGCAGCTTTGTCCTCTCCACTTGCCTCTCCTAAACCTATCATTGCCACGCCTCCCTTCTCCATCACCGTTCTGACATCTGCGAAGTCGAGGTTTACCAAGGCCGGCTTCGTAATAAGCTCGGTTATGCCTTTCACAGCCCTCATAAGAACCTCGTCTGCCACCTTGAAAGCGAGCTGAATCGGATAGTTTGGCACTACTTCCAGCAACCTATCGTTTGGGATAACAATAACTGTGTCGGTAACCTCTCTCAATCTCTCGAGGCCAGCCTCAGCGTTCTGCCTCCTTATAGCCCCTTCTGCCGAGAACGGGAAGGTTACAACTGCTATGGTTAAAGCTCCTGCTTCTTGTGAGGCCTCAGCAATAACAGGAGACGCTCCAGTTCCTGTACCTCCTCCTAAACCGCATGTTATGAAGACGAGATCAGCCCCATCAACAATCTGTTTAATCTCATCTTCATTCTCTCTGGCTGCCTCCTCACCAATCTGAGGCAAGCTTCCCGCTCCAAGACCTCTTGTCCTTTTCTTACCGATTAAAACCCTTTTGTGAGCTTTTGTGTAGTAGAGATGCTGCACATCTGTGTTTACAGCGTAAAGATCCGCCCCCTCTATGCCGGCCTCGTACATTCTTGTAACGGTGTTGCACCCGCTACCACCAACGCCGATTACCTTTATAACAGTCTTCAATTCATGGAGTAGCTGAATTATTTCATCCTCAACTCCCTCAACCGGTTCGCTTTCAATCTTTGCTCTCTTCTCCCGTTCTGCCCTTTGAAGAGCTTCCTCAACGATAGATTTCATATTCATCTCCCCTTGGTTAATTTATTCCTTACGAATAGTATATAAATCTTTGTTCTTAATTTTGGATGATGGTAGCCATCTATGGTAGGTTTCTGTATCAAGGAGAGATTATCGAAGCTGGAATTGAAATTGAAGATGGGATTATAAAAGAAATCAAGAAGACGATTGAGGGTGAAAAAATTGATGGGCTTATTCTGCCAGCCGCCATCGATGTTCACGTACATTTTCGCGACTTCGATGAAAGTGAGAAAGAAACGATTGAATCTGGATCTCTCTCAGCTTTATACGGTGGAAATTGTTTGGTTGTGGATCAGCCAAACTCAAAACCCTTTGTCGATAGCTATGAAGTTTACAAGCGAAGAATGGAGGTTGCGGAGAAGAAATCTTATGTTGACTATCGCCTGAACCTTGGCCTTACCATTGCGAATGCTGAAAAGATCCATGAGACTGTAAAAAAGATCGAGGAGGAATACAGAATTCCTGCAATCGGAGAGATTTTCCTTCAACACGATAATCCCAGCTATCAAATCCCATACGACACGCTTGCTGAAGTTAGAAGGAAAATCTCCAAGATACTAACTCTCCATGCTGAAGATCCCACTTTAATTTCGGATGAGAGACCACCACAAGCAGAGATTGAGGCTGTGAAGAGATGTCTGGAACTCGGAAACTTTCATTTCTGCCACATCTCAACCTATGATTCGGCTATACTCATCTCCGACTCAGATTCAACCTTCGAGATAACACCCCATCATCTACTGCTCAACTCCGATGCGAGTTCAGAGTTTTTGAGGGTTAACCCACCTCTAAGGAGCAAGGTTGAGGTAGAGATGCTCTTCAATGCTCTCCAGCTTGCAGACGTGCTTGCTTCTGATCACGCCCCACACACCCTTGAGGACAAGAAGGATGGAGCACCAGGTTTTCCGGGAGTAGAAACAATGTATCCACTGATGGTTAACCTCATGAGGAAGGGACTGCTTGGTATAAGGACTTTGACAAATCTTATTGCTGTAAATCCAGCAAGAATCTTTGGATTTGAAAAGTATGGCGGAATAGAGGTTGGCAACTATGCGAACTTTGCAGTTTTCAATCTGAAGGCTGTATCGAAAATAAAAGCAGAAAGACTGCACACGAAAGCAGGATGGACACCATTTGAGAATTTTGAGGCGGTATTTCCAGAAAGGGTTTATTTGAAAGGTGAGCTAGCTTTGTTGAACGGAGAAGTGCTGATTGAGCCTGGGATTCGTAAGAAAGAGGAAGTTGAAGAAGTTGGGGAGGAAGGGGATAAGGATGAAGGTTGAAGAGTTAGGGAAACTGGAAGAAAGATGTTAAAAGATAAAGGGATAAACAGTTGTCTCTAAAAGTATATAATGATTGGTCTGAATTCTCCAATACCCTTAAATCGTCATCTATAAATAGCAAGTAAATCTTGGAAAAATGATGTGATATGATGAAAAAAATCCTGATTTTAAGCCCTCACACAGATGATGGTGAGCTTGGCTGTGGAGGGAGCATAGCAAGATTCGTTGAGGAAGGAATAGAAGTCTATTATGTTGCATTATCAGCGTGCGAAAAGTCCGTTCCTGAAGGATACCCTCCAGATATTCTTGAGAGAGAAGTAAAAGAGGCAACAAGAGTTCTAGGGATAGACAATTCAAATTTACTCCTATTTGAGTTTGAGGTAAGGGAGTTCCCTCTTCTGAGACAGAAGATCTTAGACACGCTCATAGGAATTAGGGAGGATATTCACCCAGATACGATTTTCACTCCATCATCTTTTGACACTCACCAGGATCATAAAGTCACCAGAGAAGAAACCTTAAGGGCTTTTAAAAAGTGTACGATTCTGGGATACGAACAACCTTGGAACAATATAACCTTTGATACCACAGCATTTATTAGATTAGAAGAAAGACATATCGGTAAAAAAATCGAAGCCTTGAAGTGCTACGAATCGCAAAAGGATAGAGCCTATCTCAATGAGGAGTTTGTTAGGAGTCTTGCGAGAACAAGAGGGGTACAAATAAATTCAAAATATGCTGAGGCGTTTGAAGTTATTAGGTGGATAATTTAGATTTGAATTATTTTAAATTATCTAAATTTTAGCATTATAATATTGCTTCTAAAATTCTCCATAACCTATTGAATTTTAAGATTATGAAATAAACAAACTGTAAAAATAAAAAATTTGAAAACTCAGAAAAAATTTTATATTTTTTAGTAGGGGTAAAAATGTGCTAGATTTGAATTCCTTAAAGGGTCCTAAAAAATCAGGTTTGATTATCGTAATTTCGGCTTTATTCTTAGTAGCAGCTTTTATAGAATTAAGTTACGGCTCGTTTCATCTAGGAATGGGTTTTCTCGTATTAACGTGTTTAGTTTTTTACTTAGGAATTAAAGATAAAAAAATCAAGGAGAGTAAAGTGGAAATTTCTTACTTTCAAGTCATGTTGGGAGTTCTTATAATTTTAGCGGTAATTGTTTACAACATATATAAAAATTCGGAAATTCAAACTTTTGATTCTATGGTACTCTTGTTAGGTTTTTCACTCATACTATTAAACGTGAAGAAATTTACCGAAATTGGTAGGTTTGCCCTGTATTTTTCGATTGTTTTTTTAATATTCTACATAAATTTGTTTTTAATACCCGAAAAACTTGGAATTAGTCTTTCTTACTATTACGGGCATTATTTTGTCACGCTTCCTGTGGTGACTATCATGCAGAGCCTTGGATACAACGTTAGCATTCCGGTAATGAGGATCATTGAAGTGCATGGTGTTGAATACACAACGCTTAAAATCGATCTCGCATGTTTTGGCTGGTATTCTTTGCTTTTAATAGTTAGCATGGTCATATCCTATTCGGAAACTATTGAGAAAATACAAACTAAGAGATTAGTCCTAATATTGTTAGCTCTCGCAGTTGCTTCCTACATCGCCAACCTTTTAAGGGTGGCAATCTTGGTTTATTTGGCTTACTTTTATGGTTTAAAGACTATGATGACAATCCATTCTCATTTGGGCTGGATACTTTTTGCAATTCTGCTACTTCCAATTGCTTTTTTTATGCTTAAAGAGAGAGAGTAGGTCACTGCTTGAATGTCAACATCATTATCAGATGATAATCTAAAGCCATGCGAAATTCTTAATAAGCTCTATTATTAGCTAATTTTTGTATGGACAAATGTTCCCACCAAGACTCACCTAAAAAAGACTGGCTACCGATAAGTAATGGTGCAATGAAACAGCATCCATTTTGCCAAAAATGCGGAATAGTGAGGAACATATCATCTGATCGTGGGAAAGATGTAGGTTATTTCATTAATTCGCTTGCAGAATTAACAAACTACCTAGAGATGAGAGGATACAGGATTTCTAAAGCTCAAAAAAGGTTGATAATCAAGGAATTTGAAGAAAATGGATTTGGTGATTCGTATTCAATTACTTTTTCCAGCCAAAAAAAAGGTTTTACCGAAATCGTTGTAAGACACGTGAAAGTATCAAAATATCTGGTGGAAAATTTCGTTTAACGAATATGTGAGCCAATACCCGGTCGTCTGAACTGATCAGTGATGGGAGGACGGCTGGGGTAGCTTGAATTACGCTTGATTGATTAAAAATAGAAACAATATGCTGTGGCTGGAGTCTGAGGGCGTATTACTAATTGTTGTAAGGAGGGTTGAGATATACACAAGCTAAGTGTGAGAGATTTCGAAGGGTAGTGTCAAAATAACAAAAAATAAATAAAGAAAATACAAATTATGCAACCAAC
>JACDNU010000055.1 GCA_017656505.1 Archaeoglobus sp. | reverse complement strand
CAGGATTTTAAGTTATGAGAGGCACGATTACCGTAGTATACCATGGTTAACTGGAGTGTTGTATTATCTGGGTTCCAGCGATTTGAAAAATACTTCTGTGTACTGAAAATAACCCGTTTTTATTACTGCGTGTTTGTAAAATGTTTGTACAAACATTATCCTGTATTACTCTTATTGTTGCTTCTGAAGAGTGCATTGTTTAACTTTTCTGCAGCTTCTTTATCCATATCGGTTAGAACGTGCTGGTATATATCCTGGGTAATGGCGGTGGTGGAATGTCCCAATCTTTTAGAGGCCACCTTTACCGGTACGTTATATTTGAGCATTATAGTTGCATTAAAGTGACGTAGATCGTGGAATCTTATATGTTCCAGACCATGCTTTTTAAGTATTCTGGCAAATATATGAGAGTAGGTGGATGGGTTTATAGGTTCCCCGTTAGGTTTACAGCACACCAGGTTGTAATCCTTGTATTCAGGACCGAAAAACAGCTTATTTTCAGTTTGTCTCTTCTGGTGCCTTTTTAAAATTGAGAGAATGTAGTCCGGGACCTCTATGGTCCTTATGCTGTCCTCGGTTTTGGGTTTTTTGAAAATAAGGCCCTCTTTTGTTGGCAATAGCTGCTGTTCTACAGTGATGGTTCCTTTCTGAAAAGACACATCGCTCCACCGCAGTCCGAACACTTCTCCCCGGCGCATACCCAAACCTCCGGCAAGGACAATGGGTACTTCGTCATCGGTTCCTTCGACTGCATTCAAAAGTTCTGTAAATTTTTCCTCATCATAGACTTTGATTTTATATTTTTCTGCCTTTGGAGGGTCAACGGCATCTGCAGGATTCCTGGGAATTATCTGGCTTTTCAAGGCAGTGTTTAATGCTTTTCGCAAAATTCGATGCATTTGGAGTACAGACTTACCGGAGAGGACTTCAAGTTTTTTCGTATACAGGCCCTGGATATGCATGGGGTTCAGTTTGATCAACTGTATTGAACCAATTTCGGGGATTATGTGCTTTTCGATATACCTTTCGTATCCTTCGGCTGTAAGTATTGAAAGATTCACCCGGTGATTTTTCAGCCATTCCCGGAGATAGTCGGCTACAGTCATATTAGTTACTTCCATATATGTGCCTGTTTCTATTTGGTGGATTAGCTTGTTTACTTTGGCTTCCACTTCTTTTTTAGTGTCACCGTATATCCATTTCTGCCTGCGTTTACCGGTTGCCGGGTCACGGGGGAGCTCCACTACCCCGGCCCATCGACCTTTGTATTTTCGTATATGGCCTCTCATTTTATCACTCCTGTTTAGGTTTAGTTAATCAAGTATAGAAGGTAATTACAGCTATTTTGATTTTAAAAATGTATTGTTAACTTCATCGCTCTGCCTATGATTACTGCTTTTTTATTTTCTAAATCGTTCTTTGTAAGCATTAGAGGTTGATATTTGGGATTTTCCGGTTGAAGTATAATAATATCGTTTCTTTTGTAAAATCGTCTAAGGGTGTTTATGTTTTCATCTATAAGAACAACTACTATATCGCCGTTGTCGAATTTGTTTTGTTTTCTTGCAAGTATTAAATCCCCCTCTGCAATGCGAGCATTAATCATACTATCATCTTTAACCCTAAAATAAAAATAATTAACCTCATCAAATTTATCATCCCCAAATTGAATTAGTTCAAGGCTTGATATATATACGGTATCATCAATGAGCTCGATTACATTTTGCGTTTTTGGATCTTTAAAGAATCTTAAATATGGTATTAGAATATGCTCAAGTCGAAAAAATTCTGATCTAGGCAAAGGTTCTGGTTGACTGCCCAAAAATCCAGTTTCTAATAAAACTGCTTCCACATCAACATGCAACCCTTTAGAAAGCTTTTCTAAAATATTAAATGTTTCTTCAAAAGATTTTTCCTTAAAATAATCCGGATTATTTTCAAGTTCCTTAATTAGTGAAGGGTCAAGTTTACACATTTCTGCGAATTCTTCAATAGACATTTTATGCTCATCTCGATATTTTTTTATGAGTTTAGCAACAGTTATTGTTGAGCCTTCGAAAAAACTTAGAGGGACATTGCAAGCCTCAGCTATTGCATTTAAAACAACAAAAGTAGGATAAGTTCTTCCCGATTCTATGTCTCCTATATAACTTTGAGACTTTCCTATATCTTTGGCTAACATAGCCTGTGTATATCTTTTGCCTATTTGCTTAGACTTTATTGCTCTCGCTTTTTTTACCAATTTGCCCAATTCTTTTTTTGTAATTGTCATAGGCAAACACCTCCTTGTCCTTTCAAGAGCATTATAACGTAAAATACGTTATATAGTCAATGAGCATTAGAGAGATCACGAAAACCAAAGGCAGATAAGTATATATTCATATTATAACGTAATTTGCGTTAATTTATACTTTGAATATATAAAAAATTCGTGATATATTAATTTTAACGAAATAAACGTTAATATTTGAGAAATTGGAGGGACTAATATGACTATTTTATTCCAGATTCAGCAAATTCCTTGGTACAAACGAATAGAAATTTTAAGAACAATTAAGGGCTGGACACAAGAAAAAGCAGCTGAGATGTGTGGTACAACGCAAAAAGTTTACTGGTTATGGGAGAATGGTAAGAGTTATCCCAGGCTAAATAGCAAAAGAGCCATAGCAAGGGCATTCGGTGTTTCTGTTAACGAAATTTTCGGAGATGAAGACCGAAAGGAGGTAAGCTAAGTGGAAAATTTAATAATCAAAGGCAAAATTACCGTTTTGGGTAAAGAAATACCGGTTATTTACGGTGGTTTTGGAGATGGACAGAGGACTATATTAGCGAAGACTGTAGCATTACTACATGACACAGAAATAAGAACAATAAACCAGCTTATTAATAATCATATTGAGGATGGTTATTTCGAAGAAGGAATTGATTTTGTTGATTTAAAAGGAACGAAATTCGAGGTCATTCTAAATGATAACGGAATTTATACTCAAAATGCTATTAACAGATCGAACAATATCTACCTTCTCTCACAGCAAGGCTATACTTTATTGCTCAAACTTATGAATACAGAACTTGCCAGAAAACAATATAAGCAGGTTATACGGCAATATTTCCAATTAGAAGAGGCTGTTAAGTCAGGGCATCAAGGTATTAACAAAATAAAACAAATGGAAATGGAAGCCCGGCTTTGTAATGCAAAGACAAGGCAGGCAAAGGAACTGATACGCATGGCAGATAATCCAAACAGTCCGCTTCCGAGTGAATACAAACATATCCTTTATGCGAAGGCCGCAGAGATTATCATAGGACAAGCTTTAATCCCGTTGCCAGTAACAGAGAAGACATATTCAGCTACAGAGATTGCTAAAGAATGTGGAGTATCTGCTAACAAAATCGGCAGAATAGCCAATGAAAATGGATTAAAGACATCTCGGTATGGAGTATATGTTTTCGATAAATCTCCATATTCAAATAAACAGGTTGAAACTTTTAGGTATAACGAAGAGGGTCGCCGGAAACTTATGGAGCTTATTGCTAGGGAAGGCTGATGTCATTAATTACCAGTATCTTTGAAACTGATTACTTTTACGGTAGTCAGTCCAGCTAAATCAAGTGTTACCAACTTGTAATAGTTGTGAACACAAAAACACTACAGTTTAAAAAATGAGGTGATTAAATGCAAAATATTGAACGAATTACCCTTACAGCTAAAGAAGTAGCAGAAATGTTAGGTATAAGTAAGCGATTTGTATACGAATTATGCCAACGCAATGAATTACCTCACAAGCGTATCGGAAGGAAGGTTTTATTCTCTAAATCACAGATAAAAGAATGGCTAGAAGGGGGTGAGTCTAAAAGAAACGGGATGAAAAAATTTAAAGTAGTATGAGGATCAGATGGAAGGGGGTAAAAATATGTCTCGTGCCATAATATTGGACAGGCATAAAATTATCGACAAGATAGTAGCTGTTGACAACATGCCGGAAGAAGTAATTGTAATTATGTGGAATGACACAATATATGTTAACTCAAATATCAAGAATAAAGAAATGGAGAGTTGAGAGATGTCAGATTTAAAAATATATGAAGGTCATTTACAGATCTTTGAAAATAACGAGTTTGGGCAAGTTAGGATGGTAGAGATTAAGGGGAAGCTTTATGCGGTAGGTGTAGATGTTACTAGGGCGTTAGAGTATGCTAACCCGAGTAAAGCGGTCATGGATCATTGTAAAGGTGACTTCCTAACCTGGAAAGTCACAGATAATTTAGGGAGATTGCAGGACACAAGGCTTATCCCCGAGGGTGATATTTACCGACTTATTGTTAAGGCTGCCGATCAAAGCAAAAATCCAGGAATAAAAGCTAAAGCAGAAAGATTTGAAAGATGGATATTTGATGATGTTCTCCCGACATTAAGGAAAACAGGTGGGTATGTAATACAAGGCAGAGAAGAAGAATTTATTGACAAGTATTTTCCTGTTTTAAGCGAAGAAACCAAAAAAGCTATGGTGAAAGATTTGCAAAAGAGCGTTAAAGAAATGCAGAGGCAATTAGAAAGACAAAAACCATTTGTAGAATTTGCTGAAAACTGTATGGCCTCTGAAAATAGCATACTTGTCAGAGAACTTGCAAAAATAGCTACGAAGCAAGGCATTATTACCGGGGAAAAGAGGTTATACCAAAAACTTAGGGAGTGGGGCCTAATCATCAAAGGCACAACCGAACCAACACAAAGGGCAATGGAAAGAGGTTACTTTGAAGTGGTTGAAGGTGTAAGAGAAACTTCAAAAGGAACATTCACTTATAGAACCACTAGAGTTACTGGGAAAGGGCAAATCTATATAATTAATAGGTTAAGAGAAGAGCAAAGGGAAATCGTATAAATATTGACATTGCTTTAAGAAGGGAAGGAGAGCAAGCTGTGAGGTTTAAAAGACAATTGATTGCGAGAGATAGTGGAGGTTATTTTGATAATCTAGCAAGAAAATTGGCTTTCAGACTGAAAATAACTGACAAAGATTTTACTGAACATATGGACCTTGGTGATTTGTTAATCCAAAACTTGCTTACCATGGAAGAACCTAAGACAAAGCAGGAATGTAATAATCAATTTGTATGGATTAAGCGTTTAGCGCCGGTATTAGAGGAAAAATACCATGAAGCTAAAAAAAGAAGCCACGAATATGAATTAAAACTGAATAAAGTGCTGAATGAATCTAAGAAACAATATATCGAGGATTTTGATGAGTACGAACGTAACTGCTATGAATTAGTGGAGGCAAGCCGTAAAATCGTAATGATATTAAAAGGTATTATCATTTGGACTGATAACAGGCTTAAAAATATATGCAAATACTATGATGAAATAGATCTACCATTAAGCGAATTTGCCAGTCTCGTTGGTATTAATTTAAAAACAGCCGAAAAAAATGTGGCAAAAATAAGCAAATGGATACGAGATGAAGACAGTAAGCATTATAGTTACATATTTCATGGGATTGAAGACGAAGGCATAGAAAAATATTTCAAATGGAATAGAAACGGCATGCCTTTATTTTGGTTGACGACAAAAACCCTTGCATTGTATATGGATGAAAACCCCAACCTTAAAGAGTTAACAATTAGCTTTCTGGCTGATACGGGAGTGCCTATGTATATAGCTACTGAATTTGACGAAGAGGGGAGGCCTATAAAATTAGACCAATATTGTCCTCCGTTAAGAGAAGTTAAAAACGTGTGTAAAAAAAGAAACAGCCCTTTACCATATAGGTAAAAGGCATCTATTAAAGCAGATATTAATACACCATTCAATATCATTATACCCTGCTTTGGTAGAAAAAATCAAATTTATCATAGGGGGTACTGATATTATGATAGATAAACCTCAAGAAGTAATGAGCGTTTTTGAAAAAATCTATGACGAAATGATTTTTAGAGCTGTAGAAAAATATAGCTTGGATATAATATCTAACCATCAAGAATACCGTGAACTATCGGAGAGAAATATAATTGCTAACCGTAAATTGAGAAATCTTATTCCTCAACAAGCAAGCGAGCTGCAAGAAATGAGAAAACAAGTACGAGAATGTTTAGAGGAGATAGATAGTACTGAAGCGGAAATGCAAGGAATTTTAATGGAAACACTTTATGAACAGGGTCTTAAAGATGGGATCCGTTTAGCAGGGTTGCTCAATATATACTCACAAAAATAAGATACTCGGGCAGATCAGGATTATTCCTGATCTGCTCAACCTTATTAAAACTAAGGGGGTAATCATATGCTTGAGAAATATATCGGACGAAAGGTCAGTTTGAAAATAAGGGCTACTAAAGAAGAGGTAAGTGGAACTGTAATGGATTATAAAGATAACTTTCTAATAGTGGATCAAATAACTCGATATGGCCATAAACGTGAGATATTAGTTCACAAGGATGATATATGTTATTTATTGCTTAGATAAAGACAAACAAAGTAGGTGAGGTAGTTGAAGGAGCCTAAGATTCCCGGGGGTTATATTTTACTATCAAGAAAAATAATCGAAAGTGAAATATGGGATAAACCGCCTTTATATCTAAAGGTCTGGATATGGTTACTTACTCAGGCCCAACACACACAATATAAAGGTTTAAAGAAGGGACAACTATATACATCTATTCCTGAGATTCAAGAAGCGGTTAGTTGGCATATTGGATTTAGAAAAGAAAAGCCAACTAAAGACCAGATTTACAGGGTTCTGGAATGGTTAAGAAATCCTCATCGCGCACCAAACGATGAAAAGGAAACGAACGCAATTATGATAACAACGATGAAAGCAACGCAGGGTATACTTATAGAAATTAGCAATTTCGAGTACTATCAGAATCCAAAAAATTACGAACACAACAGCGATGACAACAACGAAAAAGAGATGAACGTCGATACGAACCCGGACAATACAAACAAGAATGATAAGAATGATAATAATAAATATATTATTATGTCCCAAGAGGAGAAAGAAGTCATTGATATTCTATCCGGAATAAAGAATTACCCAATTGACCGGGAGTTAGACCTGGAAATGTTCCATTCTTTAGAAAAAGAATTCCCGGAACTTTCAGTTATTGATGTGTTAAAGGATTATGCAGCTTATAAAAAAGATAAACCCCTAACTAAAAGATCTAATCCAAGGCTCCAGATACGAAACTTCTGTAAAAAAGCACGAGAATGGGGTAGAAATAGACGTCCACTTAGTACAAGAGATATTCCAGATGATGATTACCATGAATTCTTGGAGAAACGGAAAAGAAAGGTGGGGTTAATTAAATGAAAACACCTCCTAATTCCATAGATGCTGAACAAAGCATATTGGGTTCAATACTTATAACGAATGACTCCATAGAAGAAGTTATTGAAACTATACAACCTGAAATGTTCTACCTTAAGTCACACCAGGTTATATACAGAAAAATGATTGAGCTATACAACGAGGATAAACCAATAGATTTGATAACACTTCCGGAAAAATTGGGCGAACAACTTGAGAAAGTTGGTGGGGTTCAGTATTTGACTGATTTAGTTTCATCAGTGCCCACCACTGCTAATATAAAAATCCATGCGAACATACTGGTTGAGAAGTACAAATACAGAAAGCTCATAGAAGCCGGCAAAAAACTTCAGGAAATTGGATATGAGGAGCAAGAAGATGGCATCGATGAAGCGGAAAAAATAGTGCTTGATATCCAGGGTAAATTACAAAAAAGGAATTTTTATTTAGCAAAAGATATCGCCCCAAAGGTGCTTCAAGAAGTACAGGAACAGATAGAGAATAAAGGCCAGTTACCGGGTATCTCATGGGGTTTTGAGGATATAGACATTATGACAGGAGGACTAATAAGGTCGGACTTAATTGTTATTGGGGCTAGGCCGTCCATGGGAAAAACTTCTTTTGCATTAGAAGTTGTACGGAATATCGCCATTGAAAAAAGAAAACCCGTTGCAATATTCGAACTTGAGATGTCCAAGGAACAATTGATAAAGCGATTGGCATGTATTCAGGCATTAATAGATACTGAAAAAGTAAAATTAGGCACTATAGAATTTGAAAGCCCCCTATATAATAGGCTTTTAAAAGCTTTTGAATTGATATATAACTCACCAATACTTATAGATGATACTCCGGGAATAAGGATTGGAGAAATACGAAGCAAAGCGAGAAAAATGAAAAGAATATTTGGAGACTTACCGGTTATTGTTATTGACTACTTACAACTGATGGGCGGTGAAGGAAGCAGGAGAGAGGTTATAGAGTATAACTCAAGAAAACTGAAAGAATTGGCCAAAGAGCTTAATTCCACGATAATTTTACTAAGCCAACTCTCCCGCTCGTGTGAGCAAAGGGAAAACAAAAGGCCTGTTTTAAGTGATTTAAGAGAAACGGGAGCCATAGAACAGGATGCGGATTTGGTTGCATTTCTTTACAGGGATGAATATTACAATCCTGATACCAGTGAAAAGGGAGTAGCAGAGTTTATTATAAGAAAACAGCGGGACGGTGCTGTGGGAACAGTTAAACTTGGATGGCTGTCAGACTTTACTAAATTTATAGATTTTAAAAAAATAGAGCGATATAGATGAAAACCACAAGATATAGATGTAATCAAGTGAAAATTAGAGGGAGGTCCCGATGATGTTGAGGTGGTGAATATGATAAAAATTGAGGAAGCCAAGAAAAACGAAGTGCTCATGGATCAATTTGTGCAGGAGAATATAGGACTGGTAAGAGCGGCCATTAAAAAACTCGGGTTGGATATGCACAATGAGGATTATTTCCAGGAAGGATGTATAGGCCTTATAGAAGCTATAAGAAACTTCAACCCAAAATACGGCACCAAGTTTTCAACGTATGCTGTACCGATGATTCAGGGGCGAGTGAAACGATACTTGAGAGATTATCAAATAAGGAGTATAACAGGCATAAAGGTGTCGAGAGAATTGGCAGATATATATTTACGATACAAGAGATTGCATAATAAAGGTATGACGGATGAAGAAATTTGCACCCGATTGGGTATAACTCGGGATAAACTGGATTATGCCCGCCAGGCAATGCAAGGTTGTATGCGGCTTGACGCGGATTTACCAGAAAATAGAAAGAGGGATAAACCGCACAGGTTGAGCGATATAATACCTTCAGATATAAGCGTTGAAGATGAGGCATTAGAAAACGCAATGAGGGAAAGTTTACTAGAACAATTGTTTGAGCGCTTAAACGAAAGGGAGAATAGAATACTGCATCTGTATCTGCAGGGGTCAACACAAGAGAAAATAGCACAAATAGTAGGAGTGTCACAAGCGCAGGTAAGCCGTATTCTGCGAAATATCATTGAAAAGGGCAGGAGAATTGCGAAAGGAGGGGTACCCATGAGGAAGCCAAAGATTACGGATGAGCAGCTGCTTGCAGAATGTAGGGAACATGGCACGGATGAAGAGGCATTCGAAAAAATTGCAGCTAAATATAGTATGGCAGTAGCAAGCGTTAAAAACCGCTTCTATCGCAGTGGGATAAAGGACATTTTGAGCCACGAAGAAGAAAAAACCACGACCGTAAAAGAACCAGCACCAGTTAAAAAAGAACCGATCAAGTGGTATCAGGACAGGACGGTTTCATACCTCAAGGTCAAGGCCTGGGAAGGGAAGGAATGTACATATACGTTTGAGGAAGGCAAGCTGATTATCTCCACCAAGGACGGTATGATTTCGATAGAGGATTACAAAACTATGTTACTGGAAATTCGGGAGCTTGTTGGGGAAAAAGAGACAGGGAAGATAGCTTGACTTGAACAGTCTAATCTCAAAAATGAGGTGAGGCCATTGAATATAGAAAAGCTCAAAGAGGTTCTACATAAGAAACTTGACGAAGCCATTGAGGTGGCAATAAAATGCGGTAAGGAGCGGTTTTTTGAGGTGCGTATTAAGAATATAAACGGTGACGTAGTTACTAAAATTGAATTCAGCGATAAAGAGAAAGTAGGCTGACCGAGTAACGGAGGCGCTACCAGTACGGTGGCGTCTTCTCTTTTTAGGTGAGGTGAGGATGATGAGGGTGAACGGGAGGGCGCTGGTGGTTGAGCGGGAAAGCATATGCACTATTGCGGAGATGATAGACGGGGAAGTTGTAGAAGAGTTGATATTCTGGAAAGTCAATATGGAGAACTATTTCAAGGATATATCAGCAAATCAGGCTATGAAGCATGATGCATATAAACGCATCAACAGGAGGATGAGGCAGATAAAGCATGGCGTGCATGTGTAAGGGGGGCTTGGTGCTATGGATAATAAGCAGCTAGCGAAAGAGTATAAGAGGTCCCTGAAGCTTATTACCTGTAGGGTTAATATGCTCAAAATAAGGCTAAAGGAACTGGAGGCAAACAGGCGTTCCAGTAAGCAGGAAATAACGGAACTGAAGATGAGACTAAAGCCCCTCTTGGCCATGCAAAGGGATTTACGGGAGATTACCAGGGAAGTACAAAACTACTATGAACCGGGGTGGTGGCGAAGTGAAGACTATACCTTTAACAGAAGAAAGCCTAGACGTTTTATACCATACTTCAGAAATGTATTTGAGGAAGATATCCTCGACCAACTCGAGCCGGATCCGGGAGATGAAGAAGGCCTTGTATGAGGCGATTAAGGAGGACCTTACCGAGAGACAGCAGGAAATGATTATTATGTATTTCTTCGATGGTATGAACATGCAGCAGATAGCGGATGAGCTGGGAGTCACTAAAGGAAACGTCTCAATAACCATAAGGAGAGGATTAAGACGCATAAAAAACTCAAAAAAAGTGAAAAAATTTATTGAGACGGCATAAAAACGTTAAACTTTTTGGTGATTGTGGGGTATTAGTGAAGGGGGTTTAATTGCGAATCTGTTGCGAAATGAAAGGAGAGAAAAAAAAGAGCCATAAAGGCTCAGAATATAAGTTAACGACGGCCATATGAACGGGTATTTTTATGACATCTAATGCAGAGTATTTCACAATTACTAAGAGTTGAGGGACCAGAACTATTTTTGTGGTGTGCTTCCCATCCACCTGGGCCTTCGTAGCCGCGTCTATCTTTGATTAGTTTAGCAGAACATCTTGTTATGTGATCACAGGTTATACGTGTGCATTCACAACGGCCGCCCGAACGTCTAAAAGCTGCATCTACGACATTGTCAGGAAAAGGTTTTGCCATTATTACCACCTCCCTTAAATAATTTATTCTTAACATTTATAGATAATCCTTCCAATTGTCGAAACTTGCTAAAGAAAGTTGGAGGAAACCTCCTTCCTGTGGAGAATTGTGGAAGTAGGAAGGAGGGATTTTATGGGAAAGAAAAGAAATACGGTAGTATATGAACTATACGATAAGGGTAAAAAAGTATATATTGGAATAACAGATGATCCTGAAAGAAGGAGAGAAGAACATAAAAAAGATAAGAAATTTGATACGATGAAAATAGTTACCGGAAAAAGGACAGAAGAATCGGCACACCAAGAAGAACAAAGAAGACTTGAAGTTTATAAAAAGAGAACAGGTAAATTACCACGATATAACAAGCAGAATTAGAGCTTTCGAACTCTTTTTTCGAGTACTTTGCCGTAACAACCATAACAGTGACAAAGGTAATGGTAACAGATAACAGATGCGGGGGCTAGAGAGGCTCCTTTTCTTGTATCGAGATATGGCGAAAGAATTGTGAAGGTTAACCTCTTCCTTTATAGAAATATTAAGAAAATCATCGAGGGAGTGTGTTAAGGTGAAGATAGAAAGTATAAAAGTTAAAGACCGTGGAAGCCTCGAGGTTGTAGTGAATATTAACGATGAAAGAATAAAATATTTGGCACGGATGAATACAGCGGTACTCAGTGACAATAAGCCAAGCAAGGAATTTCTAGATAATTTCGGGGAGTATGAAAGAGATGAATTCAGGGGAATAGTTAGAAGTGTTTTAGAAGTAATACAGAAAGTAGAAGAAAATAATCTTATAGTTAAAAAAGATGAGTTTAAGTATACAAGGCATAAAGAAGCTGTAGATATTTTAGCCAAAGAAGAGTACTTAACAACAGAAGGGGATTTCATAAAAGCGAGTGAGAAACTAGAGAAAATTTTAAGAGAGAGCCAATAGGCTCTTTTTCTTTTGGAGTGATTAGCATGCCAAGGAGACCGAAAAAACCCTGTTCATACCCTGGTTGCCCAGAATTAGTTGAAGCAGGCGAGAGATACTGCCTGAAGCATAAACGGCAGCATCAGAGACAGTACGACCAACAGAGGGGAACAGCTGCACAACGGGGCTATGATGCGAGGTGGAGAAGAGCAAGGAAACGGTTCCTAGCAGAGAATCCGCTGTGTGTAGAGTGTATGAAAGAAGGTAGATTGACACCAGCCACGGTGGTGGACCATATAGTACCACATAAGGGCAATTACGAATTATTCTGGGATGAATCAAACTGGCAGCCGTTGTGTAAGCGATGCCATGACAAGAAAACAGCAAGAGAAGATGGAGGGTTTGCCAATGTGCGAACATGATTATAAGTATCTGTATTCCGAATATGAGAAGACTGAGGGCCCAGGGTTAAATAACTATAAGCAAGTTGATGTATTCTACTGCACAAAATGTCTTCAGTATAAGAAAATAATAGCAAGAGAGGTAAACGAGAGGCATAAGCCTAGCTGGTTTAAGGGGTAGGGGGTAGGTGAATCTCTGGAGCCTTCCGCTCCGAAACCGCGCGCCCACCTCCGCGCAAAATTTCGGGAAATTGGCTAAGGGGGGG
>JACDNU010000054.1 GCA_017656505.1 Archaeoglobus sp. | reverse complement strand
AGTGGGTTAAGAAGTTTTTGGATATTGGTTAAATTGGTTATGTCAGATACTATAACTGAAGACGAGCTGGAAGAGCTTGATAAAATTGAGGACAACATGGAAAAGGGCAATAAGGTTCCGTTAGAATGATGTTCGAAGTTTTCCTCAGGTCGACAGGCGAAGAAATTTCTGCGGTCTTGGAGATAGGTTGTCGAGGTTCATTTGAGCAAGATGAGAAAAGAGAGGATGCACGTAGTTGTTACATTACATGATTTGGATGAAACTAATTTAGGAGGGGTTTAGGTCTTCAATCTTTTTCAGGAGTGAGTGTGGAGATCGACAATATCAAGGTAAATTACCCGAACAACCATCCAAGAAGCTTTTCAGTTTTTCTTAGTAGACTTTTGGGTTTTGTTGTTATTTTCCAAATTATTTAAGCATAGCTTGTTTTTAATAAATCCTTTCTTAGTTCTTCTAATTTATGTAGAATATCTTTAAGTTCATTTAATTGTGGTTTTAGCTTTTCATAACCTACAATTTCATTAAATAGCCATTTTCCCAGTTCTTCTGACGTATTGAATTTTGCAAAGTCAATAGTAATTTGTCTATGCTTGAGAACAGAACCTAGAATTATTTTTGCCGTTTCTATGAGTGTATCCTCTAGCTTGGATAATAAGTCAGGACTGAATTCATTGATTATTTTCACATCCTCGTCGTTGAGTTCATTAAGGGCTTTTAATCCAAGCCTAATCGCACTAAGAGGATTACAGAAGTCATGGTGAAAAGTTAAACCCACAATTTTGCATTCAATCCAACTTCCAGACTTTATATACTCTACACCCTCTCTAACATTAGATATTTTCTTTTTATTTTCTCCTTTATTGTTTTCTTCGGTAGTTTCTATTACCAGAAAAGTGTTGATACTATTTTGTTTGGAATCATAGTGAATTTTAATTAACTCCATCGGTAAAGTTTCTAAAATCTCACCTGAATAGTCTGGATCATTTAATTCAATCATATCAAGAAGATACTGAACTTTATCTTCAATCATTTTTACTTTACTTCCAATAATTTTTAGAGTGTCTTTATATTTTAATCGTGTCTCTAGTCTTCGATTTTTATACAGTGAATAAAGTGCTATAACAACTCCAATCCCACCTATGAAGACCCCTACCAAGTCTATAATCATTTTACTCCCCCTTTAACATTCCATCAATACTCTCCACACCTTTCAACAAATGAAATAGATACCCAAACCCCTTTTCCATTTCTTCAATGCATTGAACAACCACTTCATCCAAAATAATTAATCCATGCGCTTTTGAAGCTATTTGAGACGTCATGGATGTCATATTCTTGATTAACAATATTATTTAAGTTTGTTTCCTAATGAAAAATAAAGCAAAGATCAATTATTCAGATTTCAACCTCTCATAGAATTTCGTAACCTGATAAAGATATTCCTCCGGCCTTTGCTCATAGGTGTTGTGTCCACATCTCGGAAATACGCAAAGCTCACACTTCGGAAGGTTTTTGTAAAGTAGAATCCCTTGCTCCACATCAAAAAGGAAGCTTCTGTCCGGATAGATTACCAATGTCGGGCAGGTAACTCTAGACAGATCCTTTCTGAGATCAAAAATACCCCTTCCGTAAGCTCCACCGTATTTTGAAAAGAGTTCATATCGTCTCTTAGCCTTGTCTCCATGCCACTCGGTAAGTTTTGCCTTGAGATCGTCTTCAAGCTCCTCGAATGGAACAAACTTCTCCTGGTTGAACTCTTCCATCGGTATCTGGCTGAAGCAGAGAGTGCTTGACATCACAAGCGAAAGCACGCGGTCAGGAAAGGCTGAAGCGAAGTCAACCCCTATAACTCCCCCTTCACAATGGCCGATTAGATGAGACTTGGTAACATGGAGTCGATCTAGAAGGGTTTGGAGCTCTTTAACCATTTCGCTGCGAAAGCTACTTCCGGTATAGAAGTCCTCGAAGTTATCACCCTCCTCAGACCTTCCGTACCCTCTCCTGTCGTACATGACAACCCGATAGCTCTTCTTCACCAAACCCGGAGCTATGTCCTTCCACATCTTCGAGCATCCGAATCCGTGGTGGAGTAGCACAACCACCTCTCCGTTCCCGTGAACTTCATAGTAAATTTTTAACCTGTTTATCCTCATGAAGGGCATGCTATTACCTCTGCTGCTACCTATCAACTACCTATCTACCACCTGCTACCTCTCAATCTTTTCAGGCAAAAAGTACTCATATCTCATCCCAAATATCTTGGCGGTAAAGCGATGAAGTTTCCTCAAATTAAGGTAGAGGCTCCAGATGAACGCATCCTCCTTGTAGTACTTCTCGATTTCTTTGTAGGTTATATTTTTTATTCCAAACTCAGATAGAAACTCGTTCGCAACATCCAGAAGCATCGGAATCGCATCTTTTCTCTTCTCCTTGAAGAGGTTCGCGAGTAAATCGACAACAACAAGCCTGAAATCGAAATAGCGGTCGAGAATTTCTTGCAGGAAAAGTCTTTTCACGATCGTTCTCATGATGGGTGGGGCTGCTCTCAAAAACACCTCTGCATTTATCTGATGCTCGCCATTCCTTCTAACCATCGGTGTGCTAGTGTCGAAGTAAAGAAGGTCACCATTTTTTAAAGCGAAGTTCGAAATCTGTCCGTCTATTCCTATTTCTGTTCCTGTTACCACACTTTTTTCATTAAAATCCCAGACCTTCCTTAACTCATTTAAAATTCTAAGAAAAAGCTCTTTGAACTCGTCATTTTTAATTTTATGAATTACTTTATTGCAGACATTCTCGCTCTCCAGCCTTTCTTGCGCGATGTAAAGTATTGCTTTATCTCCTCTCAAGACATAGGCCGCATCGCTTCTCGGAAGCTTTAAGCCTGCCTCTTTGAGCAAGCTTTCATATTCGTGGAAGAGGTCGATGTAGGCTTCGACTTCTTCAGGCTTAAAATTCGGGATTCGCTTGAGAGCTATACCTTCCTGCTCTCTAACCTCAAAAACTACGCTTATCTCTCCATAGCCAAGGATGTTCATCTCGTATTTGGAGATCCCTTTTTTCGGATCGAGATTCTCCTCGAAATCCTTAAGGAAATCCAAATCTATTAGCCCTGTCATAAAAACCAACCAAAACTAACCTATCAATTGCTTTATCACTTCCAGCAAATCTTTTCTTTCCGATGCAAACTCCAAAGCCTTCCTGAGGTTCTGCATGATATACTCGAGATGTCCATCATCGATTATGAGAGGCGGCAAGAGCTGCAAAACTGATGGATCGTTGTTCGCATAAACAGCGAGAATTCCGTTATGATAGCAGGCTATCGATAAAAGCGGGCCGTAGCCCTCTTCCATCTTAACCCCAATGAACAGCCCTTTCTGCCTTATCTCCCGAACGAAGTCGAACTCCTCCGCAAAGCTTTCCAATCCTTCCCTGATCCTTTTACCCATCGCCGAAACGTTGTCGAGGAAGCTTTCACGAGCAGAAATTTCCAGAACCTTTTCAGCCACAACACATCCTATCTCAGCCCCGCCGAAGGTTGAGACATGGATGAAAGGCTCGACTGCCATGAAATCATCCAAACCGGCTTTAAAGCAGGTGGCAGAAATCGGATAAATCCCTCCCGATAAACCTTTGGCCGTGATTATCACGTCTGGAACAACGTCGTAATGCTCGATCCCCCACATCTTTCCAGTTCTTCCCAGTCCCGTTTGGACTTCATCAAGAATCATCAGTGCTCCTTTCTCATCGCAGATCTCCCTAACCTGAGGGAAGAAGTCATCGGGCGGCATGGGCATTCCAAGGGTTGCGGGGATCGTTTCGAAAAGAACTGCTGCTGTGTCCTCATCAACGACTTTCCTCAAAGCATCAGCATCGCCAAAGGGAACAGCCACGAATCCTGGAGCTAGAGGCTCGAAGGGCTTGCTGTACTTCTCATCTCCAGCAGCTAAAGCGAAGCCGGTATGGCCGTGATATCCACCTTTGGCATAAACAATCTTCTTTCTTCCGGTATGTCCCCTTGCAAGCTTAATTGCAAAATCTACAGCTTCTCCCCCACCAACTCCGAAAACCGTTCTCTCTATCTCGCCCGGCATTAAAGAAGCAAGCTTTTCTGCGAGCGAAGCTCTATGCTCGCTTATGAGATGATGATTTCCGATGTCAAGTTCTTCAAGAGCCTTTTTCAGAGTGGAAACAATCTCAGGATTTCTGTGGCCGAGATTGTAAACACCTCCATTGCAGTGGCAATCAATGAGCTTCCTTCCGTCAAGATCCCAGTACCAAACACTCTCCCTTTTAGCGGGCACGAAGTCGATTCCAACCATGCTGAAGAACCTCACCTTGGCAGGGGAGACGAATCTTTCAAAGGCTTTGATAGCTTCCTGCTTACTTTTTCTCCCAACAAAAGTCATAATCTGGATTTTTCTTTTTTCGGTAAAAACCTTTCTATCGTTAATTTTAATATTTTGCAATCTAAAAACCAGCATGGAGTTTGGAGAGGTTCAAAAAAGGGCAGTTGAAGCTGTCGAGAAAATCGATGAGAAGCTGGGAGTCAGAAGAGACGAGCAGCTTACGATTTCTCAGCTCGTTGAGGAATTGGGAGAGTTAGCAAGAGCTATAAATTCGGAAAAGCTTGGAAGGGGGAAAATCGAGCTGGAAAAACTTGAAGATGAGTTTGCAGACGTTTTCATTCAGCTCGCTGCCCTTGCTGGGATATATAAGATTAATTTGGAAAATGCTGTTCTGAAGAAGATTGAGATTCTGAAGGAGAGACATGGGCTGAGGCTGAGGCTTTAATTCCTTAAACCCTGATCTCCAAACCCGACCGAATCCAAAAGACCGAACCCAAAAGGTATAAGGATTTAAAGTAAGATCTGTTCATGCAAATTCAAATCCCTTCCCCGATTTCAGGCGGGATACTGCTTTCGTATAAGTGCACAACCTCATGCAAGCACTGCATGTATGCCTGCTCCAGAAAGTGGAAGGGGGACTGGATTAAAAAGGATGATCTGGAGAGAATTCTTGATCAGCTGGCGGGAAAGATCGAGCCTTGTGCTTGGGGGATAGGTATCAATTACGGACTCCATTTTACGGGTGGAGAACCTTTTATGAACTTCAGATTGCTGCTGAAGGCTGTAAAGATTGCAAGCGAGCTTGGAATTCCCTCCTTGTTCGTGGAAACAAACTGTTTTTGGTGCAGGAATGATGAGTTTACGGAACGAAGGTTGAGAGAGCTCAAGGATTCTGGACTTGACGGCATACTAATAAGCGTAAATCCATTTATAGCGGAGAACGTACCCTTCGAAAGGACGGAGAGGTGTATAAGACTTTCAAGAAAGATCTTTGGGGCTAATGTCATCATATACCAAGAAATCTTCTACCATCTTTTCAAGAAAATGGGTTTGAAAGATACGCTTTCATTCGAAAAAGCGATACCAGCTTTGAGATACGCAGAACTTTTACCGATGGGCAGAGTTCCATACAAACTCGGCCATTTATTCAGGAAGTACGCTGCAAATGCTTTTTTCGGGCAGTCATGCAGGAATGAACTCATTCGATCATGGCACATTCATATAGACAACTATTGCAACTTCATTCCCGGCTATTGTGGAGGAATAACGCTTGGGGATGCAAGAGATCTTGAATCTCTCAAGCTTGATCTCGAAGAAAGACCAATCCTGAAAGCTTTGCTTACCGATCTCAAACAGCTCTTTGAACTGGGGAAAAAGTTTGGTTACGTTGAAAGAGATTACATTTCCAAATGCCATCTATGTGTGGATGTAAGAAGGCATCTTGCCATGAACGCGGATTTCGATGAGTTGCAACCGCTGGAATTTTACAGCCATTTGGATGATTAATTTAAGGTGGTTAAACAGTAAAAAGATCGATTTAATTATCATTCAATTAATTTTCATCACTCTCCATCATTTTCCCTAACCGCTAAAGCCCTCTCCAAGCTCTTATCAAGATTCGGAACCGTATCGAAATTTTTCAGCTCATCGGGATGAATCCACGTGTAATCAGTATGCTCCCAGTCCAGGGTTATCTCTGGCTCCTTGCCAAGCTCAATCAGTACAGGCGTTACAATCCAAGTTTTTCCAATCCTCGAATCCTTGAATTCGAAAGGGTCGGCTATACGTATCGATAAAATGTTCTCTTCACCAATCCCCAATTCCTCTCCCAGCTCTTCTAAAACTTTTTCCTCTATCGGCCTGATCTCATCGAGATAGCCTGCTACAGTATTCCATTTCCCTTTATAGGTGCTAACCTTATCACTCCTCTTCAAAAGTAGGATTTTGTCTCTGTATTTCACAAAGACGGTTATAACAGGGGCGATGTCTGATTTCGAGTAGTCGATCCTGCCATCCGGAAACTTGGGGAGTTTTTCACCCAACTCCCTTAGAATTTTGGTTATCTCTACCTTCCCTGAATTTCTTTTCATGGCAACACCACTGGCTAGCTCCCATTTAAGCGTATCCCCTTGCTATTCTGAGAAAATCCATCACCATGCACTTTGAAAGCCTATGGGTGGCTTCCAGCTTGAGCCTGATCTTGCCTCCCGAAAACTGGCCGAGGAAGAATGAGAGAACGAAAGCTGGAATGTGTAAAATAGGAACTCCAGCTAGGATTCGCATTAGAAAAACTATTGGCACCGGAAGATGGATCGCCAAAACCCACCCTTTACTGAACTTTTTTGTATTTCTCCTCCAGTAACCGAAAGGTAGATTCAAAACATAAACTCCAAAGAGGAGAAATATTTCGGAAACGACCGATACCATGTAAACGGATTTTATTATTTAGAAGTATAAACTTTTCGATTAGGTAAAAATAGGGAAAATAGAGCATGTATTTTAGAATCGTAAATTGCATTGCGATACATTTAATTCTTAGCTATCAAGTTTGTAGTATGAAGTCTTTTGAATTCACAGCCGGGAGAACCTTTTTGCTAAGGCTTGATCACGGTAAAGATCTGGTTGAACAGCTAAAAGATTTTCTCAAGGAAAAAGAGGTTAGAACTGCATTCATCAGCGGCATAGGTGCGGTGATCTCTGCAGAGATCGGATACTACGATCAGAAAAGGAGGGAATATGTTAAGAAGAGATTCGATGAGCGGTCAGAGATCCTGAGCCTAAGCGGGAATGTGTCCCTTTTCGAGGGAAAAGCATTCCCCCACATCCACATCGTGCTGGGCTATGACAACAGAATTTACGCTGGACATCTCTTTTCAGCAGAGGTATTTGCTTGCGAGCTTTTTGTTGTTGAATTGGCTGGCATTCCGCCGGAAAGGAGTTTTGATGAGGAGACGGGGTTAAATCTTTGGTGAGAGTAAGAGAATTTTCTATTGCAAAACCTTAGCTCAGTGAAATGATTCATAACCAAACGAAAGAAAACCTTAAATAATTACATTCATACGTAAATACATATGACCGTAAAAACGAAGGTTACCCTCAACCTAAACAAAGACATCGTAGAGGAAGTTAGGAGAGACCTTGCAGGAGAGACCCTCAGCAGGACTGTTGAGAAATCCTTAGAGAGCATTTCGGCCATACTCTTTCTCAAGAAGATCTCTAACGCATTGAATCTTAAAAGGGAAATCCTGTCCCCAAAGGATGTAACAAAGATGAGGAAGAAGAGCAGAATGAGAGCTGAGGAAGTTGTAAGGGAGATCAGAGAGAATAGATCGGTAGATCGGTAGATTTGATCGATCAAATTAATACAAAAATACAAATTTAGATAACATGACCAAGATCTACCTTGATACAAGCGCTCTAGTGAAAAGATACGTTGAGGAGGAGGGATCAGAAGAAGTCGATGCGATTTTCGAAAAAGCTTATGGTGAAGAGGTAAAACTCGTTATATCTCAGTGGAACATTGCCGAAGCCGTGGTTGTTTTTGACAAATACGAAAGGAAAGGCATTCTTGAAGCAAAACAGACGATAAATTTACTTCAGAATGAGCTTGAGACGATGGTAAGAATGCAATATTTCAAAATCACACCCATTGGCAGTATGATAGCTGAAAGCATACCTCTCATACTTGCTCACCACATCTACGTTGCCGATGCAATTCAGATACTGACATGCAGGCAGGAAAATTGCGATTTATTTGCCACCTTTGATAAAAAACTCAGGAAAGTGGCAAAGGCTGAAGGGTTGAATGTAAGCTGGATTTAAATTCTAGCGTAAAAGGAAACTTACGAGAGATACCTTAATTATTGCAAAAACGTGACTCAATTTTTTCCAGAATTAGGATCTAAGATCGAAGAGCTTATTTTTGATGTTAAAAATAGGAATTTTGTAATTGCAGTCTTAGAGCCGCCGGCGGGCTTTGAACCCGCGACCTGGTGATTACAAGTCACCCGCTCTGGCCAGCTGAGCTACGGCGGCTTGGGTTTGTTCACAGTTCAACGTTGGGATAATGCTCAGTAGTCTTCAATATGCCCAGAAGAAGAAATATAAGGATTTTGGTAAAGTTTGATGAAAGTTGATGATTAAACCGATTGAAGCGGTTGACATCCAGCAAATCCAATCCTCGAATTTCGCATAAACCATCAGACCCCAAGCTTTTATAGTTTCAAAATCAGTTTTTATTCGAATGCAGCAATACCTCAAGCTTTCTCTGATTGCGTGGATCGTTTATGTCATAGCCTACTTGGGAAGAATGAACTTCGCTGCTTTGATACCCCTTATCAGAGAAACCTACGGTTTCTCCAACACACAGATGGGCCTTATTGCCTCAACTCTATTCCTAGCCTATACGATTTTCCAGATACCTTCAGGGGTTTTAGTAGATAGATTTGGCATCAGATACGTTTTCGCATTTGGCTCCTTGCTAATGGCAGCCGGAAATTTAGTTATCATAACCTGGATTCTGCCGCTGATGATTGCCGCTCAATTTTTAAACGGGGCTGGACAGAGCACCGGATGGAGCTCTATGGTGAAATATACAGCTCAAAGCGAGACAAAATCAAAGGCGATAGGGATTCTCAGCTCCGCCGTCCCAGCTGGAACGTTCCTCGCTTTTATAGTGGCAAGCTTTCTTGCCGAAATTCACTTGAAGCTTGCATTCATCTTTCCAGCCGTTCTGCTTTCCATCCTAGCAATCCTTTCTTTAAAATTCCTTCCAGCTGAAAAAGTGGATGCAACAAGCTTGAGTTTACTGAAGTTCGTTAAGGACAGAAACATAGCGATCCTTTCCTTCACCCAGTTCTCGGTTTTCTTTTCGATGATCGGACTGTTTACCTGGGCTTCAGCTTATCTTTACGACACCTTCGGAATCCAACAGTATGAAGCAGCGAGAATAGCATCGCTCATTCCGCTGGGCGGGATAGTGGGAGGAATTTTGGGAGGATACATCTCTCACTCTATCGGAGAGAAGAGAACGATCGTCTCGAATCAGCTCATCGCAGCCCTTCTTTTCTTACTTGCTTTTTTCACGAGAAATTTCGTGCTTTCCATAACTATACTCCTCCTCGCCTCGATATTCTTCAGATTTGGGGTTGGTGCTACTTACTCGCTCGCAGTAAGAATAGCTGAACCATATTCTGCTTCGGTCTCGGGCTATCTCACGTTCGTTGCAAACATCGGAGGCGTGATATCAACCGCATTGATAGGTTCGCTGGCAGATTTCGGGTATGAGTATGCTTTCCTAATATTTGCTGTGATTTTTGCTATCAGCTCGATGCTAACCTTATATCTCCAAGCTTAGGAACTGGTGAAGTTTTATATACCTCCCATTTAACATTCTGCGATGGCAGATTTCGATGCTTCCGATGCTGCTGAAATCCTTCTTATGATTAGAAACAAGTTTCTCAAGCTCGTCATAGTTATCGCCCTAACCTGGGCGGTTTCCTTCGCATTCATTGCTGACTACCTCATCGAGACAATGAGAAACCATCTTTTGCCCTTAGGCGCGAAACTCATCTACATCTACCCGCTCGAAGGACTGATTTTGAAGCTGAAGATTAGCCTTTACCTTGGCATAATCGCCGGACTGCCTTACCTCATTTACATTATCTACAAGGCCTTGAAGGAGAGAACCGAACTGCTGGAGAACGTTAACATCTCCAAAGGGGCTGCATTCAGATATGGGATTGTTTCAGCTATATTTTTCGCAATGGGAGTTGCATACGGTTACTTTCTGATGCTCCCAGTATTCATGCAGTTCCTCTACAGCAACGCAGCCGCTCAAGGTGTTGAAGCAACCTATTCGATAGCCGAGTTCATAAGCTTCGTAATCCTCATGCTTGTCGTGTTTGGAGCGGTTTTCCAGCTTCCTTTGCTGATGATCTTTCTGGTTTCAAACGATCTCGTGAAGTATTCAACGATAACCTATTACCGCAGACACTTCTACATCGGCTTCTTCATTCTCGGGGCTGCGATAACGCCTCCCGATGTTTTCACCCAGGCGATGGTTGCTGGGCCGATGATCCTCTTCTTCGAGATAAGCATTCTCGCGATAAGGATCATCTTCAGAAATAAAATAAAAGAGGAGAAGGTATCGGCCGTTTGATTTACGATTATCGAGTGTTACACTTACAGATTAATCCACAAACGCCGCCCCTTCATCAGCCGGCCCAACAAGCTTCGCGTATTTAGCAAGATAGCCGCGAAGTTCTCTTTCCGGAGGTTTCCACCTCTCCTTCCTTTCCTTTAGCTCCTCCTGACTTACTTTAAGCTCGATTTTTCTGTTCGGGATATCGATGAAGATTTTGTCGCCGTTCTCAACCAAAGCAATATTCCCACCAACGATTGCTTCTGGCGAAACATGACCTATGCATGGCCCTCTCGTTGCCCCGCTGAATCTGCCATCCGTTATGAGCGCAACCCTTTCGTACCCCATTCCAGAGATTGCAGCCGTCGGCAAAAGCATCTCCGGCATTCCCGGAGCGCCCTTGGGTCCCATGTACCTTATCACAACCACATCTCCCTCTTCTATTTCATTGTTAAGGATCGCCTTCAACGCCTGCTGCTCAGAGTCAAAGCACTTCGCATTCCCTTCAAAAACCATCATCTCTTCTGGCACTGCAGCAGACTTGATGACCGCTCCCTTCTCTGCGAGATTTCCTTTCAGAATGGATATCCCGCCTTCCTTATGCAGAGGCTCGCTCAGCTCGCTTATTATGTCCCTTCCCCTAACGAAAGCTTTCTCGGCTATATCGTATATCTTCAGCCCGCTAACGGTTAGCTCGTTGTTGAAAAGATCCTTCGCCTTCCTGAGAAGCATCGGCACGCCACCGCTCTCATCAAGGTCGACAATCGTGTAATTGCTCGCCGGATCTATCGCAATTATGTGTGGAGTTTTTCTGCTTATCTCGTCGAAAAGATCTAGAGGAAGCCTTATTCCGCCTTCTCTAGCTATAGCGGGAAGATGCAAAACCGTGTTCGTCGAGCCGCCGATCAGCATGTCCATCCTTATCGCGTTCTCGAAGGATTTCTCGGTGACATAATCAAGAGGTTTTATGTTCTCCTTAACCAGCTCAACAACTCTCCTCCCACTTTCTTTCGCGATTCTCAGCTTTCTCGAAGAACCGCATGGGGAGGTTCCGCAATAAGGCAAACTCATGCCGAGAGTTTCGGTCATGATCTGCATCGTATTTGCCGTATACAAACCTTGACAGCTCCCGCAATATGGGGCGCAGAAATCCTCATAGAGCTTAAGTTCAGCTTCGCTCAGCTTTCCGGCCTTGAACATTCCTGCAGCTTCAAATGCCGTTGAGATCGTAACATTCCTGTCGCCTATCCTTTCAGGGATCATTGGGCCTCCGGTAACTACTATCGCTGGGATATTCAGCCTCAACACGGCCATCAACATTCCAGGCACGATTTTGTCGCACGAGCCCACAACAACGAGCCCATCGAACTTATGGGCTTCGACCATCGATTCGATGCTGTCTGCTATAAGCTCCCTCGATGGCAATGCGAATTTCATTCCCTCATGTCCCATCGCAATTCCATCGCATATTCCTATAACTCCAAACTCAAACGGAACTCCTCCAGCAGAATAGATGCCTTCCTTAACAGCCTGAGTAACTTTGTCCAACATCATGTGGCCGGGAATTATGGTGTTGTAGGCATTGGCAACCCCAATAAAAGGTTTTCCCATCTCTTCATCTGTAATTCCCAAAGCCTTCAGCAATGCTCTATGGGCTATCCTCTCAACACCCTCTTTAACTTCCTTACTCCTCATTGAAGGCCGTAGGTATCGGTACTATTTAATCTTAACTTAAAAGAGTCTTAGTACCTTGGTTGTTTTTTATTTTTCAAATTTTTCAAATTATATCTCAAGCCTATCAGCACTGGTTCACCTCAGAAAAGAAGTTAGAAAGAAAAAGAAAAGAAAAACGAAATAGAGAAAAAGCCCTTCAGCCTTTTATAGCCAGAGCAATATCTTCAGCCTTAACGGTCTTCCTTCCAACGTGCTTTGCGATTTCAACGGCCTTCTTTGCCACTTCTGTGGCCCACTCCTCAAGATATTCAGCAAGTACCTCTTTTGCATCTTCACTAACCCTTATCGCTCCAGCATTCCTCATCAATCTATCGATTGGGGCAATGGGCAACTCACCCATATTTTTTCACCTCCTTCCACCACCACTTAAGTTATTTAAAATATATATAGTTTTCGAATTAATAAGGAAATACTGACTGTTTTAGCCGAACTGAAAGTGTTAAAAATTCCGTTTTAGGCTGTAAGGGTAGATTGAATTTAGTAGAGAGATATGGCTAATTTTAGCTCAACGATAACAGAGAAGATATTGCATCCGGTTTTTTGAAGGTAGGCTAGATCCTACAACCATCCAATCTAGTTATAATCCAGATATATTAGCAAAATTTTAAAATAAAGATTTGATCCACAATTTGCGGAAATTTTCAGGAAGCTAGCTTTCCAGATTCCTGACGACCTCGTCTGCAAACTCTTTGGTGCCAACGAGGTTGCCGCCAACGTGTCGGTGGATGTCATAGGTTACGATCCCGCTCTGAATCGTTTTCT
>JACDNU010000053.1 GCA_017656505.1 Archaeoglobus sp. | reverse complement strand
CGGGTTTTCCGGCACGATTAGCTTGCCGTCCTTGTACTCGATCTTCTCTCCTTCTTCCGGTAGTCTTATTTTGTCGAAATTCATTTACTTTCCTCCTATTTTTTAAACCAATTTAGCCCATTTAACCAATCCTTATTGCGAGTTTCTTGATCGTCAGAGGGTTAAGTGTCAGCAAGATCAGGAGTGGAACGAGGAGCAGGATTTCGAAGTAGAAGAGGGACAATAATGTGAGAAGCAACGCAATTCCGAAAGCTCCTCTTTGTAGTTTTCCGAGATCTCCGAAAAGATATCCCGAAACGATTCCCCCGGAAAGGAGTGCTGCGATTATTGAAGCAAAGATACCGAAGGTGATGTTTTTAATTACCGTGAAATCGACCGCTTCGATGGGTAGAAGCAGCATCTCAGGTTTTGAGATGAAGGAGAAGGCTATGAACCAACCTATTAACGCCATTCTGAAAGCTTCCACTCCCGTCTTCCAAAAGTCTGCCTTAGCAACCGCCGCTCCGGCGTATGCGGTTATTGCAACGGGTGGTGTTAGCGGGGCGAGGATTCCAAAGTAGAATATGAAGAAGTGTGCGGCGATTTCCGGTATACCCATCGTTACGAGGGCGGGGGCGACGGACGTTGCGGTGAGAACATACACGGCTGGTGTCGGCATCCCCATCCCCAAGAGTATTGTGATGCCAACGACTAGAACGAGAAGTATGATTATGTTGCCTCCCGACAATTCGACAAGGAACTGGCTGAGTGTAAGTGCTAATCCTGTATACGCCAAAACCCCGGCTATAACTCCGGCCAAAGCACAGGCGATTGCAACAGGTGTAACGGACTTAAAGCTGTTTGAAAGGCTTCTCATGATTATATCGGTCATCTCTCTTGCTCCTTTTAGAATGAGCCCTATTCCAATCGTTATAAAAAGAGATATAGCACCCACTACCACAAGAATGCTAAAAATATCCAACCCGGTAGTTCCAAGGAGGTAGCCAAGGGAGAAGATGAATATTGTAAAGATTACACCTGAGAGTTTCCTCAATCCTGCTCTTGTAAACCATTCGATAAGCAGTGCTGCCATGATAGAAGCCACCGCAGAATGTTCGACTGAAAATCCCGAGGACAGAACGGATACGAGTACCACCAGCGGAAGTAAGTAGTAGATTTTCATCAATAATGGTCTTAGAGGTGGTAACTGTTCCTTTGGAACACCAAAAGCCTTCTGTTTCGATGCTTCCTGATCGACGAAAATGTAGAGAGCGAAGTAGTAAAGCAATGCTGGAATTACCGATGCGACCACGACATCCCAGTAACGAATTCCGAGGAACAGCGGCATGATGAACGCGGCAGAACCTAACACGGGTGGCATAAGTTGTCCTCCTGTTGAGGCGCTCGCCTCTATGGCCCCGGCGGTTTCGGCCTTATATCCCGCTTTTTTCATCAGCGGGATCGTGAAGGTTCCGGTTGTCACCACGTTTCCAGTCGCTGAACCGCTCATTGTCCCCAATAAGGAACTCGCAACCACCGCTACTTTTGCCGGCCCCCCCTTTCTGGCCCCCGTGAGTGCAAAGGCGATATCCGTGAAAAACTTTCCAACTCCGATTTCGGACAGCAGGGCCCCGAAAAACATGAAGATGAATATCATGAAGGTTGCAACCTGGAATGGTGTGGAAAATATTCCAACGTTATAGATGTAAATTCTCGTGACCAACGAGGTTACATCGAATTCCGCATCGTACAAACCGATTGTAATGAATATGAGAGTTAAAATAGCTAAAGCTGCCCCTGTAGTTCTTCTACCAGCCTCAATTAGGAATATGATCGTTATTAAACCGAAAACTAAATCGGTTGTGGTGGTTATACCCATTCTGAGCATCAGCTCAGGGTAAACGAAAAAAATGTACAGTCCACCACTCGCGGCTACGATTCCCATCAACCAGTCATACCATCTGGGCCCCCCTTTCCTTAGGGGGTGGATGAGGAACGTTATCAGAAGAATCCCGGAAAGATACATCCCCATATGTTGCATTGGGGTGAGTATAACATGTGGTGGAATTGAGAATCCGAACGCGTTCCCCAAAATCATCAACATTACTAGGAAAAATCCAAGGGCAAAAACGATCATGTATAGTGCATATCCCGCGGAGATCAAGTTGATTAGCCTATCGTTTTTGGAAGAACTCAATTTCCCCCTCCCCCAAAATTAAAAAATTTAATTGTTTATTATTTATTTCTATGGTTTCAGCTTTTCAGGCACCTCTACGCCCTTTTCAACCCAGTACTTGTATGCTCCAGGATGCAGAGGGATGGATATGCCTGCCATCGGGTTCTCTCGATTAACTGTTTCCAGGAATGGTGCGGATTTCTTTACCTCATCGAAATGCTCCCAGTAGGTCTTGGTGAATTTGTAGACTAGATCTTCCGGAACATCTACATTCGTAATCAGAATCACCGGTGCAGCCAAAACTTTCACATCACTGTCCATCCCATTGTAGCTATCTTTTTTACCAAGGTACTTGGCAAAATACGGATATTTTCCAGTTATTTTGTCCGCCAGTTCGTCAGGAACTTCGATTAGCCTTATCGGGGTACTCATCGATAGTTCGTATAGGTTTGGATTTGGTAGAGACGTGTGGTGAATTGCCGCATCAACCGTTCCTAGCTTTACCATGTTCCAAGATTCCGGATCTCCGACGTTCACCTTGATAACATCATCCCAGATACCCGCCTCCTTGAGTACCACCTCCGCAGCAACAGCATCTCCACTTCCCGCTTCACCTATCGCCACCCTTTTTCCTTTGAGATCGTAAATCGTTTTTATGTCGCTGTCTGATTTAACTATAAAACTGACTATCAGTGGGTGTGCAAGCGCCATGGATCTAAGCTTCGGATACTTTTCTCCCTTGAACGTTCCCGTACCGGTGTATGCGAAGTAGGCCACCATCGATGTAGAGAGGGAGATCGGCACCTTCCCGCTTCCAACGCCTCTTGCATTGGCGGCAGAACCACCGCCTGGAATCGCGGTAGCGTAGATATCCGGGTTGTATTTGGATACAACGCTAGCCATTGAAGTGAGGGCGATGTAATAGGTACCGGTTGGGGAGCCAGTCGTCATTTTAAATTTGTATTCCGCCTTTTCCGGGGTTGCCGCGGGAGTGGCTTCTGGCTTTGGAGTTTCCTTAGGTGCAGGGGTGGGGGTTGCCGCTGGTTTTTCGGTCTGTGCACATCCGCTAAAGGCTATCGAGATCGCCAAAAGTATTAGAACAGCTTGCCACAGTTTTGCATACCTCATGAAAAAAGGTTGTAAATGGGGGCATATTTAAATTTTTTCAACGTATTTATATGGGTAATTTCAAAATTTTTAAAACATACGTATGGATACCATTGTTCCACGATCGTAATTATCCATATTATCCATAATTATTTTTGTCATAAACCCCAACTACATCGAGCTTTTCAACCCAAGCTCTGACGCCAAGAAGCTCCGAGAGACTTGGAACTGTTCTTCCCTCGTCTCCACTCACAAGCTCCTTTATGTATAACCCCGAATCAGCTTCTATCTCAAGAACTGCAAGATCATTCTTGCAGAGCAAAACCTCAATTTTATGCGTTCTCCTCTTCCTGACAAGATCCGCCCTTCTGTGCAGCACCCTCAAAGGAGTTCTCTGCTGAATGACCCGATTGCTTAGCTGGGCAATTGCTTCTCCAAGCTTTTCTTCCTCCACCTGCCGTTCAAATCTCACCTTAGCCCGATACTTCTTGCGGAAGGCTGCCCCTTTGATGAATTTGAGCGTTTTCTCATCAGACATCTCAAGATCCTTTACGACAACTTTAGGTGAGGACTTCTCATTTATCAGCCTCTCAAGCTCCCCTAAATCGATTCTCCTAAGCTTTGGATTGACTATTTCCAAAACAAAAGGTCTTCCGTTTCCAAGCATTCTCGCATCTACGTCTTCCCTCCCAGCCCCATGCAGAATTGCTTTCTCCGCTTTAAAGATTTCAACACAGGGATTTGCAATCAATTCTTCCACAGACGTGTAATACCGCTTTCCTTGAAAATTACACTCCTCACAGCCCTTTCCTTTACACTTCGAGCAGAGCCACCTTGTCTGCGAGATGTTCCTTACTCTCTTGATGTACCGGCCATAGATGTAAACCGGCCTTATGCGATATTCGAATTCTCTTTTTTCAGCGTTGAAAAGGATCGTAACGTCAGGCCTGTCAAAATCGGGAATCTTTCCAGCTTCCTGAAGCTTTAAACTAAGTTCCCTGTTGAATTCGTATCTTATGCTTCTCTCCGCTTCAAGCCCATAGCTGTCTTGAAGGTACTCCTCAAAGGCTTTGATGCTTCCCTCTAGCCTCGTTCCAACGAGAAATGTCTCGAACTCGTATTCTTTCAGATCTCCTAAAATCCTGTCCCGCAATTCTTCGATTTTTGAGAGTAAACCACAACAGTAAATGCATCTCTCCGCATCAACGATTTCAAGCTCTCCAGCTTCAATTCCCGTTCTTTCCGCACATTTCTCGCAAAGTTCAAGCTCAGCGAGGGGTTTCAGTGGTTTTGGTTGTTTCAGTGGTGTTAGCCTCATGATTTTAAACTCATGATTTTAGCCCCATATCAGCTCTCATATCAGCTCTCCCGTATCGAAGAGCATCGACACATCCAATTCGAAAGCTGCAACAGGATTTGTGAGCTCGAATCGCTCAAGCACCTCAGGATGGATCTCTCCGAAACTTCCTACCACTATGCCTTTAACGACTACATCGGCTGCTCTCCCTTCGATGAAAACTTTATCGGAGCTCTCCTCCGCCTCCCACTCTAGTGCCAGCTCCTTCATCAAAGCCTGAACTACGCTCCTTATCTCTGAGAAATTGGCCTTTGAATGGGTTATCACAGCCGAAACTTTCAGCCTGTTGTGCTTTCCAACAACGACATCTCCAACCTCGAAAATCCTTTGAGGCATCGGATGGTGTCTGTTCAAGGCTAACACTTCAAGCAGGGAAGGTAGAATTGAAGTTCGAAGGATTGTGTGATCGGCGGTTAGCGGATGCTGCAAAGGCACGAAATCTTTCCATGGGCTAGCATTTCTGTTCATCGCCTCGTACTGCACCCTCTCATTTGTGAGAGTAAAAGTGATGACTTCCAGAAAGTCCAAACCTAGCATGATCTCTCTCAGCAGATCTCGGGTTTCAAACCACGGATGGGTAAGGCCTACGGTGTTCGTTGGGGGATAGAGAGGTTCGATCTTATCGTATCCGAATCCGATCGCAATGTCCTCGATGATGTCCCAAGAATGCATGATATCAGCTCTGTAGGCGGGGATCTTTACCTTGAATCCATCCCCACTTACTTCTGCACCGAATCTCATCCGCTCTAAAGCTCTGATGATTTCGCCATCATCGAGTTCAAATCCCAATAAGCCGTAAACTTCCTTCTTTTTAACTGCAAACTCCTTCGGTTCAAGATTCGGTGTTCTCTCAATCCTATTGGGATATACTATCTCAACCCTCTGAATTTCTCCCCCTCTGTCGTGGAACATCGCCGCGAGGATGTTCAAAGCCTTATCGACATTCTCATCAAAGCCGGTAACATCTATGAACAGATCTGTAGTATTCTCAGTCACCCTAGTTTTCTCAGCGTTTATTACAGGCGGAAAGCTGATTGCTTCATCCTTTGAATCAATTATCATTGGAAATCTATCTTTTCCTTCCAGAATGAAAGCATACTCAACCCCCTTAGGATGCTTTGAAAGAATCTCCCTTACGGTCATAACCTCATCGAAGTCGAGGGGCACGAAAGAGAAGTCGGCTGGAACACCTTCATACCTCAAGGGGAAGTAAACCTTGCTCAGATCGTGCACGCCAATCGCCATCTTCCTCCTGTTCCGCCCAATCGTCCAGTGCAGGTCTTCTTGAATCTGCATAAGGGATCGGATGACTTCATCGGTGATTTCGATGTTTCTGACAACGCATGCGACTATTCTTGGCCTAACTGCAAGAACGCTCTCCTTTACTTCCAGTTTCCAATCAGCGTCTTTGACGGAGTACTCTTTCAATCCCGGTTCTATATCGAGAAAGCCCTTCAAAGCTCTGGCAACGCCCTCAACACTGTACAAATCAGGCCTGTTTGGGAAGAATTCGACATCTACGTAATCCTCCTCAACCCTCTCGATGTCGCACCCCAGCATCGGCAGTCTTTCAAGGATTTTCTCTCTGCTAGCCCCAACCATTCTTTCGAGTTCATCCCAGTACAGCGTTATTACCGGCATTAGATCACCTCATTATGGCCGGGATATCCCTGAGCCATCCTATATCCGGCTGGTAGAGGTGTCGCAAGTCTTTCATTCCAAGCCTCAGCATCGCAAGTCTTCCCATTCCCAAACCCCATGCCAAGACTTTTCCTTTTATGCCTAAAGGTTCCGTGACCTCTTTCCTGAAAACTCCTGCTCCACCCAGCTCTATCCATCCCAAGCCCTCAACAAAAACCTCAGGCTCAACGCTCGGCTCAGTGTAGGGGAAATAACCAGGCCTGAATCTAACTTCTTCGAATCCCATCTTCAGGAAAAACTCTTTAAGCAATCCAAGCAGATGCCTGAATCCGACGTCTCTATCGAGAACGACCCCTTCCAGCTGGTCGAACTCCGGCAGATGGGTTGCGTCTATACTTTCACGCCTATAAACGCGATCTATGCAGAAAGCTTTAACGGGAGGCTCAGGATTTTTCGCGAGGTAATGAATTGTTATGGCAGTTGTGTGAGTCCTTAAAACCAGTTTTTTCGCGGTTTCAAGGCTCCATTCTCCTCCCCATCCAGTCGAACCTGTCTCCCAGCCGTTCAGATGGGTTTTGCTAACTTTCTCAACGTATTCTTCATCAAGCTCAACGTAATCGTCTAAGTAGAATGTGTCCTGCATATCTCTAGCTGGATGATCCTGCGGTTGGAATAAGGCATCGAAATTCCAGAATGATGACTGCACGAAGTTGCCCTTAATTTCCGTGAAACCCATTTCAAGGAAAATTTTCCTGCATTCCCTAACTATCCTTTCGTAGGGATGAAATTTCGCTGCATAAACAACCTTAGAAGGGATCCTTACATCATATTTCAAAAATTCCTTCCCCCTCCAAGCTCCTGATGCGAGAAGTTCGGGGGTAAGATCTCTCACGACCTCCTTCAACTCAGTCTCAGGCTTCTTTACAATTTTTACGAAAATCTCCTTTTTCTCATCAAATGAAATGAGCTTTCTCTTCAAGAGTTCTTTTAAAAACTTTTCAGGAACGCTTTCTCCCCTTTTAACTTTCTCGAGAACTTCCCTCTCTTCAAACTTCCCTTCCTTCTTAAGCTTTATAAACTTCCCATCAACCTCTGCTAATCCTTTCTTCCTCAACCAGCCCAAGGCTATTCCAAATTCCCTTCCAAACTTCTCTTTGAGCTTGTCGATCTCATTTTCACCCTTTTTTACAACCTCGTAAAGTCTCTCCTCTGGCAGACCTTTCTCCAGGTATTCCTTTCCCTCCTCCGTTAGGTAGTATCTTCTCTCACTTTTCGTGATGACATCTGCCAAACCCTTCTCTCTGAGTAAGTGGGCAGCTTTTAGAACCGCATCTTTACTAATCCCACTTGTCTCTGCAGCATTCTCAAGCGAGTATTCAATGCCTGATTCCAATGCCCTAATCAGAGCAACTTCGATAGGGGAAAGCATCATGGAAAGCAGAAATTCTGGAAGATTTAAAAACGTTTAGTATTTTTAGTTTGGTTTGTTTTGGTTGGCTTTGGGCTTTAGGATTAAAATCCAATTAAAATTAAAATTTAAAAAATTAACAGCGATAACGGTGAAGGTTGAAAAACCGCGAAAACCTTTTCTTGTATGCTCGAAATGGTAAAAGCATGGTTTCTAGAAGGGAGTTCATTAAACTTGCAGCTTTAACAGCAGCCGTTTCTGCTGGAGTTAAATTGCGAGGAGACAGCATTGCTGAGGCTCTAGCAGAAACGACAACCGATGTAAGATTTGTACCGAACATATGCGCTCTCTGTCCTGCTGCATGTAACATCCAAGTCGAGATCAGAGATGGGAAAGTTCACAGAATCCATGGAACTCCCGATCATCCGATCAACAACGGGAAGATCTGTGCAAGAGGTAACGCTGGAGTTCAGAGGGTTTACAATCCCGACAGACTGAAAAAGCCTCTTATAAGAACGGGAGAGAAGGGAAAATGGGCGTTCAGAGAGGCAAGCTGGGAGGAAGCAATATCGCTAATTGCCAAAAAGATAAGGGAATACCACGATCTTGGCCATCCGGAGTACATAGGCGTTATAGGTGGCTGGCTGCCGTGCGGTTTTTACCAGCCCTTCTTCAAGGCATTTCTCGGAGCTTTAGGCACCCCAAATGGCACAGGTGTCCCGCCTGCCGTATGTTTTCTAGCCAAAAAATTCGGATGGGCTACAGCTTACGGAGTCGGAGAACATCCAGAAATTCTTACAGATTATGAAAAAGCGAGATACGTTATTTTCCTGCGAAGGAACGTGGGAGGTAGCATAAGTATTGTCCACGGCTGGAGACTCGGGCAGTCGAAAAAAAACTTCAAAATGGTTGTTCTCGATCCCAGATATAGCGAAACAGTTGCAAAAGCAGATCTATGGCTGCCAATAAAGCCTGGAACTGACCTAGCTTTCCTTCTGGCGATGATGAACGTCATAATAAATGAAAAACTCTATGACAAGGAGTTCATCGCCAGATACAGCAACGCTCCGATGCTGCTCAAAGATGGAGCTCCTTACAAGGTTTGGGATGAGGAAGGGAAGAAGAAGTACTTGGTTTACGATCTTGCAAAGCAAGAAGCTATCAAGCATGAGGATGCCCTTCTACCAGCCCTAGAAGGGGAGTTCGAGATTGAAGGAGACAAAGTTATTCCAGTTTTCGAGGCTATAAAACGAAGGGTAATGCAATACACCCCCGAATGGGCCGAGAAAATAACTGATATAGATGCCGAGAAGATTAGGGAGGTTGCAAGAGAGTTCGCATTGAGAAGAGGGGTGATCGATACCGGATGGCACGATCCGAAATACCTCAACAGCGTTCTTACATGGAGAGCGGTTGCTTTGCTAAACGCTCTTGTCGGATCTGTGAACAGAGATGGCGGGATTATTCTAACCGGGCTGGCACAATTCGTTTCCGCGAACGAACCTCCTCCAGAAGCTCCTCCGCAAAGCGTACTTCGCATGTGGGCTGAGAAAAGAGGCATTGCCTTGGCCCACATCGGTCACACAGTCCAAGGCTTCTACGATGCGATAGTCAATGAGGACCCCTATCCAATTAAGATGATGTTCATCTTCGGCCACAACATGCTAACGAACCTGCCGGAAAGGACGAAGTGGGAAGAGGCTTTGAGAAAGCTGGAATTTACCGTAGCAGTAGACATTCTGCCACAAGATCATCTATATTACGCTGATGTTGTGCTTCCCGAGTCAACGTACATAGAGAAAGATGATCCGATATTTCCCATTCCCTATGTTCCGGCTTTCGGATTTCAGACGAGGGTTAAAGCCATTGAGCCGCTTTACGACACGAAGCATGTCATAGACATGATGGTTGAAATAACGAGGGCTATTGGAAAGGAGGAGACTTTCTTCAAGATATTGGGAAAGGTTTTGGATGTCGATGGGAAAAAGATGATGGAGTACTACCATTCAGAGGGTGTCGCGGGGATAAGAAGAGCTCAGGCAGAAGCAAAGGGTATCGACTACAACGAGCTAGTTTCCAAAGGGTCAGTGATAACGGTCGGAAGGGATGGGATCGTTGGAACGATGCCTTATACGAAACCTTTACCGACTCCAACAGGGAAGGTCGAGTTCTTCAGCTTTGCTCTGGCATCCCTCGCGAAGAAGGTCAAAAATCCCTACTGGGATGCGCTGATAAAATGGGTTCCTCCCAGAATTAGTGAGAGGGAGCTTGCGAATAACGAGATGTATCTCGTTTACAGCAGAAGCCCGTTCACAACCCATTGTTCAACCTCCGACAATCCTCTGCTTGCCAAGTTAATCGAGGATTCTGAGATCTTCTACAAGGGTGTGTGGATCAACAGCGAGAAAGCAAAGGAGCTTGGAATCAAGAACGGAGACAGAATTGTTCTTGAATCAGTTTATACGGGAGAAAAAACCGAGAGTATCGCTTTCGTGACGGAATTGGTTAGGGAAGATACTCTCTTCATGGTCTCAGGATTTGGACAGCAAAGCAAGAAGCTTACAAGCGCTCCAAAGGAGCTGCATGCTTTAATGAGTGTAGTGCCATTGCAGTACGATCCTCTCAGCGGGGCTACAATGAATCAGGAAGCGATTGTCAGGGTTTGGAGGATGCTCTAGGAGGTGGTTGGATGACTAGGTATGCGATGGTGATCGACTTGGACAAATGTCTGGGATGTGAAGCTTGCATAACGGCCTGCATTGAGGAAAACGAGGTTCCTTATCAAGCAGGAATGCGTACAAGAATGCACAGAATTGTAACAGGCAAGTTCCCCAATGTTAAGGCCTTGTATATGCACAGAATATGCATGCACTGCGAAAATCCTCCTTGCGTGCATGTCTGCCCAACCGGAGCGAGCTATCGCAGAGAAGACGGAATAGTTCTGATAGACTACGACTTATGCATTGGCTGCAAATACTGCATGGTAGCATGTCCCTATCTAGCGAGGTATACTCATCCTGAAAGGCTAACTCCGGATAAATGCACTTTCTGCGAGCATTTGCTTAAGAAGGGTAGACAACCAGCCTGTGTGGAAACTTGTCCTGCTAAGGCAAGAATCTTTGGTGATTTGGACGATCCTACAAGTGAGGTTGCAAAGATAGTAAACGAAAACCAAGCATTTCCGATTGGTGCTGAGTATGGAACAAGGCCAAGGGTATTTTACGTCCGTCCGAGGTGATTGAAATGCTGGTTTTGCATCCTCAGCATTATTACCTTCTCGAACAACCATGGTGGGAGATACTAATCGCATTGTACTTGTTCTTAGGTGGATTGGGTTCGATGGCGTATGCAGTCTCCTTTTACTTCTGGAGAAAAAGAGTCACAAAGAAGATGGTTGTGGGTGGGGTTCTTACCGGATTGATAGCCGTATTTGTGGGCACGATACTGCTGGTTCTCGATCTTGGACACCCAGAAAGGTTCTATCTAGTCTTCTTAAGCCCGCGACTGAATGCTTCGTCGTGGATTGTCTTGGGCTCGATGTTTCTCTCTGCATTCATGCTCTTCGCTGCCTTATTCGTCGCACCAATGCTCAAGTGGTTTGAATGGCTGCCATGGAAGGAAAACAGCATCTTGCACAGAATCTTTGGCTGGATAGCATTCCTCTTTGCCATCGGCGTGGCAGCATACACTGGAATTCTCATAGGTGTCGTTTTCAACATCCCGTTCTGGAATGCCCCTGCAATGCCAGTTATCTTCATGATTTCAGCCCTTTCAACTGGCTTGGCAACGCTGGTTCTAGTTCTTGCTCCGATAAAGGAGGAGGGTGTGGAGTGCATAACAAGAATTCTCGCGAAGTCCGATGGATTTGTTATGATCGCAGAACTAATAGTCCTTGGACTTTTCCTGATAATCAGAAGCTACGGCCCGGCCGGAGCAATTGAGTCTGTCCACATGATTCTCAAGGGATGGCTCGCACCGTACTTCGTAGGGGTTTTCCTTTTTATGGGACTCGCTATCCCGTTAATGCTCATTTTCGGATACGAAGTAAGAGCTGAAGCAAAATCGACCAGATACGTGGCAATGCTTTCGGCGATTCTCGTGCTGATAGGGGGAGCGATGCTGAGATTCGTTGTTATCGAGGCAGGAATTCTGCAGATTCCATGCTGCCCATAATTTGGTTTTTTATTTTTAATTTTAAATTTTATTAGCTTTTTATTTCATCAAAACAGTTTTCTTAAGAAGTACAGCAAAGCTACGGCAACAAAAACGGTAAGAAACATTCTTCTGGTTTTATATGCAATACCTACTGCAGCTAAAGCTGCGATTATCTTTTCCGGCTGGAATTCTGCGAAGACATCAGGCAAAGCCAGACTTGAAAAGACAGCTACAGGAATGAATTTAAGAAAGGAATACCTTTCGATGTCTATCTCGGTGAAGAATGGTAATACTCTAGGAATAAACGTCACGATCGACATCCCGAGGATTACCAAAAGAATCTCCATTTGATTCATAGCTCATCGCTCCTCAAAACCATCGCCCCTTTCCTTTCTCTCCAACTTGCCTCCGATGAAACATGCTACAACAGTCGCGATGAAAATGTTCCAGCCTACGGCATGCTTGGAGAGTAATACAGCTATTATTCCAGCAACAGCTGCGATTCCCACGTCTCTTCTGCTTGATATGTTTGTAACTAAGAGGTAGAGAAAAAGAGCCGTTAATACGAAAGGCAGAACCTCCAGAATCTCGCCAGGAATCACACCCCCTATTTTAAATCCGAGAAATGTTCCGAAAACCCATGAAAGGTATGAAATCGAGTTCAATGTGAACTGGTAGGTGAATGCTTTGGATGATGTTATCACTGATACTGATGATTCCTGTTCGGATTTTAAACTAAGCTCCTTTAGACCATTGCTTGCTATTGCAAACGTTTCGTCTGTTATGCCAAAAGCGATCAAGATCTTTTTCAGCCTACCGTGACTTTTATGGTAGGTGTTTAGGAAGCTACTCATAAGTATGTGCCGCAGGTTTATTAAGAAGGTTGTGAAAACAATAAAGACCGCCGAACTGGAGAGAATCACGAGCTGCAGAGCTGCAAACTGACTCGCTCCGGCAAAAACCAGAGCTGACATTAGAATAGAGTTGTTGCCAAGATAATTAGCTGCCAAAACACCGAAGGCCATAGAAGCTGGCAGGTAGCCTAAAACAATCGGAAGAGAGTGCTTTGCAGCTAATTTGACTTCGGAGGCATCCATCGACACTTCCGAAAGTGAGGAGGATTGTTAAAGAATGTTTTGGATTTTTAATTTGGCTCAAGTGAGAAATAAAATTTACCCAAATTTACTAAATTACCAGCACCCAACTCTCAACACCTCCAACACCCACAAAACTTTTAAAAATCAGACTGCATAGTTTATTCTGGGCCGGGGTTGCCGAGTGGTAAGGCGATGGTCTGCTAACGCGAGGTGGAGAACCATTGGGCTCTGCCCGCGTGGGTTCGAATCCCACCCCCGGCGTGAATCTTTTTGTTCATCGCCCTTACAATACTGCTTTTAGTATGAACCAATGCTGGATCGATCTAATTGAAATGAACTTCAGTCTTACAGTGTTTGTTTTTTAAATCTTACTTTGATAGAAAAAGACCTTAGTAGCCTGATTAGATACTTAATTAACAATTTTTTCTGGAGTTAGCTGATTAGCCCAACTCAAATTTCACCTTTCTTGCATAACAGCTTTAAGTAATCCTTTTCCTTTCGGCTTTGGAATTTCTCTTCCTTCCTTCTTCGCAGCTTCAATCCAGAGCTCGATGGCAACCTTAACCTCTTTCAACGCTTCCTCTTCAGTCTCACCAAAGGCAGAACAGCCCGGCAACTCAGGAACGACTGCAATATATCCTTCATCTTCCTCGCTGTAGAAGATTTCGATGGTATATTTGTGCATCTTACTCCTCCTCAAGTAAATTGTATTTCTCAAATATTTCTTTGCTTTATAAGCTTTCCAATTTTCAGAAGTATTATGAACAATCAGTAAATTATTTATGAACAAGTCAGATTAATGGGTTTGCGTATCCTCTCTCCGCTTTAAACCGCTGGGCAATTCTACTTCATGCGTGAATTAAATAGGGGGAAGTTGACATGAAATGCTTGAAGTACTTGAAATACCTGAAACGCTTTAAACACTTGGAACGCCTTAAATGCTTGAAACACATTAAAATCGGCATGGCATTTGTGATTTCAATTCTTGTAACTTTAGAACCTTCTCTTGCCGATCCGATCCCCGTTCCACCCACCCCAACACAAGTGGTCTTTCTCCAAATAGCCGTTCCAATAATGCTTAACTATCTGTGGAATTTAGGAGTTCTTGGAATCGTCTTTTACTTTTTCAAGATAGAAGTTAAAGCTAAGAAGTTCCTGTTTTTCATCCTGATTCTGATGCTCGGAGGGTTGGTAATCGATGCACTAACTCTCATTTTGAGGTTCGTAGGTTTTATTGGATGGGTGACTATTGTCGGAATCCTTCTTTTCACCCTCTCTTTCAGCCTTACCAAAGTTATCTATGGTTTGGGAAAACAAAGGTGCATGGCCTTAGGGATAGTTTATGCTGTAGCTTCCCACCCCATTATCGGAATCACGTTCATACTTCCCCTCCTCGGAAAATTTTCACTGATTCCTCCGCTGTAGCTCGGGAGAAAAAATTTAGTTTGCAGATTGAGAGAACTTAGAGCTAGGATAAAACAAAGATAAAACTAAAAACGATTTATAATCCGCCTACCAAGAAAGCTCATGTTCAAAAGCTTCCAGCATGATGACGTTTTCGTGGTCAGTTGCGGGAATAAAATCGGCGGGAAAGTTCTTTACTGGGCTAATCTTTACTTTTACAGAAACATCATGGTTGATTCAGGCTGCTCGCATACCGCTAAGGAGCTCAGAAGCTTTCTTTTGGAAAGAAATTTAAAACCCGAAGCCTTGCTGATAACCCACTACCACGAAGACCATATCGGAGGGGCAAGTGTTCTGGAATTACCTGTCTATGCTGGCGAGAAAACCATCCCACTGCTCGAAAACCCACCCGAAATACCGGATTACAGGAAAATAGTATGGGGCCAGCCTGAAGGTGTGTCAGCTAAAACGATAGAGGGGAGGATGAATTTCGGTGAGGTTGAAGTCCTAACAATCGAGACCCCCGGTCACAGCTTCGATCACGTCTGCTTTCTCATTGACGACAAGCTCTTCATGGGTGACTTGGTAGGCTCGAGAAAGCCAATAATCTGTATGAGGGAAGAAAACTATCTTGAAGTTATACAATCGCTGGAGAAGATTCTAAAGCTCGATTTCAGATACGCCTACGGTGGTGCATTGATCCTCTCTAAAGAGGAGGTTGAGGAGAACCTCAGGTACCTCCTTGAGCTAAAAGCAAAGGTAAACGAGCTTTATTCTTCGGGATTGGAGGTAGAGGAGATTGTTGAAAGATTATTCGGAAAGCCTCCGCAGAAGGTTTTGCTCATGGAGAATGTAAGCGGAAAAGAATGGGCTAGGGAGAATTTGGTTCGATCTCTAATCGAACTTAACTAATTACTAAACTAAGCCCGAAATTAAATTGAAATTAGATTATTAGATTAAACATTAAATAATAGAGAAATAAAAAATAGCGTTACATTAGTTCAATCGAACTCCTTAGCTTAAACTTCTTTAAAGCCGAGATAGCAAATCCAAAGAAAACTATGAGTAAAGGCAAGTACTTTGGCAGTTTAAGCCCAGCGATTATCAGAGCGATAATCACTATCGCTATCCCACCAAACTTCCTGAATGTGTCCACATCTATGAACTTTCTGAAATCAATTAGGGTGAATGGTAGTATGGTCGTCCATGCTATCAAAGCTGCAACAAATCCACCAATAACTATCATATACTCCATGCTAACACCTCCAACATAATTCCTGTAGAAATTATCGCGATTGTTGTAGGCACTGGAGTCATCGGGATCTTCTCTGGTAGATTTATCCCCGCAACCTCCAATCCAATTACAAAAACCGCTAACGCGCTGAAGTATCTCAAAATTTCCATGTTAAGTGCCACATTAATCATGCTTCCGATAAAAGAGGTTAT
>JACDNU010000052.1 GCA_017656505.1 Archaeoglobus sp. | reverse complement strand
AACCCTTTATGAACGCCTCATCACTTATCAAAGCTTCTGCCATATCTTCACCTCCAAATCCTACTCCTCCTCAATAAACTTCCTTTTCCTCCCGAACGGGGTGAAAATCCTTCCACCACCTTCGAAGAACTTCGTGAAGAACTCTACGTAGTGCAAACGTAATGACTGCAATCCGGGATCAAGAATTCCAAGCAATAAGTTGACACCATGGGCTAAAACCATTAGTACAGCTGCCACAACTCCGGCAACTATTGGTATTGGTATGAATGTGTGCATGAGCTTTGGAACGACATAGTTTACAACGAAAGCGATGTAGACAGAAGAAAGGCCAATAGCAAGCAATCGAGCATAGCTAAGGATCTGTCCGAACCATGTTAGAATCTCGACCGCCATCACCACTCCCATCGCGCCCATCTTTGGTATCTCTTCCATCAGGAAGAGAATGAACCAGATAACGATTAGCGGAACTGCAAGCTTGTAAAAGTTGTTAACTCCAGCTTCCCAGCCTTCTGCAATTCCCGGCAATGGGAGAGGCGGTACACCTTCTGGCACCTCAGCTCCAAGCCCAACTGCATTGAAGAATCCTCCAAGCGCCGGATACTCCTCGCCCAGATGATAGAAAACGTTGACGTTGTAAGCGAAGCCGAGAATTAGCAAAGCCATTCCCAGCACACCGATGAACCAAGAACCCTTTTCAAGAATTGCAGCCTTCATGCCGTGTTCAACGTAAACATTTCTGAAGCCGATTGCAAAGCCCCAAAGGATCTTGAACATTCCCACAACGAGAACTGTGAAGAGCAGAACTTTGACGCCCATCTCCTCAACCCTGTCGAAGATCGGATGGCCGTGGTTGAACGCATACAAACCGTGCATAATCGGCCCTACCCAGTGAATCTCAGGAGGTTTGTAACCGGGAACGGTATACGGGCCGAAGAACTCACCATAGATGAACCCAAAGAATATCGAGACGATTCCAGAGTAGAGCGCTATGTTCAGCAGACCCTGCCAGCCTTCAGTCTTGAACACCCTTTTCAGGTAAAGAGAGAGGACTGTGATTAGCAAACCATAACCGATGTCCCCAAGCATCATTCCAAAGAAGATCGGGAAGAAGATTGCCATGATCGGCGTAGGATCGAATTCCTTGTACTTCGGTATGGAGAAGAGGTTTGTGAACAGCTCGAAGTTTCTAATTCCCGCAGGATTCTGGAGGAGTGTTGGAGGTTGAGATTCCTCCTCGTCCTCTATGACATCGACTGCAACCCTGCCGTTCGTTCGCGATTCGATTACAGTTTTAAGCTCTTCGACTCTCTTTTCTGGAACATAACCTGTGAGAACGAAAGCGTATTTCGAAACCAAGGTTTTTAGCGGCAGTTCTGAGCGATCCATCTCCATGCTGAGGTATTCCTCGATTGCCATCATCACCTCGGCTTCTTTCGCCTTTACCTCTTCGAGCTCAGTCTCGAGTGTTTTTATCTTCGCATTGTTATTCTCTATCTCAGAATTGATCTCGGCTATTCTAGCATCGAAATCCTCGATATCCGGCACAGATATTTCCGAAAAACCATGCTCTTGCAATGCGATCAGAAAATCATCCGCAAATTCTGCCTTAACGAAAGCAGCAGCAAGATACCCGCCTTTGATCTCTTTAAGAAAGATCTCGAACTGATCGGTTATCTCCTTGAGTCTCTCAGTCGGATCGGCTTTTAGATAGCCTACGAAGCTAGCAATCGCCTTGTATCCTCTCAGCAGCTTGGGAGGTATTCCAAGTTCTTTCAGAGGTTCAATCGTCTTTGCCTCCTCCTCGAGCATCCTGTTTTTCTCTGTAAGATTTCTGATTTCCTCGATTTTTGCCTCAATCTGCTCTCTGTATTCTTCGAGCTTTTCATCAAGTTGCGCTGCAATTTCCTCAGCTCTGAATTTCCTTTTTGCCTCGAAAGTCTCGGGCTCGAGTTTGAGATAGGAAAGCAAGCTTCTGAGCTGGACTAAACTCCTTGAAACGATCGATGCTTTCTTCGATGGTTCGCCAATTTTAAAGTACTCTTCCTCAACCGGATCTTCGATGTGCATCAGATTAAGCCTGTGGAGCGTTGCTGATACTTGCTCAAGGTAATCTTTAGGGCCCACTAAAGTTACCTTGGCCATCTTGACAGGCTTAAACATGCTCTACCATCCCTAAGAATTTTTCATATAGATAGTCCACAGCCTTCCAAACGTTATCCTTACCTTTTGCCTCTAGCTGCTCGATGTCCCTGCTTTTTCGCTGTTTGATTTCCTCCTTCTCAGCTTCAATGGATGATCGTGCATCCTCAACAATTTTAGCCTTAATGCTTTCAGCCTCTTTTTGCGCATCTTCAATGATCTCCCTAGCCTTGAGTTTAGCTTCATAAATCATGTTCTTCTTTTTTTCTTCAGCAGAAGCGATATCACTCTCGACTTTACTCTCTGCCTCTTTAATCTTTTCAAGAATCTCTGTCTTTTCCATAGTTCATCCCCCACCCCTTATAGTGCAAATTAAACGACATCGAAAGGTTACCAATTCTATATTTAAAGTTTGCTATTTTTTGCCCTGAAGTCGATCGTGTCAGATTCCCGAGAGAGTTTATTTCGGCAGAATGAGTCCAGAAATGACTCTTTTTAGAGAATTAAAACTGAATTAATATTTTTATAGGGAATAGAAGAGGAAAAGCTCCAATTCTTATTACCTATTCTGAACCTTTTTAGTATAGCTTTCGATTATTTAAAAACCCTAATTTAATTCATCTTGAAGTTCTTCTCAGGAACTCCCTGACACTCTCTGACTCAAGCCACCCCCTGTCAAGCCTCTGGATTAACCTTTCTATCCTATCTACTTGCTCGGTTATTTCTCTTCTAAGCTCTTCGCTCGCCTTCAACTCAGCTAGTCCGGCAATAATCGCAAGAGGATTCCTAATCTGATCAACAAGAATTGCGTACTGCTCTATGTTTTTCTCTATTTGTTGGAAGGCTTTCTTTCTTGCTTCTTCGAGCTCTATAGCCTTTATTGCAAAGGCTAAATCATCGGCAAGCGTCTGAAGCATCTCAATCTCTTCTCTCTCCGGCAAAGTTTCTTTTGAGTGAATCACCACAAAGCCCCGCACCATTTTTTCAGCCCTCATCGGTACGATCGTGCAGTTAAATCTCCTAAGATCCGACTCCGGGAAGGGACAGATTTTTAGTTTCTCATCCGACTTCACAACTCTTACAGACTTCATAGCCTCCTCAAAGCAGGATGGGAGCTCCTCTATCAAGAAATCTACCGGATGCATCTCCTCCCCAGCAATTCTTATTAGCCTGTCCTCTTCAATTAAACCCAGCCAGACGGAGTAATACTCCCTTAAGGATGAGAGTATTCTGCAAGCCTTTTCCAGGAGGGACTTTCTGTTCTTTTCATACACGATCAGTTTGTTTATCTCGTTGATCGCTGTAAGAAGTTTGTTGAGCCTTATGTAACCAGTAACATCCCTCGCCACTACGAAACAGTACCTCTTACCTTTGAGTGCTAAAGGAATGAAGATGTTGTGGAAATGCCTGTTCTTTCTTGTATCCTCAAAATCGATCCTCTTATTTTTCTCAATAGCCTCTTTAACATAGGACATTCTTTTTTCAGCCACCTCATTCGGGAAAATCTCAGTTAGCTTTCTCCCAATGGGGTTGAAACCTATCGATTTAATCATTGCAGGGTTTACCTCGATAAAGGTTCCATTCTCGTCAAGGATGGCTGCGAGATTCGGAGTGGTTTCGAATAGCTTTCTAAACTTCCTTTCGTTTTCTATCAGCATCTTTTCCATCTCGATTCTTTCTGTTAGATCTATTCCTATCGAGGTTGTTATCTTATCCTTCCCCTTTCCGATTGCGAAGTTGTACCATTCGAAGATTCTCCTTTCCCCGTTTTTCGTAAGGCATGGATTGATGTTGACAACGGAATTTCCTTCCTCGACCTTATCCAGAACCTTTTTGACTCTTCTCCTTTCCTCCTCCGGGACATGAACTTCAAGGATGTTCTTTCCAATGACTTCTTCAGCTTTCCATCCGAAATTCTCCTCTGCTGCTTTATTCCAGAGGGTTATTCTGTATTCCGAATCCCACGAGGTAATCGGGACGGGAGCAACATTGATGAGATTCTGAAGATATTCCGCCATCCGGCGATATTTCTTTTCGCTTTTCCTCAGCCTATCTTCAAGCTTCTTTCTCTCCGTAATATCCCGCACGATTCCTTCCGCTCCTACTACTTTGCCTTTTTCGAAAATGGGCCAGAGGGTGACTTCCATCAGATACACTTTCTTTCTGTCCTTTGGAATGGCTTTAGCCTCGTATCTCACAACGTTTCCCTTCATAACCTTCTTGAACATCTCTCTAACCCTCTCAACTTCTGCCGGATCCATCAGTTTCCTCGCTGTGTGGCCAATTAGCTCTCCCTTCTTATATCCAAGAAGCTCAGCGTATCTAGGATTAACCTCAACAAACCTGGCTTTCGAATCCAAAATGAAGAAGAGATCATGGGCATTCTCATAGAATCTCTTGTATCTTTCAAGCTCCTCCCTGTACTTCTCCGAATCGGTGATGTCTATGAGCGTGCCTATGATTGCTGGTCTACCGTTGTAAGTGATTCTCGATCCGTAAACTTCATTTATCCTTGTCTCTCCATCTTTTCTAATCATTCTAAGCTTGTAGTTTATCGAATCCATCCTTCCCTCAATTCTCAATCTCAAGTTCTTGTCAACCAACTCCCTATCAGCTGGATGAATGAACTCGAGTGGGCTTCTGCCGATTAGCTCTTCAACGCTGTATCCCCAGAGCTCGGCTAGTCTCGGATTCACGTACTTGAAAACCCCATCTTGAATCAGATAGATCCCTATGAGTGATTTCTCTGCAAGTTTTCTGAACATTTTTTCCGATTCCATTAACTTCTTCTCAATTTCCTTTCTTTCAGATATGTCCCTTGCAATTCCTATTCTGCCAACTATCTTGCCGTTTTCATATATGTTCGTGACATTTAGCTCTGCAAAAACTCTCTTCCCATCCTTCCTTAAGATCTCTATTTCATATGGTGGGATGCTTTCACCAGCAATTCCCTTTTTGAAGTTCTCAACAACCGTTTTCCGGTATTCAGGGGCAATAAGCTCTAAGAAATGCCTTCCCAGCCACTCATCTACAGAAAAGAGAGTGAGATCCTCGAACTTTTTGTTGAGAAAGACAAACCTGCCTTCAGTATCGATTACAAAAAGGGTATCCTTTATCGCTTCTAGGAGATTTCTGAACTTCCGTTCTGATTTTCTCAGTCTTTCTTCCATCTGCTTTCTGTGGGTTATGTCAAAAACGTTACCTAGGACTGCTGGCTTACCATTGAATTCTATTTTTGTTGCGATTACCTCTATCCATCTCTCACTTCCATCCTTGGTTACTATCTTCCACTCGTAATGCTCCGGAACGTCCTCACCCATCTCCCTTTTCAGATATCTCTCCCTAACCAAAGACAAATGATCTGGATGGACGAGATCGAAAGGGTTCATCTCCAGAAGCTCTTCCACCGAATATCCAGTTAGTTCAGCAAGTTTGCGGTTAACGTAAACGAACCTTTCTTCCTGCACAATATAGATCCCGGTATGGGTCTTTTCTTCAAGTTTGGATAGCAAATCCTCCTTCTCTTTAAGCTTGCTCACATCCTTAAGAATGATAAGTATAAGATTTTTGTCGGATAGAGCATCCGAGCGAATCTTCACCCATCTTGTTCCTTTCTTCCCCGCTAATCTGACTTCCACTGATCCAGGGCTATGAAAGGCCTTTACCGCGAGATCAGCATCATCCGGATGAACAAAGGACAGGAAATTTTTGGAAACGAGTTCTTTCGGCTCAAAACCGATCATCTTAGATATTGCAGGAGTTACTGAGAGAATTTTGCCTCCCGCTTCAGCCAGAATGATAGCCTCTTCCAATCCTCTGAGTATCCTGTCCAAGAGCTCATCTGAGAGCTCGAGGTACTGGATCATTCTCTCACCCTTATCACAAAATCATTGCTACCCCTCAGCTCAACACTCCCGCCGAGCATCTCAACTACTTTCCTCACAATATAGAGTCCCAAGCCTGTGTGAGAAGTCTCTCCAAATTTGAAGCCTTTCTCAAAAACTCTATCGGCGATTTGTTTGGGAATTCCACTACCGTTGTCGGTAAAGATTATCGTTTGACGGCTTATCTTAACCCCAACCTCGCTCGCCCCACCATGAACAACAGAATTTCTTATCAAATTATCAAAAGCTATCCCAACAAAGCTCTCGATTTCGCAATCACCCTCAATTTGAAGCTTAACTGGGTAAGCTCCAGCAATCCTTTCCAGAATTTTCCTTAAACTCTCCTTTTTCGAAGTTGTAAAGGACTCTAAGGCCCCTATCTCCTGAATTAGCTCGACACATCTCTTAACAGCGCTCTCAGCCATGCATTTTTTATCGCATAATTCAACACACCCCGAAATGATGTTTAGATTATTAACTACATCATGCCTCAGAATCGTATTGGTCAGCCTGAGAAGCTCGTTATACTGCCTTAGCTGTTCTTCCATCTTCTTTTTTTCGGTTATGTCCTTCACAATTCCTAGGGCGTGAGGTATCCCCTTGTACTCAACTTTGGACATCGAAAGGGAAATGTATCTCTCCCTACCATTCCTACTTTTCAGTCTAAGCTCATAGTTTGCCTCTCCAACTTCTCCCATCAAGGCTTTTCGAACATCACTAACAACGCGGTCTGCATCCTCTTTTTCAAGCAGATCGAGGAGATTTTTATCCTTTAAATCTTTTTCACCTATAATTCTGAAAAATGCAGAATTTGCGTAGACGAGTTTGAAGCTTGTGGCGAGAAAAATCCCCTCGCTAGAATTCTCCGCAATCAATCTGTAAATTTCAAAATCAGAATTATGAGTTCCATGAGATTCTCTAGAATCCCCAAAGTTGTTAGACTCTATGCTTACAGCTTCCTCAGCCTCCCTGACATCCGATATTTTCCTCATCATCTCTCCGAATCAGGTAAGAAATTCGAACCTAGAATCCACTTCAGTGCATTTTTAAGTGGACAATAATATATTTAAAATGACCGAAATTCCCATCATCATGAAAAATATTAAAGTAAATAAAAATTTAAAACATCAATTAAAAACGTCAATAATTTAGCCTATATCTTATACTACATCTGACAATTTCGTTACCACACTTTTTGCAGTAAACTATCGCCATGTCTCCTCCAGCGACCTCTACACTTCCAGGAACCAAGGGCTGACCACATGACTTGCATTTGGCAAACATCTCCTCTCCTATCCTCCTTATCATCTCAGGATTTGATTCAAACCAGCTCACTACCTTCTCAAGCCTGTTAAAGTATTCATCGTCCACATTTCCCTTCTTCATTTCATCGTAGGCCGTCCACCACATGGTCTGCTCGAGGAATTTAAGCTTCCTACTCATCATGAAAACGTAATAGGGTATTTCAGAATCGAGGTCCATGTCCCTCTCAAGCCTTTCAAAATATGCTGCGATGATGTCATCCAAGACTTCACCGCATTGCATGCAAATTCCATAATCGTGATGTTTTCCTCTTTTTTCTAGGCTATCCGAGCTATCCGAATTATTTAAACTACTCCCACAAATCCTGCACTCCATGCGGCATCGAGTGGAATTCAGTTTATAAATTTATTTAATAATTGATAATAGTTAAAATCGAGATAAATAATTTTAAATCCTTTCCTAAACTCTCTTCGCAGATTCCTGAATTTCCTTCAACTTCTCCGTGAACTCGGGCTTTATCTCGTTGATGAATATTCCTATGTCGTAGGGTGTGATTTCCTGAATGGGAAGTTTTCTTCTCTTAAACTTCTCTTTCTGGAATTTCAGAAGCTCTGCTGGCTTCTTTTTCATGTGGGTTGGACAGCCTATCACAGCCTCAACAACACTGAAACCTTTATGCAATAAAGCTTCTGCTATAGCTTTTTCGATCCATCTTACATGATAGGAAGTGAATCTCGCAACATAGGTAGCTCCAGCTGCTGCGACAAGCTTTGAGATGTCAAACGGTGGCTCTGGATTGCCATAAGGTGTGGTTTTCGTTTGCTCTCCTTCGGGAGTTGTCGGAGCTACCTGCCCGCCGGTCATACCGTAGAGGGAGTTGTTTATGATTATCGCGGTCAGATCGATATTCCTTCTGGCAGCATGAATGAGGTGGTTTCCACCTATGGCAGAAGCATCTCCGTCACCCATGAAAACAACCACGTTAAGCTCGGGATTTGCAAGCTTAATGCCCGTTGCGAATGCTAAAGCCCTTCCATGGGTTGTGTGGACGGTGTCAAAGTCAAGATACTGCGTAACCCTTCCGCTGCAGCCTATTCCGCTCACTATAACAGTTGAATTTTTGTCCAATCCTGTGTAGTTGAATGCCCTCACAAAAGCTCCCAGAACTATCCCGTTCCCGCATCCAGCACACCAGACATGGGGAAGATACTTGACTCTAAGCAGATTCTCGTACAAAGCTTTCATTCCACCACCTCCACCACCGCCTTAACGAGCTCTTCAGGCGTTATGAGTTCCGCGAAAAATGAGATACCAGAGACTTCTCTGTCACAGAGAATCGCCTGCACCTCTTTAACCATCTGCCCCATGTTCATCTCCGGAACGATTATTCTTTCAGCATTCTCTGCCGCTTTCCTCAAAGCCCTTTCCGGAAGGGGGTTTAGGGTCTCAAGCTTGAATAATCCAGCTTTAACAGATTCTTCCCTCAAAATTCTGACTGCTTTTCTGACAGAACGATAGGTTGAGCCGTAAGCAACAAAAAGGATTTCAGCGTCTTCCGCATTTTCAGTTTTATACCTCAGCAAGCTCTCATCTGCCAGCTTAGCCATCAGCCTTCTCAGCAGTCTTTCATACTCCGCAGCTTCGGTCGTTGGCATGCCCGTCTCGTCATAAACTAAGCCAGTTGTGTGCTTTCTCAGCCCAACTCCTAGCCTTGGCTCCACTCCTGCTCTGACTCTAAACTCTTCTTCCGATTTTAGTGGTGGTAGAATGACGCTCTCCCTCATGTGACCGATTATCTCGTCTGAAAGGACTATCACCGGCAATCTATGCTCTTCAGCTACTCTGAAGGCTTCTTCAGTTATGTAGTAGGAATCCTCAACGGTTGCTGGAGCGAAGACGACGACAGGATAGTCTCCGTGGCTTCCGTGCTTGGCCTGCAAAACATCTCCCTGCGACGGGGCTGTTGGAATGCCCGTGCTTGGTCCAGCTCTCATAACGTCGAATATAACTATGGGTGTTTCGGTTATCGCCGCATAGCCAATGCTCTCCTGCATCAAGCTGAATCCTGGGCCTGAGGTTGCTGTCATAGCTTTAGCTCCGGCCAAGGCTGCTCCTATAGCAGCCGAGATGGATGCAAGCTCATCTTCCATCTGAACGAACACACCACCATACCTAGGCAAAAGTTCTGCCATTCCATGGGCAATTTCTGATGAAGGAGTGATAGGATATCCAGCAAAGAAATTACATCCGGAGTTTATTGCTGCCCTGACAACAGCCTCATTCCCCTGCAACAGCTCTTTCCGCATGCTTTACCTCCCTTGTTTCACCCCTCGTTTCCTCCCTTGTTTCCTTTCCCACTTGCTCCACAGCATCAATTTCTATGGCAAAATCCGGGCAGTAAACTTCGCATCTCCTGCAGCCGTTGCACTTCTCAGCCTCAACCTTGAGTTCGTCGAAAAGAGAGAAGACTCCCTTCGGACACATAAAAACGCATATTCCACATTTTTTGCAGAGTTTTTTGTTAACTCTTACCTCGAATTTCCGTTTCATGCAACCGCTTTTGGTGTTATAAGTGCAAGTTCATATCCTTCAACGAAGGCGTTGAGATTTTCCTCCTGAAACTTCTTAAGTCTCTTCTTAAGCACGTAGAGAGCGGTTTCAGGCTTGATTATTTTCGTTATCGCAACCAGAGCCCCGAATGCGATTATGTTCGCGAAAATAGGATTTCCAAAGTCTTCAATGGCTTTTTTCGTGAATGGAAAACCTATAGCTATGTGTTTAGCCCTATCGGGCTTGACCAAATCAGAATCGTAGATTACGATGGATTTTTCATCGAGTATTGGAGAATACTTGAGATAAGCTTCCTGATCCAAAACCAGAAACACATCAATTCTTCTCAGCCCGGGATAATCAATTTCACCGTTGCTGATTATCAAATCGGTTCTGCATGCCCCTCCTCTCGCTTCAGGGCCGTAGCTTTGCGTCTGAACAACGTTTTTCCCTTCGAGCACGCTTGCCTCAGCTAAGAAGAGGCCGAGCTTGATTATTCCCTGACCTCCCCTACCGGCGATCCTTATGTTGAGTTCGTCATTGTGATGAGCGTGATTTAAACCTTCCATAATTAAAATTTGGAGTTTAATTTTATAAAGTTTTCCAAAATATTACATCATAATATACATATTTGCCCTATGCCCACATGTTCGTAAAAAAAATACGTATTTTCATCAAAAACTTTTAAGTACTCTATAGTTCAAGATTGGTTAATGAAGGTCAGAAAGCTTCAGCTCGTTGGTGGATCGAGCTATATGGTTTCGCTTCCAAAGGAATGGATATCGAAATATGAGCTAAAGCAGGGAGATGAGGTTATCCTCAACGAATACGATGACACGATCATTATTCGTCCCCAGAAGGAGGAGAAGGAAGAGGTTAAGGTTACAGTCAAGGAAGTGTTAAGCTACAATCGGAATTTTTTGAAGAGGTTTCTTGGCTCGATTTACTCCTTGGGGGTTGACAAGATAGAAATCGAAGATAAGGAGGCTGCAAAGCATATTACTGAGATTTCTGAAACTTCACATCACTTCATAGGTATGGAGGTGCTCGATGCATCGAATGATAAAATAGTGCTTCACTGCTTCACGATTCCAGATTTTGACGTTGTAACAATTATTCGCCGAATGTTCCAGATTCTCTCAGGCTTGCTGGCCGAGATTAACGCCCTGATCGAGGGGAAGGAGGAAGATATAGAGAAGAAGATAATGAGATTCGAAGAGGACTTCGACAGACTCTATTTGCTTTCTGTGAGGCTCGTGAATAGGGGGATGAAGAAGATAACGGTCTCAGAATGGGATGAGCTGAGATTTTTGCTCGGCTCAAGGATCGTATCGAAGTTCTTCGAAGAGATTGCCGATCTTCTCTTCATCCTTTCCCGCTACTTGGTTCAGTCCGACGCTGATGTAAGAAAAGAGATCTCCAAATTCATTCCAAAGCTTGAAAGGCTTTTCAAGATGAGCTTCGATTCCTTCACAACGAGCGATATAGGCTCTGTGAGAGAATTTCTCGAGGAGGTTGAGGGGGTTAGCAGGGAGATTCAAAGCTCGATCGCAAATGGTAAAGGAGTCATTCTTAAAGAGCTTTTGCTCCAGATTTGCAGGATGCTCGAATCGATCGGGGAGATCGCTTTCAACAAGAGCGTTAGAGAGATGTTCAGGACTGGATAGAGCTAAAGTTTCCAAAACTGATCCTTTTTACCTTTTTTAACCTTTCTTTACTTTATCCAACAAAAGTAAAATATAATTCGACATAAGAGTTGCGTTGATGTTCATTTCGGTAATCCTTCCCACCCTGAACGAAGAAGAAAGTATTTCGGAATGCATAGATGAAATAAGAGAGGGGATTGAAAAGCTGAATGAGGTTGAAGATTATGAGATAATAGTTGTTGATAGCTCAACCGATCGCACGGCAGAAATTGCAAAGCAGAAAGGAGCGGTTGTTGTAAGATGCGATAGAAAGGGTTATGGCTACGCTTATCTGGAGGGTTTCAAGGTAGCAAAAGGGGACGTTATAGTGATGGGTGATGCTGACGGAACTTACAACTTCCTCCAAATTCCTGGCTTGATTAAACCCATTCTGAATGGGGAAGATTTGGTAATCGGCTCAAGATTCATGGGAAAGATGGAAGACGGAGCCATGAATTTTTTGAACAGAATCGGAAACAGATTACTTACCTCTTTTCTGAACAAAACTTTCAAGCTGAGCATTTCGGATTCACAGTCAGGATTCAGGGCTATAAAAAAATCTGCCCTTGAAAGACTTAATCTGAAGGCTGACGGAATGGAATTTGCGAGCGAGATGATAATCGAGGCTTTCAAAAAAGGTTTAAAGGTGGTTGAAGTAGGGATAGACTACAGGAAAAGAAAGGGTAGTTCGAAACTGAGAAGTTTCAAGGATGGATGGAGACATCTCAGGCTGATGTTGCTCTACAATCCCCATTCCTTCCTGATTTACCCGGGTTTGATTTTGGCTGTCTTTGGCTTTTTGCTCATGGCCGTGCTTTACCTGAGGGGGAATGTGGAAGAGAGGAGCATGCACTCCTTCATCCTGGGAGCGATCGTTTTTCTGTCTGGGCTTAACTCATCGCTCTTCGGACTGATGATTTCCGCATATTCTGGGATACATGGTTACTCATCTTCGAATCTTTCAATGAGGGTTTTAAGCTATCACTCCCTCGAGAGGGAACTCTTTGTTGGCATCGGCCTTATTCTTGCGGGAATCCTGATCGGACTCTACATCCTGCACACCTGGATATCCTCTGGCTACGGAAGCTTAAGTCAGATGGGTTTAGCTGTGACCTCTCTCGTACTTATCTCATCAGGCCTAACCATCGTTTATTCGGCATTTTTCATGAGCATGCTTTTGCTGGAAAGGTGATTGAGCTTGAAAATAGCCTTCGTTTACGATGCCGCCTATCCCTTCGTCAAGGGGGGAGGGGAGAAGCGAATATACGAGATCGCAAGAAGGCTTGCAAAAAAACATGAGGTTGACTGGATAACGCTGAAGTGGTGGGATGGCGATTCGAAGCTGGAGAGGGATGGGATAAATTACGTGGCTGTCGGAGAGTGGAGAAATCTATACAAAAACGGTAGGAGGAGTATTTCTGAGGCAATTTACTTCAGCTTTAAGGTTCTTCCCAGGCTTTTGGGCAGATATGATGTGATAGACTGTACAGCCTTTCCATACTTCCCATGCTTTTCTTCGCGATTGAGCAACGTTTTAAGGAAAAACAGGCTTTTTATCACATGGCATGAGGTTTGGAATGACTACTGGTACGAGTATTTAGGAAAAAAAGGATTCTTTGGTAAGATTGTTGAGGACTTCGTTGCAAAGATAAAAGCCAAGCACATCGCCGTTTCGAAGCTTACGGCCGAGATGCTAGAAAGGAAGGGTTGTAAGGCAGAGGTAATTCCGAACGGAGTCGATTTGAAGTTGATAGAATCTATAGAGGCGCTAAATGAATACGACCTAATCTTTGTGGGCAGACTCATAAAAGAGAAGGGGGCGGATGCTTTTATCAGACTTTGCCAGGAATTGAGGAGGGAATTCGATTTCAGGGCTGTGGTTATCGGAGAGGGACCGATGCTTGAAAGTTTGAAAAAGGAGAGCAACTCTGTGGACTTCCTGCCTTTTGTGGATGAAGAAAGATTCTATTCCTTGCTAAAAGGTGCAAAACTCTTCGTTTTACCTTCAAGAAGGGAAGGCTTTAGTATTTCAGCTTTAGAGGCTATCGCATGTGGAACTCCCGTTTTAACGATAGATCATGAGATGAACGCCTGCAAGGAGCTTGCGGAAAAGTATGGTTTCGTTGCGAAGAATTTCGATGAGATGGTTGAGTTTGCAAGGAAAGTTTTAGCTGGGGAGTGGAGAGAGGTTGAAAAACCAGATTTGTTGGAGTACGATTGGGAATCTATTGCAAGGAGGGTTGAAGAAATTTATTCAGAGGGTTGATGACTGGGGGTGTTGATTGCTATTCTAAATTTTGCGCGGTAATCTATCCCTCACCGACAAAGCGATGAGGAATAAAGCAGAAATGAGGGCTGCGATATCCAAGTATGGAAGGGTTCTGAGGAGTTCTGGTGTGAGATGCACTAAGATCGCCAGAATCAAAAGGCTTATGATAGCCCTCGCTTCAGGATATGGGTCAAAAGTTTCGGCGTTTTCTCCATTTTCCTTTTCTTTTTTCCTTACCCATCCATTTTCCTTTTCAGTTTCTGACCCACTCCAATTAGAATCTTCTTCACTTCCAGTTCTCCTTTCGAGCAGGTATTCGGCTGTAAGATTTCCCACACCTAAAACGAGAAAATAGTAAGCGAGAATTGAGATGGAGTTGGCATTCTTCTCATTTTCGAAAGCAAGTGTGAGAGCAGCGAATATCAAAAGGATGATAGCCACTAATACGAGCTTTTGGCCGATGCTTAGCGAGCCAATCCATTCCCCTATTTCTTGTCTGTATCGCACTCCCGCAAAAACGGTGGAAGCTACCAAAACGAATGCAACAGCAGTTGAAATGCTAGGCCATATCGTGAGACTTTTGCTGAATTTCCATTCATTCGAGGAAATTTCCAGAGTATACGTTCCCGGAAGGATGAAGAATCTTGCAGGAATATTCAGCCCGATGTTGCTGAGCTTTCCTTTTGCAAATTTGCTCTTTGAGGTTAAACTTTTTGAGTCTCTAAAAATTTCCCAGCCGAAATAGCTCAGTTTGATGGTGTAGCCTAAAGTGCTGAAGGATTTTTTTGAGAATACTTTCATGCCCCCTTTAAAGCCCTGGTTTGCGTCGGCGGAGTGAATGAATAAATAAACGTTATACTTCTCGCCATCGAATCTATATTCTGGCACTATCTTTACTATCTCAGCCCTCTCGATCCTTAGCTGACCCTTTCCGTTTAGTTGGAGCTCTATCCTTCTCTTATCGAATTCCGATGGCTGCTGATAGAAGATGAGCTCATTCTTTATCTCGGTTTGCTGTGTGTAACGGGAATCTGTAACAAAAAAGGCGTTGCCAGAGACGTTTTCCAGCGTTAACTTTAACTCAATCCTGGCAAAATCGTATTTATCTGCGGGAATGAGAGCGTAGATCCTTCTGTATCCGTCAACATGAAATGTTTGGGTTGCTATTTCTTCATTGGAGGCATCACCAGCTGTGAAGTAGAGCTTTTCTGCTGTTGATGTTTGCACAACGAGGAAGAAAATGAAAATTAAGAGTAGGGGGAATTTTAAGCAACTCGAAATTCCTTTAGCAGATGTTTTTGAGGCTGTTTTGATCACAGGTTTTCATTGAGTGGGGGAATTAAAAAGATTTCCTGATTGGATTTTCTGGCAATAGCTCAATCAAAGTTATGGTCTCTACTTTCTCAGGAATTCTTTCATCTGCCTTTCGTCGAAAGTAAGTAATTCCTGCCTCAACAATTTCGAAAGACTTATGGCAACGTAATCGAAGTATGAAAGCTTGTTTTCCTGATTGAGGAAAAGTGTTAAGCTTTTCTCCAAGTATTTTTGATTGTTGAAGTACAAAACAAAGGTTTCCGCCGATTCAAGAGTTTCATATATAGCTCTAGTGAATTCTGGGCCTTCCTTATAAAGCAAAACTGTAAGCGTTTCTATCAGGATTTCGTAGGGTATAATGATTGTGTCCGTTTCCGTAAACAATTCTTTAGCCCCCTCATGATTTGTGTCGTATGGCAAGAACAATGCAACCAAAAAGGATGAATCTGCTACCGCCAGGGTATCTTGCTATTTCCACAGTATTTCGTCTATCTTCTCGCTTACACATTCCTTCTCCCTGTCTTTGTAAAGATTTTCCAGATTTTCTAGAAAATTGAGGAATTCTGCCTTCGACATTTTCTTTTTTCTTCTGTAATCGTCCAGAAGTATATTTATCATCTCGGAAAAGGACAAATCTTTTTTGAATCTTTTGATTTTCTCGTATACATCATCTGGAAGCTGAATCGTTTTCGCCATATACACTGTATATACACACCACATTATTAAGGAATTTCGAGTTAAGAAAGGATGATAACTCAATAATAGGGTCCTTACAAAACTAACCCTCAGCCAATCTCTGCAAAGCCTTCTTTTCCT
>JACDNU010000051.1 GCA_017656505.1 Archaeoglobus sp. | reverse complement strand
TTTCATCGCACAGCTACCACATATCCCCATTCTGCATGAGGCTCTGAAAGAAAGAGAAGGATCTATAAAGTCTTTAATATAACACAAGCCATCAAGAACAGTCATACCCTGTCTGAAGTCTATTTCATACTCTTGATACCACTTTCTTTTACCGTCAAACCTTTTAACTCTAAAGGTTCCCTTTATTGAGGTCATCTTAATCCCTCAATACTTTCTTTCTACTGGCTGCCATTTCGTAATCGTAACCGGTTTGTAGCTGAAGGTGGATCCACCCGTGGAATAATAGGCAAGAGAATGTTTAAGCCAGTTTTTATCATCTCGTTCTGGATAATCTTCTCTAAAGTGCCCACCTCTGCTTTCTGTTCTTTTTAATGCTCCCATAGTAATAACTTCGGCTAAATCAAGCATAAAACTAAGTTCTATGGCACTTATCATATCTGTGTTGAACTGTCTCCCTTTATCCACAATCCGAATTTGGTTGAATCTCATTTTCAGTTCTTTTATCTTTTTCAGAGCATTCAATAGATCTCTCTCATTCCTAAAAACCCCAACTTTTTCATCCATTGTTGTCTGCATTTCTTTTTTTATTTGTCCAACACTCTCATCACCTTCTTTTCCAAGTAACTCATCAAAAAGTCTTTTTTCTTCATTTTCATAGACTTTAGAGGACATTCTTTTAAACTGTTTGTTCTCACAGAAGGTGACGGCTCTTTTCCCCGCAATAGCTCCAAATACTAAGCATTCTGCTGTTGAGTTTGAGCCAAGCCTGTTCGCTCCATGAATGCTGATACACGCACATTCGCCTACTGCAAATAATCCATTGACCTTGGTTTCACACCACATATTCGTGTCTATCCCTCCCATCGTATAATGAGCAATAGGCCTTATTGGGACAGGAGCTTCTACAGGGTCTACATTTGCAAATTTGATGCACATCTCTCTTATTAGGGGCAACCTCTCGTTTATTTTCTCTTCTCCAAGATGTGTCAAATCTAAAACCACATAATCTCCGTAAGGACCCTTAAATCCCCGTCCTTCACGTATCTCGGTTGCTACTGCTCTTGTAACAATGTCTCGTGGAGCAAGTTCCATCATTTGAGGAGCATATTTTTTCATGAATCTTTCTCCAAATCTATTGCGCAAATAACCGCCCTCACCCCTAGCTGCTTCTGTGATACCAATGCCTGAAGGAATTAAACCAACAGGGAAAAATTGAAAGAACTCCATGTCTTTCAAAGGAACTCCATTTCTATAAGCTATCGCAATTCCATCCCCAGTTACGATATGAGATACAGTAGTAAAATCATATATTCTGCCTGCACCGCCAGTAGCCAAGATAACTGCTTTCGCATTGAATAGAATTAATTCTCCTGTTCTAAGATCAATAGCAGTCAAACCTTTTACACAATCATCCTCCACAACTAGATTCGTGGTAAAATATTCGTTATAATATGTTATGTTTTCATACATCAATGTGCGCTCATATAGTGTGTGGGTCTCATGTAGACCTACTCTATCTGCTGCAAATACTGTTCTAGGTACGCTATGCCCTCCAAATGGTCTCTGGGCGATTTTTCCGTCTTTAGTTCTGCTCCAAGGGCATCCCCAGTTGTCGAGTCTTAAAATCTCTTTTGGAGCTAATTTGCAGAATAATTCAACCGCGTCTTGATCGGCTAAAAAATCTGCACCTTTTACAGTATCCCATGCATGAAGTTCTGGAGAATCGTTTTCCCTAAGTGCAGCCGCAGTCCCACCCTCCGCACACACAGAATGAGATCTAATTGGATAAACTTTAGAAACAATGGCAATTGAAACATTCTTATTCGATTCAGCTGCCTCGATTGCAGCCCTTAAGCCTGCCAATCCCCCCCCAACAATCACAATATCATGCAATTCCATAAAAATCCTCTCTTATGATTTTTTTGAATTATTTTGTATATATTTCTCGAGGAATTTCATCACGTAGGATTTTTAGTTCAGACTCGGTGGGTTCAGGGGTAATATCCACTTTAGGTGGAATGACGAGCTGAAAACCAGTATTCTCAACTACATCGTCTAAATTTACTCCAGAATGAATGCTAGAGATCGTCATTTTTTTTATTTTTACGTTAAATTTAAATACTGCCATATCTGTAACTATTTCTATATCTCCACCTCTTAATCCTGCTTCTTGTCGTTTTTTACCGTCGATATATCCCGGGGAAGTGATATACGATACTTTTTTCCTCAACTTTCTTTTTTGATGCCTCATTACTACCACAATTCTCTTTGCTAAGGATGCTATATCATTTCCACCTCCACTACCAGTAAAATGTTTAATTTTCCCCCCTTCAAGTTCCACTTGAGTCGTGTTGATGTTTCCCAACTCGTCAACTTCCAAGGCTCCCAAAAATCCTATGTCAATTTTTCCTGAATGTAGCAACATTCCTAACACATCTAACGCACTTGTCAACAGTTCTGCGCCTTGCCAAGCTTTAATGTCTGCAAGTCCAACCCCAAAATCTGAAGAACTTGGGTTTAGTACTCCAAGCTCTAAGAATATGTTTGCATTGGGCGCATGCGTTTTTTTTGCCAGTATGGCAGAAGCCATGGGCAATCCAATCCCTACCATAACGTTATTTCCATCCTTTATTTTTCTCGCTCCGGTTACAACCATTAATTCCTCAGTACTATATTTTACCACCGTCTCACCTCAAACAAAGGTTAAAGTAATCTTTTTGCAAGTGACTCTAAATACGCTAGCCTTTTAAGAGTAGTTGATTTTCTTAGAAACTCAAAAAAATCATCTGAGCTTAAAATATATTCATTTAAATATTTTTCAAACTTTTCGGGGTCTTTAGAAGATTCTACATATAGTTTTATATGTTCAGGATCTTGATAGTAATAACCATAAAGATTAGTTGGATATGCACCAAAGGGTTGGTGCACCAATAAATCTACTAAATAGCCAGGAACCGTCACAGATTCGTGACTTAAGATATCAGATGATATCTCTTCTACAACCACAATTATCTTTTCACTTGCTCTTACCAACTCTTGAACCTCAAATTTAGGTCCCATAAGGAAAACATTACCATTAGAATCTGCTTTTTGCGCATGTATTACTGCTATATCAGGTTTTAATGCTTTGACTAATACATATTTCTCTCCAGAAAAGGGACATCTAAACTCCTTGGCCTCACCTTTGCTCTCAAGTCTTCTGAGAATGTCTGAACCAATCAGTGATTTGATTGGCATAAACGATAAACCCATTGCCCCGGCTAGAAACCTAAATATCATCGAGAGGTAGCTATACTCATGAGCTTTTATTGTGCCATCTTCGATACTCTTATTTACCCAGTTCAACTGGCCATATCGGTCAAGAGAACCGCCACCGTAATTTATCTCCTTCACGCATCCAGCACCAACTAACAAATCTAATTCCATGCTACCAACAGACTGAGAAACCGTAAGATTTCTTTTTCTTTGTCTTATGATTTCATGTACAATTGAGATTGCATTTCTTGTAATAGCAAATCCACCAAGTGCGATGTGATCTCCATCTTTGATTATATTCACCGCTTCTTCGATAGTAACAGATTCCTTTTTCTCGCTAAACTCTCTCATTTTATCACACAAAAATATAATTGAACTATCATATTAGATACAATAATTTCGCAGGATTATATTTAAACATAATCTCTATTTCCTTTTCAGAAATACCAAAGCCTAACAGAGCCCTGATAAAAATTCTAATTCCGTCTATTGTGTTAACATGCAAAACTTGGCCAAAATCACTAGCAATGATACATTTATCAGGTCCAATCTCCTCAATTACTTTTATTGTTTCGGAGGGGTCAGCAACGGGCTGATAAAGACTTGGGATCATTGGTTGGCAATAAACCCCTACGAAAGTTGTTTTAAATGTTGAAAGCTCTCTCATTTCATCGATTGTCAGCTTATTAAGCTCAAGAAGAGGATGGTCTAATACTGCCCTTACACCAATTTCCTCTGCCTTTTCAGCCAAAGGTCTGAGTTCTTTAAAGTCAGTATGGCCAAAACCGATTCCAATTTTGTTTTTAGCAGCAATTTCCATTATCTGTTCGACTTCAGGAAGGACATTATCATTGGAATCAACCAATGGTAATCCCCCACTTTTTCCTGCCCCTCTGAGGTATCCTGCGGAATTGAATGTTGGGAACCAAACCATTTTCATATTCGGGTATTCTACCGCTTTTTTGACCATTTCGGGATTAATACTAAAATTGAGTCCAATTCCTCCATAAATTTCAACTCTGTGATCAAGCTCTTCCCTGCTGATTAATTCATCGATGTATTTTTGAACCAAGTAAGCACAACCAGCAGTTAAATTATAGTGATCTTTGAAGCATATAGCTCTCATTTTCGCATTTGCTGCATCTAATGCTATCTCAAACATATCTTGGGCTCTATAAACAAAATCAGGATATGAATGAATATGGTGATCTATCGCACCTTCGAGGAGGCCATCCTCAATGCCAGGGTAAATTTTACGAATGTTGGGGTTTTCTTTCAACACCTTGTAAAAGTAATCCTTTGAATTCAATTCCTCTACCCTTCTAACTGTTAGAGTTCTCCCAACTTTATACTCTCGAATTTTTTCATCAAAAGTAAATTCATCCATTCCATCACCTCCGAACATTGTTCGTTATATCTTTTTTACAGTATATAAGATTTTTGATTTCTCAAATAAACCGACTTTTTTCCGGTTAAAGTTGAATAACCCAGATTAATTTTCAAAAATATCAGAAAATATTCATTTCCCTAAAAATTAAAGAGTCCAATTTAAAATCTCTCCAAAACTAACACAAGAAGATAGGTTCACTAATGAAATGAATTGCTAAAGGTGCTAGAGGTTGTAACTTTGGTTAAGCTTTAAAGAGATTTGTTAATTAAAAGGAATTTATTTTTAGTTTTGATACATTTGAGTGAGGAATATTCCTATCGGTAGAATTTCTCACTACCAATAGTCTTTTGCCTTGGCCACCATACATAAGTTTTTGATAAATCAACTCCAGATTTTCTAGCTATCTGATCTAGTTTAGTGGCGACTTTTTTCATTGTTCTATCCGTAAGCGAATTTCCCCGAGTATCTATTCCTACTATTAGTGGACCGAGCCTGTTCACTCTCATGACCCAAATAGCTTCGGGCATTCCCAAGTCAATCCAATAGACTTCCTCAACTTTTTCAATAGAGTTTGCGTATAGTGATGCTGCGCCTCCAGTACTAATTAGATAAATCGCCCCATATTTTTTTGCTGCGTTTACCATTTCAGCACCCATAATACCCTTGCCAATAACACAGCGTAGCCCTGTCAATTCTACAAGTTCAGCTGTAAGTTGTGTAAATCGCGAGCTAGAAGTAGATCCTGCAACAACGACCTCCCATTTATCATTTTTTTGCCTAATTATCGGCCCACAATGCCATAAAGCCATATTTTTTAAATTAAATGGTAATTTTTCTCTGTTCTTTAACATTTTTAGTGCTCTTTCATGTCCCATATCTCGCATTGTATAAACTGTGCCTGTAACATATACAATATCTCCAATTTCGAGTGAAGATATATCCTTAAAACTAACAGGAGTTTGGATACATACTTCTTTGGACATACTTTTGCACCACCTATTCTTCACCTAGCTTTGGATGGGTCAAATATCTGACCTCTCCATTGCGGTATATTATTGCTTTAGAGTATCTTGCAGCCCAACACTGAAATGTTATACCCACTGGTACTACGGCTGTATGGGAACCACTAATTTCGACGTGAACTGCTAGCGTAGTAGTTTCTCCTCCCGTACCCATCGGACCGATACCTGTGGAGTTTACGGCTTTAAATATCCGATCTTCTAACTCCATAACTAATGGATCTGGATTGTGAGATCCAATTGGATCTCGGAATAGAGCTTTTTTTGCTAGTGTTAAAGCTGTATCAGCAAATCCACCAACACCTACACCAATTATTGTTGGTGGACATGGATCTCCACCAGCAGCAACAACTTGATCTAACACACACCTTGTTATAGCTTCAGGTATATCTTGGCTAGTAGTTATCCATACTAAACTCGATTTTGCTTCAGATCCAAATCCTCTAGGAACAGCTATTATTTCTATAAAATCTGAACTATGCTCTACTTCATAATGTATGTGTGGAATTCCCCATCCTGTATTAGTACCACTATTGACTTTAGTAAGTGGATGGATGACATTCTCTCTAAGTGGTAACTCTTTTGTTACTTTTATTACCGCATTTGATATCGCCATCTCTAAGTTACCCTCTATTTTGATACCAAGACCTTTTTTAATAAAAAAGTAAGGAATTCCTGTATCTTGACAGAGTGGGATACTTTTCATCTTTGCGATCTCAGTGCTTTTAATCATTGACTCTAAATGCGCTCTCGCAATGGGATTTATCTCTTTTCTTCGGGCCTCCTCAAGTTTTTTGATAACATCTTCGGGTAGTGTCGTAGCGGCCTCTCTAAAAAGTTTAGTTGCAACCTCTTCAATAAGCTTTGCGGCTATCATGATACAGCCCCAATTATTTTCAAATACTTAGGACAATATTCAATAGTATTCATATATATTAACAAACTTTATATCGCCCTTCTTGCTCTTGATCTCCTTAATAGCTTCTATTAAAGCCAAGATGTTCTTTGCTTGCTCATAAACTGGTAGATCAACCATTTTACCATCAACAGAGATTGCTCCTAACCCCTTTCTACTTGCTGCTTCGAAGGCTGGAACAACTTTCTTTGCCCATTTAACCTCCTCCTGAGATGGAGTGAATATCTTATTAACAAATTCTATTTGAGTGGGGTGTATTACGTTCTTGCCACTATATCCAAGTTGTTTTGCTAGTTTACAGTCTTCTTCTAGCCCCTTCCGGTCTATTAAGTCTGTAAAAACTGTATCGATTGCTGAAATCTTCGCAGCCCTAGCGACTACACATACATACGCTCTAGGGTAAAAAATTTCAATACCCTCTTTAGAGGGGGAAACACCCAAATCACGCGTGTAATCAACTGCACCGAAAGTTATCGCAATATTTCTTTGACTTGCGGTTGCTATTTCCCAAGCGTTTATGACCCCCTCAGCAGTCTCGATTGTTGGTATTATACCCAAGCAGTTTGGTTCTAAATTCCTTTCTCTTTCTAGCTTGGTGAGTAGTAAATCTAGTTGGGTCACATCTTCTTTAGATTCTGCCTTTGGAAGCATTATACAGTCTAGCCCCTCACAAACTACAGCTTCCAAATCTTCCTCAAGTAATCCTGTTGACCAACCATTTACTCGTACAATAACTGTGGTACCACTATTTTTCACCATCTTTATAGAATCTTTTATGAATATGCGAGCAGTCTCTTTTTCAGAAAGGGGCACAGCATCTTCTAGATCTAGAGCTACTGCATCAGCTGGTAGTGTGCAGGCCTTTGTAATCATTCTCATATTATTCCCGGGAACAAATAATATGCTCCTCAATACTTTCACATTATCACCTCTTAAGTATTCTTTTCACAGTAGGCGCTATATTTTTGGGAGAAGATACTACTTGTGCACCAATTTCTGAGAGAGCTTTTATTTTACTCTGGGCATCTCCTTTTCCACCCTCTATAATGGCACTTGCGTGAGAGTATCTAATTCCAGCTTGAGCCGATGTCCCGGCGATATATGCTACAAGTGGTTTAGTGAATTTACCCATCTTAATGATTTCTGCAGAATCTTCCTCAGCGGTTCCGCCAATTTCGCCAAATAAGACTACTACTTGAGTCTCATTATCCTTTTCGAATAGTGGTAGAGCTTCTGCAAAGGTAGTACCAACGACCGGTTCTGAGCCAATATGGATGGCTGTACTAACACCAAGACCTTCACGTGTAATTGCCCAGCAAACCGTAGTGGTTTGTCCACCACTGCGAGATACCACACCTACTGGTCCAGATTTAAATACATCTTTTGCTAGCTCCTCCGTTCCGCCAATCCATCCTGCTACTGCTTTTCCAGGACTAATTAAACCTAGAGATCCTGGACCAATAATTGTTGCCCCCTTACGTTTTGCATAGGCAATAATCTCAAGAGCATCGTAAAGGGGAACGCGCTCTACAGGCATTACTACTTTCTTAATTCCAGCATTAAGGGCTTCGAGTACAGCATCCTTTACAAGTGGTCCCGGTACAAATGTAACTGTAAGATCGATCGGTCCACGCTCTTTAACCGCTTCTTTGACTGTATTGTAGACAGGTATATGCCAGACTTCTGTCCCACCACGACCAGGAGTCACTCCAGCTACAACTTTTGTCCCATATTCTAGCATGAATCTTGACCTTGCTTGCCCCTCGCGCCCTGTTATACCTTGAATTAATACACGTGTATTCTCATCCAATATTATCGCCATATTATTTCACTCCTAGTTTTACCGGATTTTAAGTCTATATTCCTCAAGTTCCGGAAATGGAAGGTTTATCACAATTGCTCCATTACCATACATTTGACAATCTTGCTCACAGGCTAGATCTTCTATGCACAATCGCTCTGCATTTTCTGGATCAACTAATGTAATCTTCCCATCACGAATACTGTAAAGGCTACGACCATATAAGCTACAGGCTTTGACGCAGGCAAATGTTGCACAGGATTTACATTTGTTTATGTCAATTATTATTTCACCCGTTCTTGTCTTAAACCTTATTTCACTCACTTTTATCACCTCTCGCTTTTTATCTTTCTATACTCCTCAATAAGGCTCCTGACTCTCTTAGCTATAAAATCCAGTTCATAAATATAATCGCGCCCGTAAACTTCGAGTTTAATAGGTAGGTCTTTGCACCATTTCATCAGAATTTCAGTAGCCTCATGTTCCTTGTTTCCAGCCCACAAGACCACTACTGGAAAACCGATTTTATCTTTTAAGTCCTCTCTGAATGCTTTTATAAGACCACGAGCTGTATGCCACATTTCTTGACTGGCTATGTTTGGACTACATGCAACATACGCTTCTATTCCAGGTAAGGAGAGTATAACTTTTGCAAGGCGATATACTTTACTAGCAGGTGGATTTCCACTGCTATCGGCGTAATTGGCTAATTTCATCCCATGTCTGGTTAATGCATCAGCACCCAGCATTGCTCCACCTCCACCCATTCCGTGAAAACCAACATATCCACCTTTTTTGATGTCATCTATCGAAGCTAACTGCATGAAGTATGCTACGCCTCTATAGTCGTTTTCCTCTATTTTCCATGCTATTTTATCTAGTTCTGTAAGTGGTTTAGAGGTATCACGTGGGATTTCAAAATCTAGTTCAGGATGGCGAGCGGCTGACGAGTCATCAATCATAAGTCTACAATCTACAGCATAGATCTTGCCATTCCTTGATAGAACAAGTGGGTTTATTTCAACTATTAGAGCATCATATTTTCTGGCCACATTATATAGTCTAAACAAAATGTCAGAAATTGTTTCTATTAGTTGTGAATCCAAATCAATTTTAGATAATGCGGTTTGAATTTCTTCCTTTCTAATGCCTTCAAGTACGTCAACTGGCATAGACAGTACCTTCTCTGGGTGAGATGCTGCAACCTCTTCTATATTTACTCCACCCTCAGTGCAAAACATCAGAACCGGTGCTTTGATCTTATATGATGATACAACAATTACACTACAATAGAACTCTTTCAAAATATCTATTTTCTCCTCAACTCGCACTTTCTCTACTTTAAATCCTTTTATTTCGCTACCAAGTAACTCATCTGCTAAAGACCTTGCTTCTTGGGGATTGCTTGCAAACTTTATTCCTCCAGCCTTAAAGCGTCCTGTAGCCAAGATTTGGGATTTGATAATTACAGCTTTACCTAATTTTTCTGCAAATATTTTTACTTCCTCAGGGGTCGATGCTACGCTGCCGCTTGGCACTGGTATTCCCTCTTTTTTTAGAATTTCCTTTCCTTGATACTCGTATAACCTTACCATTTTTATCCCTCTCCAGCATTCTCGCTGATAACTGCAATTTTTATCATGCATTCTTTTTCAGATATATCAACTGAAACTAGTTCTGACTCTATTCTGGGACCCTCGAATCGACTCATAGCAAAATACATGATGATGTTTGCGAGTGGACAAAAAACTACTGGTGGGACTTTTTCATTAACTAGTTTTTTGTCAACAGAGTAATGAATGCAGTTTCTAACCTTTGCACTTACTAAACTACCTTTTATTGGAAAATATTCAAATGTTTGAAGAGGGCCTACGCTTATGTTCACACTTTCTGCAATTCCTATTTTTCTAATTTCCTCACACAGTGTGGTGAAAAATTTGTCCTCATCTTTTTCCTCAATAGTTTTAAGTTTCTCTGCAAAATGATCTACCCCAATCAGTAAAGTTCTAAATCTTGTACCTTCACCGCGCTGGGAATAGAATTCCTTTTTTAAACCTTCGAATAGTGAATTAAAGTAGTTAATTAACTCTGCGTAGTTACCCATCAGTTTTCCACCTCCTTCCAAATTCTTCGTAAAAAACGATTTCATTGAGAGGAAGCCTCGGTCGTGGTTTCGGTTGCTCATCAGGATAACCTAACGCGATGACATTATAGACTGTAAACTCATCTGGTATTTTCAAGAGCTCTTTTACTCTGAGTTCATCCCGTATATCTGCTGTCGGTGCAACCACCCAGCAGGCACCCAATCCAAGTGAGTGGGCCGCCAACAGAATATTCATTGTAGCCGCAGAGCAATCATAAGGAGCATCCCACACATCTCGCCTGCTAATTACAACTACAAGCACAGGCGCATCTTTTAAAAATGCGGAAACTTCCCCAGAGATTAGCCTTTGATAGACTCTTTTTTTAGTCTCTTCACTTTTAAACTTTGATAGTCTCTTTTCCATTTTCCCAGATATATATTCTGCTTTGAACCTTCGTCCACTCCCATTTGCTGCTATTTTCCCTAAAATTTCTCTTTTTTTCTCTTCTTTTATAATAATGAATCTCCAAGGCTGAGCATTTTCTCCGGAGGGTGCCCATCTACCTGCCTCTAAGACCTTTTCTAGAATTTCGTCGGGAACTTCTGTTTCTTTAAACTTTCTTATACTTCTTCGTGTAAGAATTGTTTGGATAACTGTTTCCAAACCCAATTTTATCACCTTATTAACCATCGAGTGCCTAAATATATAAATTTTTCGAAAAATGTTCATAAAAAAGCTTATTTTCCGGATTTTTATTTTTTAAACAATCAAACTGATCAAAAATGTTCGGGAATAAACAAAATTTCTTAATTAAATTCGATAAGTATTTACTCAAGTATTAAATGCTAGAGCCATTATCAAGTTACTTATCAACCCCCTACTATCTCCCTCTAGCTTTATCTTCCTTTAGAATAATTAAAGTAAGACTCAAAATTTGCTTATGTGAAACTCTTCTATAACAACTGAGTTTTCAAACTGAGGTGTCAAAAAATTAATATATACTACTTAATTTCTCTATTAATGATGAAGAGGGGCAAGAGAGAAACCAAGAGGGGCAAGAGAGAAACCAAGAGCAAAAACTCGCTCTCGGACATTGATGTACAAATTTTAAGACTGATACAAGAGGATTCTAGAATAACTTATGACGACATTGCTAAAAAAGTTGGTATTTCAAAAAGCACCGTTCATTCAAAAGTAAAACAATTAACCGAGACCGGTTACATTAAAACCTTTGCCGCAATATTAGATCCCGGAAAATTAGGATATAATTGTATTTCGTGGGTAGGTATATCTGTGGATCCAAATTTCATGGATGAAGTAGCCAGAAAAATTGGTGAGTACGAAGAAACTCAGATAGTTTTCACAACAACAGGTGACCATGATATTGTGTTTAACGTTATTGCTAGAGATCCAAAAGAATTGGGACGCTTTATAAATAAAAAAATCAAATCTTTAAAGGGCGTGAAAACGGGTATCAACACTATGCACGTCTCTTTTGTGGTTGATACAATTAAATGGACACATAAATTTAAAATATGATTAATTATATTAAACCTAAAATCTCTGGAATATAAAGAGATATCTTGGGTATATATGTTGTAAGAAACAATGTCAGTAAAGCGCAAACAAAAAGAGGAAGCATATCTTTTGCTACCTTTTCTACTCTGTCACCACTTATAGCGCACGCTGTAAACAAAGCAGTACCCACAGGAGGAGTGACCAAGCCGACTAACACGTTGAACAAAAATATCGCTGCTATGTGTAGGGGATGCATCCCTAATTGCGCTAAGGTTATACTTATTGTCGGTGCAAGGAGTATGATTATAGGAGTTGCATCCATTATACAACCTAGAAACAAAAGGAGTATATTTATCAGTAAAAGCATCGTTATGATATTTGGGGAAACAAACAAAAGAAATTCGGTGAATTGCTTGAGGATACCTGTAAATGTCAAAATATAGCTTAGAGTGTATGAGCTTGCAATTAGAAACATCACAATAGATGTTACAACACTAGTTTCAAGTATTGCAGACCTTAGTGTGGGAAGATCTATGCTCTTATAGTATATAAATCCTAGTACCAATACAGCCACCGTACCAACAACACCTGCTTCGGTTGGAGATGAGATGCCAAGATAAATGCTCCCTAGAACACTCAGTGGAATCATCAGAGCTGGAAAGACCCTTAAAAAATGCTTGAAAATAGCAGATAAATTTACTCTCTTCTCTCTGCCTCTATACCCTCTCTTTTTAGAGATGAATACTATCATAAAACTAAGCAAAATAGTGTAGATGATGGCTGGGCCAACCGTAGCCATAAAAACACCTATTATAGATATGTTTGTTGTGACTCCGTAAATTATACCTACAATGCTGGGTGGTATAAGGGATCCCAGAATTCCTGCGGTAGCTATTATCCCAGTTGAAAAACTGCTGGAATATCCTTTTTTTCTCATCTCGGGAATTGTTATAGCACCAATTCCGGCTACTGTGCTGGTAACAGACCCGGTAAGTGTACCATAGAATGTACTCGTGATAACAGATGTTACGCCCAACCCACCATGAAAGTGGCCAACTAAATCATCAAAAAAGTCGATTAAATCTTTGGCTACACCAATTTTATCCATAAAGACTCCTAAAGCCACAAATGTAAATATTGCAAGTAAAGATTCGTTAGTGAAAGGAACAATAAACTGTTGTACAATTATTAGTGGGCCTATCCCTGAAAAAAGAGCTGCTAACAAGGATGAAAGAAATAATGCAAAAGCTACTGGTAGCCCTAAAGCTAGTAAAATTATAAAAAGTAATGCCAATATAAATAAAATAGTGATTGCATCCATCATTTCTCACCGTCACTTTTTTCTTTTAGTAAATAAACCATTTTGTAACCTGAAGTCATTAATATTAAAACTCCAGAGATTGGGATTACAAGAGAGACAACATACATAGGAATACCGAAATACATTGTCTTAAATCCCCTGCTAAACTGTTCAGAGACTATAATGGAACCAAAATAGATAATATATAATGATGAAACAAACACAAAAATTTCTGAAATAAGTTGGATAAAATTCTTAATCTTAAAATTTTTTATTCTTTCAACTAATAATACTAAGCTTAAATGTCTGTTTACCCTATAGGTATAGGAAACACCAATAAATATTGACCACATATATAATATTGTCGTCATTTCAGAGTACCAGCCTAACGTAATTTTAATTAAATATCTAAATATTACTTCGATAAAAATTAGGGAGATTAAAAAAGGTATACATACAAGCAAGATTCCCTCTTCTAACCTCCCTAGCTTATGATATACGCTTTTAATCGCCATCGCCGTATAACACACTCCCATTAAATGTATCCAAGGGTCTCTAAAATCTCTTTAACGTTTGAGTCTCTATCAGCAATCCATTTCAGCGACTCTATCCCTATCTTGTCTTTATACTCTGGCAGAATCTTTAGAAGAACGGTTTTTTGAAGAGTTCTCCAATCCTTATCACTACATTCGGTGTATTTTACATTGTGTTTTGGAAAATCTTCTTTGATTGTTTCCTCAATTAATTTGTTGTAGTATCCAATCTCCCAGTCTGCAGCTTCTTTTGCAGACTCTAAAAGAATTTTCTGCACTTCTGGTGGTAAATCATCAAATAGTTTCTTGCTCATCAAATGTACAAGTGGATTGTAGTTGAACCTAATATTGTACCAATATGGTGCTACCTCGTAAAATTTTACCGCGATATAATTTCTAGCATCGTCGTTGTTTCCATCGACTGCCCCAGTTTGGAGAGCAGTATAAACCTCTCCAAATGGAAGAGTCGTGACAACCGCACCTAATGCTTCAAAGCCATCGACATGCGGCTTGGTTTTCATAGTTCTAAGCTTTAACCCGTTTATGTCTTCCGGACTATTCACAGGCACTCTTGTGAATAGACCCCTTGGAGCGAATGTATGAACAGAAAGGACTTTCAGACCAGCTTGTTCGAGATCTTTGAATTTTTGTTTTGCCAGATTACTGTTTCTATAAGCTATCACGTCTTCTTGTTTAGCGAATAGAAATGGAATATCAAAGACCACTAGAGCATTGCTAAACTGTGACACTGGAGCAGTTGCTATTGTTGCCATATCTAAAGTGCCAGCTTGCATAGATTCAATGTAAGCAGTTTCAGATCCGCCTAACTCTCCTGCTGGATGTACTATAATATGTATCTTACCTCCAGATTTTTTCTCTACCAATTCTGCAAATTTTGCAGCATATATCCCTTGGTTGGAGCTGTTTGGTATTACAAAAGCCAAGTGGAATGTATACTCCTTCTCAATCCCACTAGGAGTTGGTGTTGAAATTGGTGTAGGCGTGAGCATAGGTGTGGGGGTTTGTGTGGGAGCTGGTTTTGTCTCTTGCTGTGTGCAACCCATTGCGAGGGCAGATATTGCCACAAACACCAAAATTACGCAAATCTTTTTTGTGTCCATCATTACTCACCTTTTTCTTTTTCCACAGCGTTTTACATACCCTTTCCCTAATTATAAATCAAACAAAATAAGAAGTATATAACGTTTTCGAAAAATGTTTGAGAATAGTGAATATATGGATAATATTATCCGGAAATATTGATTTTTAAGGGAATTTATGTTTTATTTTTTGGATGTAGTAAAATATTATTCAGGTGCAGGTAAATAATCCGCAATTGCAACTAAAAGCCTTAGAGGAAAAGCCTATCCAATTATACCAAAACCTAAGATGGTAAAAACACCCACGTGGGACACTTATTAAGGATTTAAGGATTTAAGGTTTATTTTTTAGCGGTAAAAATAGTTGCTAAAAAGCATGAAAAAAGGAATTTCAGGTGCTGAAACTGTTAAAACTAGGAAATCTATTGTGATATCCAGAAATAATTTCACTCAAACAACCACCTCCCATAATTGAGAACCCTTTCAGCAGGTAACTTCCTTAAAAATGCCCGATAAGGGGTCTCAAGCTCATCAAAATTCAAGCTCACATGCGGCTTCATGTAGTTATACCATTCAATGAACTCCTCCAAAGAATCAAACAGATGGAGCTTCTGCTCCATCAGACCAAAGAACCTCTCTACCTTTCCATTCGTTTAAGGGTGGTTTATTCTCGCAAGAATATGCTTAACTCCATTCTTCTCAAGAAATTTCTTGAATGAATGCTTAGCCTTACTCCTGTTCTTAGCGGCAACGAATTGAGTGCCGTGGTCTGTTAATATCTCATCTGGAATGCCATATTCAGCGAATCCTTTTCTTAGAACTTTAATCGTGTTAGCTGCTGTGGCAGAATCAAAAACACCGTAGCAGGTGATGAAGCGGGAAGCATCATCCATGAAGGCAATTATCCATCTATTTCCAATTCTTTTCCAGTCTCCCTGCCATAATTCCATTGAATTTTCTCTTTCATAGCGAACCCATTTCCTTTGCTTTTTCTTGCTCATGTTCTCCTCCACAAGGTTGTGTTTGAGCATTATCTTGTAGATGGTGTTATGAGGTATGTGAATGCTGTACTCTCTTTCAATCAGCTTTTCAAGGATTACTGGGCTTAGTTTGTATTTCTGGTAAGCTTCTAAGACAATTCTTTCTGTACCTGGATCTATCTGTTTGGGTTTTTCTTCCAGGTTGTTTAAGTTCTGGTATTTTTCCTGTTTCTCCGTACTGCTTTTTGATTTGGTAAATCCTTCTTTCCGTTACTCTCATCACAGCTGCTATTTCTTTGATTGGTGTGTTCTTGTTTAGTTGTCTGATTATCCATCTGATCTTCTTGTTCGTTAGCTTTCTCACAAGAGTTGATGTTCGGTTGTGAAATAATTTTGACAACATGTTGGAACCCTTTTCAGCAGACCGAGCTAAAAGC
>JACDNU010000050.1 GCA_017656505.1 Archaeoglobus sp. | reverse complement strand
TTGGAGAGCTTTATGGTTTTCTATAACTATTGGAGGTGTTAACTTGACAGTACCGATAATGAATTTAATCGTAAATATTATATATATTAAAAAATTTTATCATTTATCATGTTAAAAAAATGTAGGGAATGCGGAGAAACTTTGATAGATGGGCCACCTCAGGAAAGATCGGCTAAATCGGAGAGGTTCAGAGTTACTATAAAGGGCATACCAACAAAAATCTGCCCAAGGGGATGTGATGGATTCTACTGGTATTCACCAGACTTGGGAATGGAAGTGATAGACATGCTTGCCGATAAATCCGAAAATATCGCCCGTCTGAAAGGTTTTTTCAGGTACCGTCAATTATGCAGGAGTTGCAAAAAGGAGCTTGAACCTGCGGAAAATAGAGTGTTCAAATTTGAAAAGAGGTGCAGAAAAGGTTCTGTGATCGAGATGGTTATTTCTGCACCTTCCCTATTTTGCAGTCGATGTAATCTCTATTTTCTACCTGCAAAAACTGCCTCATGGGGAGATAGCTATTACGGAGAGCTTGCAGACGTTATTGCCAAAGCGTTGACCGAGGATCTGATCTGGAAATAAGATTAGGAAAACGCTTTTGCGTTCCAGATTTTATTTTGAATTCTGAAATCATCTCCCATCATCTCCAGAACCTTAACTTTAAAAGCTCGGAAATCTCAATCTTCTTTCTGACCATCACAACGGTTTTTGTTGTTCGTCTGGCAATTATCTCAGGAAAAGCCCCACGGATGAGATTTTTCAGGAAAGGTTGGTCTGAAGCTCCAAGGAATATAGCGTCAAATTTGTCGGCTTCCCTAATCAAAGAACCAATCTTGTCCCTTGAAACTTTTATCATCTCATTAAACTCCTTCTTTTCCTCTTCCGCTTTTACTCTCCTCTTTTCCTCTGATTCCTTTGGTTTGGGTTCCTTTGTTTCCTCGGATTCTTCCTTCTCTTCCTTATTTTTCTCTTCAAAGAAGACTTTGGCGGTTTGCTCAATGTATTTCTTCGCCCTTTCTTTCTCCTCCGTACTTCCCGCAAAGTATGCGAATGTTGGTTCTGATCCAAGGATCTCTTTAAAGTCGAGGGCTATTTCGGCTGCTAACCTTGCATGTGGCCCTCCAGCGGTTGGAATCAGGATCTTTTTGATCTTGTTCACCTCCAAAGCCGGATCGAATCGGATTACAGCAACATCGCAGGGTGCTTTAAAGAGGATCGGATCTATCGTGCTGCCTAGAATATAATCTCGCCTGAAAGTCCTGCCTCTCCAGCCAAGTATCAAGAGATCGATCTTCTCCTCCTCAATCGTGTTCAAGATAGCTTCAGGAACGCTGTGGGCTATCTTTAGCATTCCTCCGATCGGAATACTTGAGACCTCAAGGTTAATCAGCTCATCGAGTAGCTGCTTTTGCTTGGTAACGTATTTCCTTCCCGCAGAAAGGGGTGTTTGTTCGGGCAATCTGATTACCGATAGCAGAATTATCTCTCCATTTCTTGCTTTGGCGAGCACCTTTGCAAATGAAAGAAGCTTCTTCGCAACTACAGGATTTGCGATGGAAACCAGAATCTTGTATGGTTTTCCCTCAATCACTTTCTCCTCGAAAACTGTCTTGAATTCTTCCTCCAGCTTATCTTTCTCCTTTTCCTTCGAGTATCCGAGATAAACAACAACTCCAAAGACTATCCAACCTACTGCTGCAAACAAAGCCAAGAATCCGTGCTTGACTTCCGTAATCAGGAAGAATGCGATGATCAGCTGGAATAAAATCGCCGCAATAGGGATATATGGCACGAGTGGAACTCTAAAGGTTCTTTTCAGGGTTGGGGCCTTCAATCTTAGGATTATTAGAACGAAATTAACCATTATGAAAAGGAGAATGAACATTATGTCCGTTGCGGCAGCAACAGCCTCGATTGGGAGGGTTAGGGCCATAAATGAGATTATAACGTATGTGAAAAAGATTGCATAGTGGGGAGTTTTCGTGTGATCGTTGATTATAGCGAGTTTCTCGCTGACGAAACCATCCCTCGCCAAAGCAAAGGACACTCTTGAGGAGGAGTAAATGGTTGCATTCATAGCGCTGATAGTCGATACCAATCCGGCTACTAGGAGGATAAAGTTTCCGAAGGGCATTATTTGGTTGGAAACTCTGATCAAGCCCAGTTCAGCCAATCCGCCAAGATACTGCCAGCTTGGCACGTCCACCTCGATCCCGCCCAAGACTGAGAAGGCAATCAGAATATATATGGAAACAGCAATCCAGAGAGAAGCAAAAATAGCCCTGGGAATATTTTTTTCAGGATTTTTCACTTCTTCACCACTCTGGACGATTATTTCGTAACCTTCAAAGGCGATATATGTCAGCCCCATGGCTGCGAGAATGCCGACCATTCCGAAAGGGGCGAAAGAGGGGGTTGTGAAGTGAGTCATCCACTCGGGATTGGACAGAGTTTTATAAACTCCAAACCCAATGAAAACGACCAGAATTAGAACTTTCAAAATCGTGACAAATCCTCCGACTCTGCCAGTCTCCTTAACTCCCCGGTAGTTTACGTAGGTCAGGAGGGTTACCGCTGCAAAAGTTGAAAGTTTTGCGAGAACTTCTCTTGGCAACATGATACTTCCAACCAAGATCTCGGCCATGAAGGCTCCAAAGGTTACTGCATAAAGCGAGCACGCAACGCTATGAGCAAACCAGTCTATCCAGCCCGCGAGAAACCCAAAAGAGGATGGGAGAGTCTCTTTTATCCATACGTAACCCCCTCCAGCCCCGGGCATGGCAGAGCCAAGTTCAGCGTAGGCTGCGGCTGTTATTGTAGCAATGATGCCGTTGAGGAGGAATACCAAAACCAAGGCTGGCCCTGCAACCCCGGCAGCTATTCCGGTTAGAGCGAAAACTCCTGCCCCAATCATCCCAGCGACCCCGATCATCGTAATATCAAAAAAGCCGAGATCTCGGCTTAGCTTAACCTCAATCTGTCGCTGAGAAGGCTGAGGGGGCTGCATAGCCAAGGATTTGTTCCAGAAGGAATAAAAGTTTTTGGAGAGTTTTAGAAAATTTAGTGTCTATAATGCCTATATTTTTTCAGTCAGGTTGAAACCAAGCTTGAAATCGAACTTGATCCTAAGCTTGAAACCTTGAAATGAGCTTAACCCCATTCAATCCTTGTACAACACCATTGCGGAAATCAAATCCGATTTTGTCCTCTCAACTGAGAGCCTCATCATATCGATCTTCCCTCTCAATCCGGGAACGATCTTGTCGGGATAGTTAAAGGAAACGAGACTGAAGTAAATTCTCTCCATGAATTGGATAAGCCTTTCTGCTTCCTTAATCTCGGATTTTCTCAGTAGGTCAAGGATATATCTCCTGAGTTCCCCAACAACATCAGCTATTCCGGTGAGAATGGATGAAGGATGGATTTCAGCGTGAAATTCAGGAATCTCGAGTTTTTTCTTGCTCACAATTCCGAGGAAAACATAAGCCTCTACGAGCTCCTGCATGGGCTCCCTGGTGATGGGATAGAAGATTTCATATTTTCTGTAAGCTTCAACCCTTTTCAGAATACCTTCTGCCTCTCTAAGTATGTTTTTAGCTTTGTCGATGTTTCTGGTGTGGATGCTGGATATGGCGAGGGTTGCTTTTCTCCTGAGCTCCCTTGAAAGCTTCAGAAGTTCCTCTCTTGCGAAGTCCATCTCATCGAGCCTCTTTTTAATTTCCTCCAACCTTTTTTCAAAATCAGCGAACTCATCCATGAACTCATTCACGAATTCATTCATGGATTGTAATCTCTCTTAAAAGATTTAACAATTCGGATTTCTTCAGTTTGTATAGTTTGTATTCAAATTTGAGTGTATCAAGCCCTTTCCAGCAAAACAACCCTGCTAATTGGGGATTCATCCGTTATTCTGTAATCGGTTAATCTCTCCAGCTCCTCAGAAAATTTTCTTACCTCCTCATGGCTCGGCATCGCCTCCCTTTCAAGTCTGTAACGGGAGTAGCCGAGATGCATGTAGGCTTTAGCCTCCACGAATCTCGGCATTGCTCTCTCTATTAGCAAGGCGAATTTCTCTGGCCTCATGTTTAGATTTTTCATGAGGGTAAGTCTCAAAACAGTTCTAGTTTTCTTCTCTGCCATAAGCTTGAGGGAGTTGAGTATATTTTCCCATAAATTTCCCTTTGGTCTGTTTAAGGCCCTATGACTCTCCTCATCGTACGCTGTGAGGCTAATGTAGAGCTGATACGGTTCAGCTTCCTCGATTGCTTTCGGATTTGTTCCGTTTGTAACCAGAAATGTCGTCATCTGTCTGCGATTAAATTCTTCCACGAGTTCGGCAATTTTAGGATAGAGTGTTGGCTCACCGATTAAGCTGATGGCAACCTGATTTGGCTGCATGGCCTCATCCAGTTTCTTCCTGTTTACACCTTTCGTTCCAAAGAATCCGCTAAGAAGTCTCCTTTGGGCTTTTATGCTCTCTTCGACAATTAACTCCGGTTCATCCCACTCTTTTATATCTGGAAGCAGATCGAGGGGTCTCCAGCAATGGATGCAGCTCAGGTTGCATTTCAAAGCCGGAGTTAGCTGGAGGCAACGATGACTCTTTATGCCATAGAACTTCTGTTTGTAGCAGAATCCCTCATCCTTCAAGGATTTCTTCAGCCATAGACAGGTTTTAACGGCAGAATGATTTCCAACTATGGCATAGCCCTTCAAATCCTTCAGCGTTTTCTGCTCCGTTAACCGCCTTCTGCGAACCATTCACCATTTAAACTCCCAACCGCTACTTAACTCTTACCTAACACTTAACACTTGTCCTGCAGTAATGCAGCAATTCCAAAAATTTTTTCAATAGTCTTCTATTTCCTTTTCCAATGGATAAAAAGGTAATAGCGGTGATCCTCCTTATAACGGCTGTAACACGCCTAGCTTTCCTTGACGCAAGACCAATCGATCATGATGAGAGCGTTCACGCATGGCTTGCCTACGACCTTCTTAAAGAGCATCGCTATTCTTACGACCCCGCTTTTCATGGCCCGTTCTTGTATTTCTTTACGGCAGGAATTTTCTATATTTTTGGGGATTCAAACCTTACCTCAAGGTTTCTGCCAGTAGTTTTCAGCTTTATCGGAATATATGCAGCAACCCGATACAAAAAATGGTTGGGGAGTGGAGTCTATCTCTTTCTTTTCATCTTACTATTTTCCGCCTCAATTCTTTACTACTCCAGATACCTCAGAAACGATATTCCTGTGCTTTCATCCTTTCTGGTTGTTCTCTACTGCTATTTCAGCTTTATTGAAGAGAAAAAGGAGAGATATGTCTATCTTGCCACTTTTTTCCTTGCAATAATGGTTTGTTCGAAGGAAAATTCCTATATTTATGCTGGAATTCTTGCCTCCTTTATATTGTTTTACGGGATTTGGGAGGAAAGGACGAATTATCTCAAAAAACTTCTAAAGCCAAGCGCAGGTAAGGTGAAAGTGGTTTTAATCTCTGCCATCATATTCCTTTCAATTTTTGTCCCTCTCTATTCGGCCGGATTTTCGGATTTGGACGGTTTGCGGAGAGCGACAGTGGGAGCTGTCGAACACTGGTTTACGATGCATGCGAGCAAAGATCACGCTAAGCCAGCGCTATACTATGCAGGTTTGCTTTTGAGATACGAATTTCTGCCCGTAGCGCTCTCAATCGCTTCCATTCCAGAATTTTACAGAAAGCTGAAGAACAAGGAAGCGACCAAACTCGAACTCTTCTCAGCCTACTGGCTCCTTATGACCCTTGTAGCCTATCAAATTCTCTCTCACAAGGTACCTTGGTTAGTAGTTCATCTAGTCGCTCCTATGGCTCTTTTCTCCTCCCTTATGCTCAAAGATACCTTGAACTCATGGAGGAATCGTGGTTTCAGGGCTGCAGTTGTTTTTCTTGCTGCCATATATCTCGCATCCTCCCTCCACTTGAGCTATGTAAACTACAACGATGCCTCTGAGGGTCTGATTTACATCCAAGTCCAGCCTTCAGCTGTTGAACTGGCTAACAAAATTATCGAAAGAGAAAATTCTGGGGAGCATGGGCTTGTTTTCGAAACTCACAACGATTACTGGCCTCTTCCGTGGTATCTGCGGCACATAAATATGGCTTTCTCAAGCAGACTTTATGGAAAATTTGACTATTACGTGACGTCTGAGATAAACGCTCCTTTATTTAAAAATTGTAAGCTTGAGGGGAGATATGAGATAAGGCCAGGCTATTACATGGATCTGTTCGAGAATTGCAAGGGGAAAATTTAGTTTGAAAGCTGGAATTACGAATAACAAAACAACCAAGAGCCAGAAACTTAGAACACTAAAGCTTAACTCAGATTTCAAAAGAATTAACTAAAACTAACTAAACTAAAATAATTAAAATAATACGGCAAAATAGAAATCGAAAATCACATTAAACCTAAGGCGGAGAGTTCATCGGCGATCTTTTCAACAGCCACCCTAGCGTCCTCTGGTCCTTTCCCTCCTGTTACAACCATCTTTCCGGAGCCGAAAATCAGAACAACCACTCTCGGTCTATTCAGCCTGTAAACAAGGCCTGGAAACTGTTCTGGCTCATATTCGATATTTTCCAGCCCCAAGCCAATTGCAATGGCATTCAGATTCAAATCAACACCTAAATCAGCCGAAGCTACGATATTCTGAACCTTAACCTCCGGCTCAAGGATAACATCGATTCCAAGCTTGCTTATGATCTTGACAACCTGCCTAACAGCTCGATTTGCATCCTCAACGCTCTTCGAGCCTGTGCAAACAACCTTGCCACTTCTGAATATGAGTGCAGCAGCCTTTGGATCCTTGGTTCGCAAAACAAGTCCGGGAAATTGCTTTGGTTTATATTCTGCATCCTTAATCTCTCTGGCTATCTTATTTAAGTCGATATTCTCACCAATTTGAGTAGAAGCCACAACATTTTCAATCTTTATCTTAAAATCTCTCATTTTAATTCACCCAATAGGGCATTATAAAAAGTATATAAATACCTTTGCCCTTGCTTCTGTCCTCGCAATTTCACCCGATTTTAGAACACGTATTAAAGTAAGAACATAGTATTCTCTATACGTGTTATAAGGGATTAAAGAATTAAAAAGAATGGAATTTGAGAGGTTAGACTAATGGCCAAATATCGGAGGTATGCTGAGACTTTAGCGATTGCAAAATCGTCGACAGGATAGAATCTTGGCTCATGGTCTGGAGACTAGGAACACCTACTTTCATCATAATAATGTTTATTTAAAGAAAATTTTTTAATGTTTGTGTGAAGCGAATGATATGGATCTCAAGAATGCAATCCTCATCCACATCCCAAGAAATGCTGCGTTTCTCATTAGAAACAAGTTAAACGTAATGCGAATCCCCTACAGAGATATAAAAGTAGAGGTCATAGGGGTTAGAGAAGAGCACTACGATCAGGTTTTGAAGATTCTTTCCGAGATCCAGCGAGAATAATTGTATTAAGCAAATCAATATCCTACAAAAAATATAAATAAGAGCTTTTATAAAATTTTAGCCGTGCAAACTTTATCTGCTAAACTGAAAAAGGAGCTAGATGAATTCGTCGAAAGGAACGACTTCGCCAGACTTTACAAGGGCTACGAATGGAGAGGTGACAATTGGCGGAAAGGATTCACTAGCATTCTAAAGCTTGAGCTAAACCTCGCGAGAAAGCGTGGCGAGCTTGATAAAACAGATGTTGCTGCTGTGCTGAGATGGGGAGGGATGCGAAACCTCAACTTCTCCTGTCCAGAAAGGATAAAGTTATCGGGCAAAAATGCCGCTTTAGATGCGAGAACGCTGCAGAATAATACCAAAGGACTGGGACCGAGCAGCATAAGCAGGATTCTTCACTTCAGCTTTCCTGAAAGCTACGGAAGCTTGGAAACCTTAGCTGTAAGAGCTTTCGGCAAGGACGGAGCGAGGTGGATAAGGCTCAGAGCCTTCAACCATGGAAGCTGGTACATTCCTAAGACGAAAAACTGAGTGGATGAATATGTGAAATGGATCGGAATACTTGAATACCTCTGCCATGCTCTAAACGAATCGCTGAGATGCCCCCATCCAAGGATCTTTGTAAGATACAAACTCAGACAGGAAGGCGTTTGGAGCTGTGCGGACGTTGAAATGGCTTTGCATGCTTTCGCTAAAGCTTTAGAGGTTAGGAGTCTGTAATTTTACCCTGTAATTTTACTATAGTCTTACTCTACAGTCTTACTCTACAACCTCATTACAATCTCATCGATCTTCTCTTCCAGTTTTTCGATCTCCTTCAGAAGTTTCGCAACTTTCTCGCCCTTATCGGTTAGCCTGTATTTCAGCCTTCTATCCGACTCAAATGCAACGATCAACCCGAGCTCTGAAAGCTCTCTTATTCTCCTCCCCAAGGTATCGGGATAAGCCTTAAGAATCTTCAAAAGCTCGTTGAACGATTTAGGGGATTCTAAGAGGAGGAAAAGAACAGAGGTGAAATGCTTCCTGCAGATGAACTTCATTATGAATTCCGAAAACTTTTAAAGATATGAAAACAAACTACGATCAATCGTAGTATAAACTTCATAAAAGTTTTAAGTTAACAAAAAAGTCAGTAACTAAGGTGAGATTATGAAGGGGTCTGACAGATCAAACAGCAGATCCCACAACAGATCCGACAGAAGGATACTGCTGGTCGATCCAGATGCAACCATCCTAGAAATACTGAAAGTCATGCTTTCTGACTACGACTGTGTTTGCACTACAGATGGTGAATCCGCGATAGAGCTTTACCCAAAGTTAAAACCCACCCTAGTTTTAACCGAAATAGCTTTACCGGGTATGGACGGAGCCGAACTTACGAGAAAAATCCTTGAAATGGATGTGAATGCTAAAATTATAGGCCTAACGGCTTTCAAAAGTAAGTGGGGGGAAGATTTGATCGAAGCAGGAGCGATCGATGTGATGGATAAGCCGTTTAAGAAGGATGAATTGCTGGGAATCGTTGAGAAATATTTTGGTGATTGAACCCTTAATTTAATAAACGAAAATAAAATGGAATAAAAAGAAAGGATTAAGTAATCAAGGAAAAAAATTGTTTTGATGAATAAGAAAATCCTCGTAGTATTGTTAGCTCTGTTGGTGATTACGGTTGTTTTAGTTGTAAATTCTTCTCATCATGAAGCCCCTGAAACTGAAGCCGCAGAAGAAGAAAAGAATAAGGTCGTACTTGATCTCACCGCAAGCGGAGGAGTGCTTTTGAGGGAGGTAAGCGTTGCTTTTGCGGCCTTTCTGATCCTGCTCTTGGGTTTTACACTACCATTCTGGATGAATGCCCTTTTTAGGAAAATAGCGGTGGACGACAGGGGAATAACATTCAAGCGAGGGCTAAATTTCAAGATCCCTGTGCTATATGAATTCGATCGATTCTATGCCTACGATGATCTTGAGTGGATTAAAGCTAAGTGGATCTTTGTGGACATCAAAGGCAAAGCTGCATTTGCCAGTCCCAGATGGATAATAGTAAGGGACAAGAGGGGTTTTATCAAGGCTATTCAAAAATTTGCACCCGAATTGGTTGAAGGAGGGTAATAATAAAAGATCTAAAGGTTTTATTGAGGCCATTAAAAAAATACGCTCCGGATAAGTTGGAAGTTTCAGCTTTCTACTACGGTTATCCTGGTAATCCGTTCTATGCAATACCAAAATATCTGTTTACAAAGCTTTCCTTCGGAATCACAGATTCAAAGACTGCCTACGAAAGGTACAAAGAATTGCTACTCAGTTCCAGATTTTCAATTGATAGCAAATCGAACAGTTTTACGGCAAGAAATGAGACTACAATGGTTTACTGCCAGCTCGACGGTGATTTTATCATGGTTGTTAAAGTGAATAAGGATGAGGAATATTTGCTCAAATGTACGAAAATATTGAGGGGGAAGTTTTGATTGTATTTTGATAATTCCAAGAGAATAATCATAATTGATATATAGGTAAACTAAATTTAACTAAAGTTCAGATGATGATTTACTTAGTTTGGCAAACTGAGCAAACAGGGATACAACGATCGGAGCTGATAATTTGAAAGTGATGGAATACCTTTTGCTTGCTGTATCAGGCATCCTCGCATTCTTCTTCGGGCTTCTTGTTAACGCAGCAATCAGACTTCCGGGAGGGGAGTTCTTCGTCCCCCTCATGATATGGCCTTTGCTTTTGCTACTCTTCTTCTTGCAGAAAGGGGTAAAGCAGGCGATTCTAGGTTTTGCTGTCGGTGCAATAACCGCACTCATTATCTCCATAACGGTTCCTGTCCTTCCGTGGGCCGAATCCCTTCGCGCTTTCGGTTTAGCTTTCTTCCTACCTTACCTTATCTTTATCGTACTGCTAACCCTTGCAATCTTAGGTTTCGTCATTAAAGGCGAGTCGAAGGAGGTATTCAGGGCGGCTGCGGTATCATATACTCAAGCGCTATCCGGTGCTCGAAGAAGCGATCAAATGTGCCAACGACAAGAAATCGTGTAACCTTCAGGTTCGGCAGTGGGAGTGGCGAGAAGCAAAGGATTTCGTAGCCAAGAAGAAATACCGGCTGCTTTTCAGCTTACCCCTAGAATTCGAAAAAATCATGAAAGATGAAAACACCACAACCCTCAAGAAAACCTTCGAGGAGAACGGCTATCCACTGAGAGGGGAGATAAAGATAGGAAAGGTAGGGAAGACAGGGAAGACAAATGATAACCAGTGGGTCGTTTCAGAGTATGTAAATGATGCAGATAAGCCTAGGATTTACCTCATCAGAGGGGAAGAGGGGAGACTGAACGTTTACCTTTACTGCGAGGCCTTTAAGGTCGGAGAAGAATATTACAAGATCTATTTCTCGCATCTGGTGGGGGATTAAAGTGTCAATTCCTAAGGGAGTTTCTGCCGGAATCTTGCTTCTTGCGGTGTTCTTTCTAACCCTGTTGGCAATGATCTTGCTGCACATCCGCGGCTTCTACATCTACTTCGTAATCCCTTCTATCGTTTCGTTTCTCGCAGTTCTTTTAGTCTACGGCCCCCATACCGCTGGAATTTGCTTCAGATTTCCACGGCACATATGCGTGGAGAGGAGTAAGGATACATGATTTTACCATGTGCTTTGAATAAATCCGTAGAATTCGTCAGAAACTGTAAAAAGACATGGTTAGTATTTATACTGCTTGCGTTTGCAACCTTTATTCACAACTCTATGAGATCGATTATACCTTGGCTAAACTTGGGCAAGGGAACATCTGATATCTTTCATCGCATTTTATTGCAATTAGATCCATTTCTGCTTGTGTACCTGTATCTGTTCTCTGTTTTGGCTGTGTTAGTTCTTGAATTCGAAGGAAATAAAGATGACCTTAAGCTTGCAGCCAAAGTTTCCCTTAAAAGGTTTCCCTATCTTTTGTCAACATCCATCATAGTTACTGTGTTGATCTTCTTTCTCTGGATGCTAATTGGTTTTCTAGCATCCTTTCCCTCCTCACTTCACTCCATCGAATTCAGTTTCGCAATTACAATTCTAGCGCTTGTTCCTGCTTCTTATGTTTTAATAAGGCTCTCCCTTTACTTTTGTTATGTGATAGAGGGAGAGTTCTTGAGATCTTTAAAACTAAGTTGGAGAGTCACAAAAAAGTATGGCCAGATATCCTCATAATTGGTTTAACTCTTTCAATTGTTGATCAACTCATTAATTTTCCAAATCCCTTTGATTTAATTTTTTCCACCCTCACTTTTGCCTTTTTGGTCATCGTTCTTATGTTCATACATGTTAAGACCAAGTATAGTGGAGGTGAGTATGGATGAAGCGAAGGGATTTCGTTAGAAGGTTTGCTGTTGTAATCGCTGCATTTTTAGGAGGGAGACAGATAATCCAGAAAGCTATAGCTTTAACCGTGTCTATTGACAGGATGAAAATTAAAAAAGAATTAGAACAAAAGTATGGAGAAAAGGAGGCGGAGATAGCCTCACAGATAATAATAAAATATATAAAGGCTGTAAAAAAAGGTGAAATGTCTAAAGAGATAGCAGCAAGACTGTGCTTTAATGAACTGATTAAATGTCCACAGACACCAAAAATTGCAAAGGAATTAAAAAATGTATTAAGAGTAATTGAGAGGTTTAAGAACAGAAAAAGAGAGCTAATCGTCAGCAGAGGGTAATGATAGGTAACTCAAGATTGTTTCTGTTGACAATTATTTCTACTTATCGGATCAATCCTCCAACATCCTAGCATCACGAAGACGGATTTCAGGCTATCTGGATCACCAGAAAAGACCCACATATGAAACCATGAGGTTTTATAACCAAAGCACAAATCATCTATAATCCGGCTTAATCAATTTTAAACCCTTTACGCGCTCGAAGTGCCTGATATTTCTGGTTACAACAGTCATCCCTGAATTCAGGGCGGTTGCAGCTATGACTGCATCTGCAATACCTATTTCGTAATCCCTTCTTATTTCTCCTGCAACAACGGAGATTTCCGTAGTTAAGGGGATAATTTCAAAATTTCTTAAAAATCTCAGTATTTTCTCTCTTGTTACGGTATCTCTGCTTTCTTTACCAGAAATAATCTCAGCAACGGTAATTGTTGAAATTGCTATTCCTTCCTGAGCAATCTTCAGTAAAAACTCCTTCGAACCCTCAAAACCCCTCAAAACATCGATTATTATATCTGTATCAACCAGATACATCTCTATCCCATTCTTTTCTTATCTCCTCAAGGTTAACGGGTTCTTTCAAAATTCCAAATACCTCTTCAACATCTTTCTCCAATTCCGAAAGGATTACAACCCTGTACTTTCCCTTCTTTGGCAAATTACCTTTCTTTAGAGGTTTGAATACTCCGTTTTCAAATACAACCTCTATTGGCATAGTTTTTTCTTAGCTTGAATTGTATATTAGTTTTTGGTTCATGTTAGATTCTCTATTAAACTGTGCACGGTTTTTCATTAGGCATAACTGGGATTTAAGGGATACCTGCAACTCATAGGAAATGGCTCTCAACCCTTGGATGGGGCCACTTGGAAATTTTCGCCAGCATAGCAGAATGGCCCGCTCCTTGAATTCTCTTTTATAAACCTTTCGATTACTTCAATCTGGGTTGAAATAGTCGGAATTTATAAATAAAAGTTAATGTAGTGGTTGATAAAGGATGGGGAGGTGATAAACTGAGTTTGGCAAAAAAGGGGTTGGTGTTGCTTTTGCTGGTTGCTGTTGTTGGAGTTGTGGCGTATGAAATTAAGCTTGAGCGAGGTAAGGAAGCTGAGGGGGTTATACCCTTCCTCGCTCCCGAAGATGTAATGAATCCAGAGATAGCTAAGAAGTACAACATCTCTGGATACATAGAGATAACCTCGCCCAATGGGACTATCTTTAGAGGAAACAACTCCACAGTAATCTATTACCTCCACTTCGTTTCCTACAACCCCAACATTAAGGAAACGAAGGTTAGAATCGATCCTAAAGGGGATGGACTCTCCATAACCCAGGTTTACCTCGATGACAAGGGAGAAAGGAAGGAATTCTCCCTGAACGATTTCGTGAAATATGAACCTCAAGGCAACATCACGATAAGGAATGGCGAAACCATAGCCGTTAAGATGACCATCAGACTTCCAAAGCTCAAAGCATCTTACATCCCGGACTTCCCAGTTAGGCCTGTAGGGATTTCTGCTGATGTTCCAGTAATTATTGTGGATAAGAGACATTATTAAAGGTGAAAGGATGAGAGGGCTGAGATTTCTAATTATAAGTCTAGTAATTGTATCACTTTCAGGAACTTCTTTTGCAGGACCCTATATGGCAGGCTACTTTAGCGGGTCTGCGACAACCACTTATCAAGTTATATTCGATGTCAATTTTGCTGGCACTGACTCGAGCCAGATCCCATCGAACAAGTGGCTTGGAGCGGTTCTGAGCGTAGCTGGAGGGAGTGGTTTAACTCCGAGCGGCTGGATTTACCAAAATGGTGTCATCCTCTACAGCGACAATGACGTTAATTGGGCTCCTCAAGCATGGTATGGGAGTTCCCGTATCTATTACCAGAATGTCCCAATCGGTGATGGGAATTACGTTGCGTTTTATGAGAGAATTGACAAAGAACCAGGTGAAATAAAATATAGAGCATACGTGTACAGAGATCCCCTCCAATACGATCGCGATATTCCTACAATTTACTCATGGGATCATCCAACGAACGACAACAACTTCATTGTGGGCACCCAATACCACAACGGCAAGTGGTTTAAGCATTTGCAATTTGGAGTTGAGGGAAACTCAATTATCTCAGAAACCCAATGGAAGGAGTTAAACGAGCACATAGCCTATTACAACGGCTATAGCTGGCGTTATTTGCCAGCTTATGTAACTTACGGCTCTGTTGCTTACATTACTTGGATCGGAGATAACCCGTATAAAGTTGGTGGTCAGACGTATACAGGGGTTAATCTGGATTACTCGTCGAGTGATAGGGTTAAGTGGAAGTACACCGGCTCAACGATTCGAAATGAGGTTACTCTGTGGAGTGGAAATGGTTACGTCAGCGATTCAGTTTCTAAACCTTACCAATAAAAAGCCAATAAACTTTCAAAAGCTTGTTTACTGTTTATTTTTACTTTTCTTCATTACTAAGAACAATACTAAATACGTGGTTAAAGCACCAATAGAGAACGTAACCAAATGGGAGAGTAAGAACAGAGTCAATACCCTGTCGATACCTTCGCCAACCACAGCGAAGGATTCTGGCAGATATATTCTCTCAACCTCCATTTTGAGGAGCCATCCACCAACTAATGAAATAATTAGCCCTGTCAAAAAATAAAAACACCCATTTTCATAGACAGCCCTTTAATCGCTTGCGTTATCAGCCTGCCCAAAAATGATTCAAATTCCTCTCTTTGCGACGATGAGAGGAAAACTATCCCCTCTTTATCATAAGCGTACATCTTTACTTCCTTCATCCTCTTTCCGAATTTCTTTTGGGCGATTCTGACTACGCCGAGATCCAGCAGCCTGTTGATGTGGTACTGCACCGTTGAAATGGGGAGGCTAAGCTTTTCAGATAAGTCGGAAATGGAGGTTGGATTCCTGTATAACTCCTTTAAAATTCTCCTCGCGACATCGTTGCTTATCTCCGAAGCAAGCTGCTTAGCTCTTTCCGAATGCAAGCTTTCGATGTGGATCGCATCTGAAACCTTTGAACTCTCTAAAACTTCCACAAATAGAATCTGCAACTTCAGATTAAAGTTTTTCCATTACTTCAATCTGGATTGAAATAATTTTTTGAAAAGGTTGATGAGAAAGTATTGAAGGAGATTGAAAATATTCGCAGGAAACTCAATATCCTCTGAATGCTGTTGTGGTCAAAAGCAACCAAAGCCGATTACAGCTAAAACTAAAAACAAAAGCGAAATTATAAAACCTAACTAAAACATAAAAGATAAAAGGGTGTCACCCAGTTTTCAGAGTATGAAACACAGACTCGCTGTGTTTTTGATAGCATTTGCATTACTTCTTTTCTCCGGATGCTCTCAGCCACAAAGTCATCATTTTCAAAAATCTCCTCACTCTGAAAACTCGGGACTCAAACCAACTACTGAAGTAGAATTTCCGGGCTCAAAAACAAAGATAACCTTACCAAAGGCTAACGAATCACTACCACCTCCACCTTATACCCCTTACAACATCATTCCCGAGCCAGAGGCGACGAACGTCCCACTCGATACTGTCATCTCCGTGAGCTTTCCTAGGCCTCCTGCCTACCTAAAGCTAGAAATAGAGCCAGAAACTAAATTTAGCCATGTTAAAAAGGAGATGACCCATTACTCAGCAAAATTCACATTCTATCTCGCAGAACCATTGAAACCAGGGACTAAGTACACAGTAACGATTATTGCAGGCCAGGAAAAGCCACCAGGCCAGAATTCCTCACCTTACCTGAAGAAATCATGGAATTTCACCACTCTCACTCCAGAGATTGAAATTATGCCTATGCCGGGAAAATATTTCAATTGCAGTTTGGGTAATAAATCAAATGGTAATGAGTCAAAAATACTTCTGGAAGATGCCAGAATAGAATTCGTTTTCCTAAAAGAAGAAGATATGTGTCCTCCCACCGCCGCATGGTACGGAGTAAATCCAGGAGATCTTGGAATCGCTGTAACGGGACATTTAAAAAGCGAATATGACAGGGATTACTGGACATCTCTTTTTGCCAGAGCATACGACTCAAAAGGGGAGGTAGTTGGAGGCAGTCTGGATCCGGGCCATATCTGTGGAGTCATCCCACTTCACTTGAAAAGTAATGGAACTAGCTATTTTGAGGTACATTTGAAGTACAGAAAAGACATACGCCTGATAAAGATCTTTTCTGGTTGTGTTTATAAAATTCCACCACCATAATTTTTAAGAGTTGAAAATAAAAGTTGCTGGGATGAACATACACAGGATATTGAAAGTAACCAGAAACAAGATCGCTCTTGCGCTCGTTCTGATGCTGTTTTTACCAAATTACGCATACTGGAGTTGCTGCTTACACCCACCTTGTGAGGCTGAATACGTCATTCATTACGGATTTTTTGCCATTCTGATTCAACTGCATGTGCTAGTTCCCCAATGTGGAAAATTAACATATTTTAGGGTCCTTACAAAACTAACCCTCAGCCAATCTCTGCAAAGCCTTCTTTTCC